>NZ_CP104209.1:1390000-1737500 GCF_025244765.1 Empedobacter stercoris | reverse complement strand
CAAATGTTTCTTGTCGTATATGTAAATAGAGCCGCTTGGACAGACGAAGTAAAAACGATTATAGTAGCTGTTATTCTCGTGTGTAGAAATGCTTCCAGCTATCGCAGAATTCAGTTCTTTGGCTTTATGTTGCATCCATTCGAATGTTTCTCCAAAAGGTTTCTGAGCAATTTTTTCTACATTCATCGAGAATCCCGAAGCAAACATTTCTGGTAACAATATAATATCGGTTTGATGATTGCTTAACAATTTGTCTAAATAGGTTTGATTTGCTTTCGTATCTTCCCATATAACATCGTATTGAATCAATGATATTTTTAGTTTAGTTTGCTTTTCCATTGTTGATAAATTTATGATCTAGTTTTGGATTATTCGAATGATTGATGATGTAATACGTAAAGATAAACATAAAAAATCCGATAAGTGCTCCACCGACTGTATCGATAGCGAAATGGCGAGATAAATAAATTCGACTAATTGCAATACTTGGAAAATGTAAAGCGAAAAAAAGTTGTAACCATCGGTTTTTTGTGAGTAAACAGAACATCATCGAGATTATAACGGCTGTTAATGAATGTCCTGATGGAAAAGTTGATGCCATTTGTATCGCGTAATCTTTGACCAAAACGATGTCTATTTTCTTTTGAGTGAAATAGTATCCTGGACGCAAAACTTGTTCAAAATATACATTCTTAAAAAAGACACTTATTGTTGATGCAACAGCACCTGAAACGAATAGATAATAAAAATATCGTTGTGTTTTTTTCCATAAAAGATAGCCGAGCAAGATGAAAAATAAATAGTAGGTTCCGAAATCTGTATAGAATACAAAGAATTTATCGAAGTAATGATTGCTATATTTATTGAAATGCAAATGCAATTCATCGCGACCAAAATATTGTGTCATGGCAATAGCAGCAAAATTGTAGATAAAAAATACAATAAAAAAGGGCCAAATTCTTAGAAATAAGTCTTTTTGTTGATTCATCGAAAATTATTATTTGTTCAAATTTAGGCAAAAAAAAAACTTGACTAAATAGCCAAGTTTTAAAACGTTTTAATATTGTTTAAAAAAAATTATTTTACTTTTTCTACGATAGCTTTGAAAGCTTCTGGGTGGTTCATCGCTAAATCCGCTAAAACTTTACGGTTTAATTCGATACCAGCTTTGTTTGCAGCACCCATAAATTTAGAGTAAGATAATCCATGTAATCTTGCTCCAGCGTTAATTCTTTGAATCCATAACGCACGGAAATTTCTTTTCTTTTGACGTCTATCACGGTAAGCGTAAACTAATCCTTTTTCTACTGCATTTTTAGCAACAGTCCAAACATTTTTTCTTCTTCCGAAATATCCTTTTGCAAGTTTTAAAACTCTTTTTCTTCTAGCTCTTGACGCAACTGCGTTTACTGATCTTGGCATAATTTTAATTTTTTTGTAGTGGGCGAGATTTCTCTGCTTTAAGGCCCAACGACAGGGTTAATAATGAATTAATAAACCAAATAAGAACAGGTTCTTATTTTAATCTTAATTGTTGTTTTACTGAATGAACATCAGCTTGATCCACTAAACCAGTTTGAGTTAAATTTCTCTTTTGTTTAGTTTCCTTTTTTGTTAGGATGTGGCTTTTAAAAGCGTGTTTTCTTTTAATTTTACCTGTTCCTGTTAATTTGAAACGTTTTTTCGCTCCAGATTTTGTTTTTAATTTTGGCATGATTACAAATTATTTAAAATTAAAACGTTTTTATTTTTTGTAAGATAATGAAACCTAATTATTTCTTAGGTCCCATCATCATAATCATTCTTTTACCTTCAAGTTTTGGCATTTGTTCTACTTTTCCAACATCCTCCAATTCTTGTGCTAAACGTAACAATAAGATTTCTCCTTGATCTTTAAAGATAATAGAACGTCCCTTAAAGAAAACGTATGCTTTTAATTTAGAACCTTCTTCTAAGAAAGATCTTGCATGACGTCTTTTGAATTCGTAATCGTGATCATCTGTTTGAGGACCGAAACGAATTTCTTTAACGACAATTTTCTGTTGTTTAGCTTTAAGCTCTTTTTCTTTTTTCTTTTGTTCGTATAAGAACTTTTTGTACTCTACGACACGACAAACAGGTGGAATGGCTTTTTCACTGATCATAACCAAATCTAAACCTTGTTCTTCTGCAAGTTCTAAAGCTTTAGAAATTGGATATACACCAGGTTCTATACCTTCTCCAACAACGCGTACTTCTTTCGCGTCAATCTTATCATTGATCTTATGTTGATCTTCCTTAATTACTCTGGCTGGACCTCTGCCGCCTTTTCTTCTAATTGCGATAGTTATTCTGTTTTAAATTATTTTAATTTGATTTGTTCTTTCATGAAGTTGATAAACTCTTGAATAGTCATCTCTCCTAAATCACCTTCTCCGTGTCTTCTTACAGAAACTGTACCGTTTTCTGCTTCTTTTTCACCGATGATTAACATGAAAGGAATTTTGCTGATTTCGGCATCACGAATTTTTTTACCAGTTTTCTCATTTCTACTGTCAATCAATCCGTTAATTTCCTCTTCGGCCAGCAAATTTAATACTTTTTCTCCATATTCCACATATTTTTCACTAATTGGTAAAATTGTGAATAAATCTGGTGTTAACCAAAGTGGTAAATTACCTGCTGTATTTTCTAACAAGATAGCAATGAAACGCTCCATAGAGCCAAATGGCGCACGGTGAATCATTACAGGTCTGTGTTTTTCGTTGTCTGCTCCAGTGTAAGTTAAATCAAAACGTTCTGGTAGGTTATAATCCACTTGGATTGTTCCTAATTGCCATTGACGTCCTAATGCATCTTTCACCATAAAGTCTAACTTAGGTCCGTAGAAGGCTGCTTCACCATATTCTACAACTGTTGGTAAACCTTTTTCTTCTGCTGCTGTGATGATGGCTTGCTCAGCTTTTGCCCAGTTTTCGTCAGAACCGATGTATTTTTCTTTGTTTTCGGGATCTCTTAATGAGATTTGAGCCGAATAATTATCAAATCCAAGATTTGTAAATACATAAAGTACTAAATCAATTACTTTTTTGAATTCTTCTAATAATTGATCTGGTGTACAGAACAAGTGAGCATCATCTTGAGTAAATCCTCGTACACGTGTTAAACCGTGCAACTCTCCTGATTGTTCGTAACGATAAACTGTACCAAATTCAGCATAACGTTTTGGTAAATCGCGGTACGACCATTGTGACGTTTTATAAATTTCACAGTGGTGAGGACAGTTCATTGGTTTTAACAAGAATTCTTCTCCTTCGTTTGGTGTTTTTATAGGTTGAAAACTATCTGCACCATATTTTGCATAGTGACCAGAAGTTACATACAACTCTTTTTGACCAATGTGTGGAGAGATAACCATTTCGTATCCCATTTTTTGTTGCTCTTTTAATAAGAAGTTTTCTAATTTTCTTCTTAAAGCAGCTCCTTTTGGTAACCAAAGTGGTAAACCTGCACCAACTTTTTCAGAGAAAGCAAATAAACCTAATTCTTTCCCTAATTTACGGTGATCACGTTTTTTAGCTTCTTCTAATAACTCAAGATATTCTGTTAAATCTTTTTGTTTTGGAAATGTGATACCATAAACACGCGTTAACATTTTATTTTTCTCGTCGCCACGCCAATATGCACCCGCAACATTCAATATTTTAGCAGCTTTTACAATTCCCGTATTTGGAATGTGTCCACCACGACATAAATCTGTAAAGTTATCATGTGTACAGAATGTGATTTCTCCGTCTGTTAAGTTAGAGATTAATTCTGTTTTGTACTCGTTGTCTTTATATGTTTCTAACGCTTCAGCTTTTGAAACTGAATATAATTTGAATTCAGCTTTTTTCTTTGCATTCTCTAACATTGCTTTTTCAACTTTCGCAAAATCAGCTTCTGTAAATTTATCTTCCCCAAAATCAACATCATAATAGAAACCTTTATCAATTGCAGGTCCGATAGTTAATTTAGCGTTTGGATAAAACTCAACAATAGCTTGTGCTAATAAGTGAGCAGACGAATGCCAAAAAGCTTTTTTACCCATTTCATCGTTCCAGGTTAACAATTTGATCGTTGCATCTGTGGTGATTGGGGTTGTTGTTTCAACTTGTTTATCGTTTACTATAGCCGAAATGACATTACGTGCTAAACCTTCACTAATGCTAAGCGCTACATCCATAGGTGTTACGCCACTCTCATACTGTCTTACACTTCCATCTGGAAGAGAAATGTTTATCATCTTACTTTTAGAATTTGTACTAAGATGCAAAAATACGAATTTTCTGTAAGTTGACGAAATTTTTAAAGGGTTGATTTTGATTAAAATATTATCGTTTGGGATTAATGAATTTATAACTGATAAACCAGATAGCTATACAAAATAAAAAATCAAAAAGGTAAATGAAAATATTTTCTCGAATACTATTTCTAAACAAGTTTTGATGAATAGAGTATGGAATTAAATTAAAAAAATCCAGGACGTGTAATTAGAGCATAAAGAATTAAACTAATTAAGGTTGGAATAATAAATTTTTCATCAATAAGTAAATTAGAAATATTATTTCTTTATAAATTTTAAAACTTCGTTTGACTCTTTTGTTTTGATGTAATAAACTCCTGAAGCTAAGGCTTGACAATCAATTGTGATGCTCGATTGATTATTTAGTGGTACAGGTTGTACCAATTGACCAACTGAATTGTAAATAAAAAGCGTATTGTTTTGAGCGTTCAATCGAGATTTATCAATACCAATTGTAATTTTTTCATTTGTTATCGTAGATGATTGTAACCAAATAAAAGGTTTTGAGTCAATTGTTTTTGTGCTTAAACTTTCGTGTATTTTAAATTGCGCTACAACAGGCAAATGATCACTCATATTGTATAAATTATTTCGCAATGTTTGTGAGTAAATCCCCGTACAATCGGGATCTTTTACGTCTTTGTCCAAACAATTTCCATTATTTCCGTAGGCTTTATAACTATCGTTTACATAAGATAAACGTGTGCTGTTCTTGAAATTATCGCTCATCATAATAAAATCAAAACGATCATCTAATCCACCGCCTGCTCCTGCGTTAGTGCCGCTACCAAAACCGACGTTTGAAACACGAGTGCTCTGAGTATGTAAATAACTAAAATCCGGATTGTTTTGCCATTTCCCTGGTGCATTTAAGGGATCTACCATCAAAATAGCATTTTCAGGGTTTAAAATTTCTTGATAAGCTGGTTCTGATGAATTATAAAAATTAAAATCACCCGCAAAAAGTACATAGGTATTGGGTTGTGTTAAATTTTTTAATGATTTTGTTACTTCTTGTACCATTTCCAAACGCATTTGACGATTAGCAGGTCCTGTACTCGATTTTAAATGAGCTACAAAAACTTCTAAATGAATAGGATCGTTGGACGTTGTATTCAATTGAAAAGAATATTGATTGATATCGCGGTAGACTGTTGGGATTCGTTGCTGGTTGACCAATGTTAATTTACGTGTATTATAAAAAACCATTGTTTGCAAGGGATCATCTAATTTGGTTGTATCCGCAACAAAAAGCGCGCGCGCAAATTTGTCAGGTTGATTTTGCAACGAGGTATTTAGAATTAAATCAGCACCATTTTCTGTTACCAATTCACAAATCATAAATAAATCAGGTTTGTAGTCGTCTAAAATATCTCTTAAAATCAATTGACGATTTTGAGGGAGTGAAACCGGAAATTTAAACACATTATAAAACATGGTATTTAATGTTTCCTGAGAAAAAGTAGTAACCGAAAGTATTAAAAATAGAAAGCGTAATATTTTTTTCATATCAAAATGATTATCGTTTAACAAATCAACTATTATAACATCTGAAAACGGATATTGACCGATGTTAAGAATGTAGTAAATATATTGATTTTCAATTTAATAAGCAAGTCGATTGTAACAGAAAGTAATTTATGTATATTACAAAAAAAATCCAGTTTCGTTTAGAAACTGGATTTTTGAAATATTTTTAAGTTCGTGCTCGTCTAAAATAGAGAAATAAAGTCAGTAATCCGAAAACGATATTCGGAATCCATGAGGCGACAAATGGGGAAACATATCCTTTTTCGGAAAATGTAGAAGTTGTTTGCGAAAAGAAAATGTACACAAACGCTAACGAAATACCAACGGCTAAGTTGATTCCGATTCCTCCACGTCGTTTTTTAGATGAAAGTGATAAAGCTAAAATCGTTAAAATAATTGTAGAAAAAGGAACACTCAGACGATTGTTTAATTCGTTTTGATAGGTGTTAACATTGGCAGAACCTTTTGCTTTTTGTTTCTGAATAAATTCATTTAGCTCAAAAGTATTCATTGTTTCTGCAACATATTCTTCTGGTAAAATTTCGTCAGGCGAAGCGGGCAATTTTATATTTGTATTGGGTTCGTACGTTAATTTTTCAGTATGATCTTTGTTTATTTCTCTTGTATAAACACTTATCAATGCATATGTAGAATCTTTGTCGTTCCAATTAAAACTTGAGGCAATGATTTGTTTTTTTAATTCAGTTGAATCAAATTTTTGGTAGACAAAAGAACTTCCTAATTTTTCTGTTCTATCATAACTATCCACAAAAACATATTCTTTTGGCGAAATTTGTGAACCTATGCGTTGCCTTTTGTAATATTCTTCCTTTTTTGAGTTGCTGAGCATATGAACATACTCATATTTATTTTTCTTGATATTAGCCCATGGCAAAACAATGTTTCCAACAACCAAGGCTGAGATTGCCAAAAATATAGCTACCCAAACATATGGAAGGGTAAATCGATAAAAACTAATTCCACCCGAAAGCACACCTACAATTTCAGTTTGCATTGTTAACCGTGAAGTAAAATAGATCACGGAGATGAAAACAGCAATGGGTAAAAAGGTGTTAATAATCCAAATTGACCAATAGGGGTAAAATTGGGTTAATGCCGAATAAGCAGTGGATCCACTATCATTAATACGTCCTAATTTTTGACTAAGATCGACAATTACAGCGATGGTAGACAAAATCAAGACCATGAAGATAAAGGTTCCGATAAAGTTTCGGATGATGTATTTATCAATTATTTTCAAACTACAGACGTTGTTTTAGTTGTGGCACAATTTGTTCTTTCCATTGAGCGAAATCTCCTGCTAATATATGCTCTCTTGCAACTCTTACCAAATCTAAATAAAAGGCAAGGTTATGAACTGATGCAATTTGTTTTCCTAAAGATTCTTGTGCATTAAATAAATGACGAACATAGGCTTTTGTGTAATAACTATCCACATAGCTCGTTCCACTTTCGTCTAATGGTTCAAAACAATCTTTCCATTTTGCGTTTTTCATATTCATAACACCATTCCATGTAAATAACATACCGTTACGTGCATTACGCGTAGGCATTACACAGTCGAACATATCAACTCCAAGTGCAATACATTCGATAATATTCCAAGGCGTCCCAACTCCCATTAAATAACGAGGTTTGTCTTGAGGAAGAATTTCTGTTACGATATCTGTCATTTCGTACATAACAGGTTCTGGTTCACCAACAGATAAACCACCAATTGCATTTCCTTCTGCACCGAAATCGGCAATGTATTTTGCAGACTCTTGTCGCAACTCTTTGAAATCGTTTCCTTGTACAATTGGGAAAAGCGTTTGTTTGTGATCGTAATATTCAGGATTATTATTCAACCAAGTTCTACAACGCTCCAACCAACGATGTGTCACATGCATGGCACGTTTTGCATCGTGATATTTGGCAGGAATTCCTGTTAATTCATCAAAAGCCATAAAGATATCTGCACCGATGTAACGCTGGATTTCCATAGATTTTTCAGGTGTAAACATATGATAAGAACCATCAATATGCGATTTGAAACGTACACCTTCTTCGGATTTCTTACGACTTGTCGACAAAGAGTAGACTTGGAATCCTCCTGAATCTGTCAAAATTGGTTTTTGCCAATTCATAAATTGATGCAATCCGCCTGCTTTGTGTAAAATATCAGTTCCTGGTCGTAAATACAAATGATACGTATTTCCAAGAATGATTTGGGCTTTAATATCTTCTTCTAACTCACGTTGGTGAACAGATTTTACTGTACCAACTGTACCAACAGGCATGAAAATAGGTGTTTGAATTTTACCGTGATCGGTTTCTACAACTCCAGCTCTTGCCTTTGAAAATTCGTCTTTTTTATCGATTGAAAATTTCATAGTGTGCAAAGATATTAATTGTTTAGCTTGTTGCGAGTTGGTTTCGAAAAAAATAACAAAAAAATAAGGATAAAGTTTGCTTTACCCTTATGTAGAAATTTTATGAAATGATTATTTTGTAAAACGTAACGACATTTTGCGGTCAGAAGCTCTTTCTTCATCAGAAGCTGTTTCTGCCACTGTTGCAAACTCTTCTCCGTAACCTTCAGCAGAAACAACTTGCGCACCAACACCACGTTTAGCTAATTCAGCTTTTAAGTAATCAGCTCTTTTTTGAGAGATCTCTTTGTTTTTGGTATCATCACCAACTTTATCCGTGTAAGCACCAAGTTTTATTTTTGCGTTAGGATATTTTTTCAAAATAGCTGTAACATTATCTAATTGTACTTCCGAACCCGCTTCTAATTGATCAGTTTTGCCAAAAACAAAATTCACATTATCAAAGTTAAACCATTTATCTTTTAATTGATCTTCTGTTAAATTAGCAAATTCTGGCATTTTGATAAATTTGATAATTTGATCTTCTAAACCATTTGCATATCCTGATAAGGCAATTCCGTCTAAGTCGATTGTTGATAATTCTTTTGTAGTTTCAATACTGTCTGTACTAAAAATCGCACTATCCGTGATTACTTCTGTATCTGTTGTTACATTTTTATCTTCGTCTTTGCAATACTTCAACAAGAAAAATGCAGCTAAACCTAAAATAATTAGAGGGATTATCCATTTCCAAAATCCGCCACCGCTATTATTTTCGTTATGATTATGAGAAGAATGTATCGGTTCAACAAAAGGTTTTTCTTCTGGTTTAACCGTATCTTTAACTTCAGCAAAAGCATCTTTAATTTTTTCTTTGGCAGGCTCTACTGTTTCTGTAGCGGTTTCAGAAATATTGGGTTTATCGGTAAAGAAAGATCCTAAACCTAATGCACCAAGTCCTAATCCTGCAGGGATTAAACCTACTATTTTATCTTTCATTCCAGCTAATTGTGAGAAGAAATCACGTTCTGTCAAATTATTAAACTCAGCTTCTTTTCCTATTGAGCCGAATGTTGTTAAAGCGGTTAAGTCCAATAATTTTGATGAAGAAGCTGTTGAAATACCTGCAAACTCTGCCACTTTCGCAATAATAGGTTGTGTATTATTTCCTAAAAGAGTAGCGATTATACTAATTAAGTTATCTGGTGTTTCTTGTGTTGTTGAGATATTGGATAATCCTCGCGAAGCACCAAAAGATTTGATTGCATGAAATAATCCGTTGGTAGAACTACCTTTATCCACTAAGCTTCCTAACAAAATAGGCAAATAAGCACTCATTGCTTTTGAAATTCCAGTATCGCTTTCGCCTAATTCTGATGAAACTTTCGAGATTAAATTTGGGTTAATGTACCCTTTTACTAAATCAATAATGTTCATAGTTTTCGATTTTTTTAATTATAGTTTTTTTGTTGTTGTAATTAGTTATTTACCAATATTGTACCAATGTTCATGATGGTTAAAAATAGTTAAAAAAAGTGATAATTTTTATATTTTTTTGAAAAGATGTAAGATTGGAATTAATTTTATCAACTAATTTGACAATAAATAAGACAATGCAAGAAGAAGACAAAGTGGATAGTTTAAAAGATGTGATTGAAACGCCATTTAAAGATTTAGAATATATCACCAATATCTTAATCACAAAAGGTTCTGAAATAGGTTGGAGCTTGGTTTCTGCTATTTTAACTTTAACCATCGGTTTTTGGATATCAACAAAACTGAAAAACCTTATTGAAAAAAGAATGATAGCGCGTAATGTTGATTTGTCTATTCGTTCGTTCTTAGTACCAATCATTAATATCTTTTTTAAAGTTATCATCTTAATGTTCGTTGTAGATCGATTGGGACTAAATGCTTCGGGATTGATTGCTGCACTTGGTGGAGTTGGTTTGGCAGTTGGTTTAGCTTTACAAGGTTCTTTATCCAATTTTGCGGCAGGAATACTCATCATTATTTTCAAACCATTCAAAGTTGGAGATTATGTTGTTTCGCAAGGACATGAGGGAACAGTAGAATCGATTAATATATTGAATACCGTTTTAGCAACTGCAAAAGGTCAAATTATTACATTGCCAAATGGTAATTTATTTAATAATCCAATCATCAATTATTCGGTCAAAGAATACCGTCGGTTAGATGTAAATGTAGGTATTTCGTATGATGACGATTTTGACAAAGCTCGTCAAGTATTATTAGATGTTTTAGATAAAAATGAGTTGGTTGATGATGCACAATCAAAAACCGTAGAAATTTTAGAATTTGCTGATAGTAGCGTTAATTTAGCCATACGTTGTTATGTTAAAAATAGCGATTATTGGACCGCTTATTGGCAGTTGTATCGAGCAGTGAAATATGCTTTAGATGATCATCATATTTCAATTCCTTATCCTCATACGGAAATGGTTTTTAAAAATGAAGCCAATTCACCTACAAATCCATTAGAAAACAAAGAATAATGAAGTATTTTTTGATTATATTTTTAATTCTTTCTTCTGTGCAAATAAGTGCACAGAAGAAAGAATTAATTGATCAGCATCTTAACTCAGGTTTCTACTCGACTCAATTTACAGGATTCTATTTGTATGATCCAATAACAAAAGAAGAATTGTATAATTACAATGGGAACAAGTTTTTTATTCCTGCTTCTAACACCAAAATCTTCACCCTTTATACAGCGATGAAGATGTTGAATGATTCGATTCCTGCGTTCAAATATCAATTAATTAACGATGAATTACATGTACAAGGGACTGGAGATCCAACATTTTTGCACCCAAAATATAAAAATACACGAGCAGTAGACTTTTTGAAAAATAATGGATCTAAACTTATCTTTCATTGGAATAATTTTGATGAAGAATCTTTTTTACCAGGATGGACTTGGGATGATTTTAGAAAAAATTATTCACCAGAAAGAAGTCAGTTCCCGATTCATGAAAACTTAGTGTCTATTTCTAAAAACGGGAATTCCATCAAAACATTTCCTACTTATTTCGAAGAATTAACAGAAATTAGAGAGATGCCAGAACCAAGGAGTTTTTATGATAATAAATTTTATATCAGCAACAAAAAACGTTCAGCAAAAGTACCCTTTATTGTAAATGAAACGGTAATCGAAAAATCATTGTCGCAAATTTTGGGTAAACCAGTTGATATGGTCAAATCGCCAATGGCAAGAGAAGCAAAAGTTTTTTACAGTCAGAAGTCAGATGATGTTTACCGCGAAATGATGGAGAATAGTGATAATTTTTTGGCAGAACATTTATTGATTTTAGCTTCGAGTACATTACCAGGGAAATTAAGTGCTGCAGAAATTATAGCGTATGCAAAGCAAAACTTATTAAAAGAGTTGAAACAGCAACCCGAATGGTTTGATGGTTCTGGTTTGTCGCGTTACAATTTGTTTACACCGCAAAGTTTTTCACAAGTTTTAGAAAAAATGTATAACGAATTTCCAGAAGAACGTTTGTTTTCTATTTTCCCAATTGGAGGTAAAACTGGAACTATAAAAAATAGATACAGAGATACGATGCAACCCTATATTTACGCTAAAACAGGAACATTAAGTAATAATGTAACGTTGAGTGGTTATTTGAAAACTAAATCTGGTCGAACACTTATTTTTAGTTTAATGAATAATAATTCAGTTAAAAATTTATCGTGGATCAGAAATGAGAATGAAAAACTCTTAAGAATTGTGAGAGATCATTATTAAAAGTTTTCACAATAAAAAAGCCTTTCGTACTCGGAAGGCTTTTGATTTATTAGAAAGACATTTTTACGGTGTCGTTATTTCTTGTTAACATTTTTGTGTCTTTTTTGTTTTTAATATCAAACGTCACAATATTTTGTTGGTCACTAAAAACATCAGTTAACAAAGCTACTTTTAACTCTATTGTGTTAATGTCAGATATTTTGTCAAACTTAAAGAAAACTCGTGTCGATTTATCATTTACTTGATAACCGTAATACGAAGTCCCCAACGCTTTTCCATTTACTTTGACATCAACTTTACTGTTTACATAAGCTTTTAACTTATTTTCAAAGTTCGATTTATTCGAAACATCTGCACCAACAGCTTTTTCCAATTGATTGGTAAAAGTACGTGCGGTTATATTGAGCGTTCCTGTTTCTTGTTCGTAATCAACCTTGATATTCGCTGTGTGGAAATCCTGTGCGCTTAGGTTAAATGTGACAAAAACCAAAAGCAAAGAGAATAGATATTTTATATAGTTCATTTTATTACTTAGTTTGTACAAATCTCTTTCAAATCGAATGCCAAATATTCTTAAAATTGAAAAGTATATTTGCTCGACTTGTTTTATAACGGATTTAGAATAAAAAAATTATGAAATTTTTAAAAAATAAAAAGAGTACTAATTACTTAATACTCTTTTTATAAATTTATTCTAAACGATTAAGCAAACCAAACGTGGTAAGGAATTCTGCTTAAAATACAAACCAATCCGATGATAGCAAAAATTGCTACACTCATAGGTACGGTTGTCGAACGTTTTAATTTTGCATTTGCAATTGTCATAAAAACAACCCCAGCAATCATCATCATTGGGTGCTCTACGAATGTTAATCTTAAAGCAGAATCAGACATAATATTTGATGGTTCTAAGGCAGAAAACATCATAATATAATAGACTAGTCCTATTAACAATTGTACGTGAAATGTAATCGTCGTAAATAATCCGATTTTCTTGATTGTAGTGTTGGTGTCTTTTTTTGAAATCGCGTAAATTAATGTTGAAATCACAAAGATAACGCCCATCAAAATCACAAGATAAGCCCAACCACTATGAAATTGTTTGATAAAATCCATTTTTCTAATTTTAGTTTTTCGTTACAAAAATAACAAACCTTTTTACATAATTACTATTTGTTGAGATTTATGTGTTGTTAGAACAGTTTTTTAGATTAAGCAAAATCTCGTAATTTCGCGCAAAATATATCCGAAATGGGAAAAGATAAAATCAGAAGATTTAACGAAAATAAAACTTTTCAGAATGTTGTTCAACCAACACGAGAGGAAGCGATCAATAATTTTGCATTAAAAGGAAATTGGAACAAGGATTTTTTTAAAAATGATCATCCAATTGTTTTAGAACTTGGTTGTGGAAAAGGAGAATATACTGTTGCAATGGCGCGTCGTGACAAAGATCGTAATTTTATCGGAGTAGATATTAAAGGTTCAAGATTTTGGCGTGGAGCAAAAACATGTTTAGATGAAGGAATTGAAAACGCTGGATTTCTTAGAACACAAATCGAAATTATCGACCATCTTTTTGCTGAAAATGAAGTGAGCGAAATTTGGATTACTTTCCCAGATCCACAAATTAAATTCAGAAGAACAAAACATCGTTTAACTGATCCCGAGTTTTTGAGACGTTACAACAAGATTTTGAAACCAGATGGAACAGTTAATTTGAAAACAGATTCTGAGTTTTTACATGGTTACACACATGGTGTTATTCATATCGAAGGGCACGAAGTGATTCGTTCTACACACGATGTTTATCACCCAGACCATTCGGATATACCAGAAATAGTGACAGCTGTACAAACCTATTATGAATCGAAATTTTTGGAAGAAGGTAAAAAGATTACCTATATAAAGTTCCAATTAAAATATTAATGAAGAATCCATCGAAAGATGGATTTTTTTTTATTTATAAAAAAGGATAAATAATTATTCAACTATATTTGTCTACACACTAATATGATATTATGAAGAATAAACTTTTATTCCTTTCTCCTCTTTTGTTGAATGGATTTTTTTCCTTCGCACAAATCAAACCAGATTTTATTTATGCGACAATGGAAACAGAAAATGCGTCAATCTTACAAAGAAATCAACCAGATTCTATTCAGATTTTATCTTCAAAAGATAATCTTTCAGCAATTTATTTTCATCCAGCGATTACAGAAGATTTGAAAGAGAAATTTGCACATGGAAATGGTTATATTTTTCAATCTTCAAAAAAAGAAGCGTTGCAAGCAATTCAACCAATCGTTTTTCAAAAAAATGAACCATTTACTTATACCATAACTGAACAAGATTTTATAACTAAAGCATTAAATGATGTTGATGTAAAAGAAATTGAAAAGACGATTTTATTATTAGAAGGTTTCAAAACACGTTATCACATGCGTCAAGAAGCTAACGATGCCATTCTGAAAATAAAAGAAGTTTGGGAGCAAATGATTGCAGAAGCAGGTAGAACTGATGTTGTGGTGAAAATTGTGGATCATGTCAATACACCAATGAAATCATTGATATTAACCATTAATGGGAACGAAAAAAAAGACGAATATGTGATAATTGGTGGACATGCTGATTCGACTATAGGATGGAGTGGCGATCAATCTTTTGCGCCTGGAGCCGATGATAACGCATCGGGTATTGCTACGATTACAGAAGTTTTGCGTGTTTTGTTAAAAAACAACTTTAAGCCACAACGTACCACAGAAATCATGGCGTATGCAGCCGAAGAAATTGGTTTAGTAGGTTCGGGAGAAATCGCTAAGCAATATGCAACGGATCAAAAAAATGTAATTGGTTATGTACAGTTTGATATGACGAATTACAAAGGATCAGCAAAAGATATTGTATTAATGACAGATGCGTATTGTGATGCTAATCTGAACTCTTTTTTGATGCAATTGATGGACGAGTACAATCAATCAGGTATGCATCAATTTACGTATGATACGTCAAAATGTGGTTATGGATGTTCGGATCACGCAAGTTGGGCGAATAATGGTTATGCAGCAACATTGCCTTTTGAATCAAAAATGAATGAAGATAACCCTTATATTCATTCTATAAACGATACGTATGCATCAATGGGAAGTACATCTACACATGCTGCTAAGTTCACGAAATTAGGGATCGAATATATTGTAGAAGCGGCGAAACAAACGGGGAAATTAGGAACTGAAACGATAGAAAAAGAAACGTCTAAAATATATATCACAGATAAAACATTAAATTATCAAGTGAATTTTAAAGCAGCAATTTCGGTGAAAATTATTGATGCAACTGGACGAACTATAAAAATGATGAATGCTGAGCATTCGAAAGGAAGTGTAAATTTGTCTAATCTCTCAACAGGATTTTATATAGCTACAATTTCCGATAATCAAGGAAATTCTATTTCACATAAATTTGTATTGAAGTAAATTCAAAAAAATAAAAAACAAAAAGCAAGCTGAATTCAGCTTGCTTTCTATTTTTGAAATTTATTTAAATTTTAATCATTCAAACTTTGTAAGTAAGAAACCCAACCTAACGTTTGGTATTCTTTAGCAGCCGTTTTTACATCAGCAGCTTTGTAAATTCCACGACCAACAATCATAAAATCGGTATGGTAATTTTTGAAAACCAATTCTGGTGTATTGTATTGTTGTCCTTTGCTATCTCCAGTCGAAGAAATATTAACACCAGGTGTAAACAATAACAAATTATCTGGGATTTGACGTTGAGCAACTGCACCCAAAACATTACCCGATTGTTCTGAAACATTGATTGCTTTCGTGAAGTAATAATCATCTGTTAATGTTCCTTTCGAAGACATTTCTACAATTGTAATTACGCCAGTGTTTTCGAAAACTTTCAACGATTCTAAACCTCCAATAGGGTGAACAGTTACCAAATCTGCCCAATCAGAAATTTTATAAATCGATTTCTTGAATTGTAATTCTTGTGTATTTCCGATATCTCCAAATTTGCGGTCTTCAAATAATAAGAATTCTTTTTCGCGTGCGATTTTTTTCAATTCAACGATTAAGTTATCCGAAAAATCTTGAATAATATCTGAATGTAATTTTAAAGCAACAACATGATCACCAACTTTTCCTGCGAAATCAATAATTTCATCAGAAGTAATCAAATCAGCAGAAGCAATCAAGTTTGATTGTTTTTTAAGCGCTAATTCTACCAAACGTTTTCCAACAGGATGAACAATTTTTTTGTTCTCCAATGCAATACGTTGTTTTGCAGGTACCGCTTCAGCAGGTAAAGCTAAAAAGTCTTTGATTTTTTTCGCCTCATCATCTGTCAAGCGATGGTATTTATGTAAAATATCAATTACTTCGTGAATAGTGAATAATGTCTTCACATTGTAACCTTGTTCTTTTAATTTTTCAGAACCACCTTGTGCTCGATCCAAAACAACAACCAAATCTTTTACACGTAAACCTTCACGTTCAACTTGATCAATTGTTTCTAATAAAGATTGTCCAGATGTAATTACATCTTCTACTAAAAGACAAGATTGTCCTTCGGAAAAAACACCTTCTACCATACGTTTAGTTCCATATCCTTTATTCTCTTTACGTTTGATAATCAAAGGAATATTCGATGTTAAACTCATTGTAGTCGCCATTGGCAATGCTGCGTAAGGCACACCACAAATCAAATCGTAGTCAACATCTTCTACTAAATCTAATAAGTTGTTTGCTAAAGTTTTTAATAATTGTGGACTTGAAGCCAAAGGTCTTAAATCGACATAGAAAGGAGATTCTATACCACTTTTTAAAGTGAAATTTCCAAATTTTATAATTCCCAGCTCGTAAGCTTTCAATAAAAAATCTTCTCTTGGTTGCATTTGTGTAATGTTTGAGCAAAGTTAATAGCTTTTTGAGTGATTTATTGCATTTTAAGCCAAATTAATTTTTAGATGTATAAAAATTGAATATTTATACTGATTTGATTTATAATTTGTTCTAAAAGTGAAAAATTATAAATTTTAAAGAAAATTAGTAATTAACCTTTTGAAATTTTTCTAACGTATTTCTATATCGATTTTATCATCTCATCAATTTTAGTTCGTCAGTTTGAGTGTTTAAAATGATGAATCATCTTTTTTAACGTTTCGATAACTTGACGAATTGCTTTAATACCTCTTTCTCCATACAATTTTCTTTTCTATCGAAACTAAAATCACTCGAGGTGATGTATTGTCATTTTTAACTTTCTTCATCTTTCAACCAAATCTTCATAAAATAACTTTATTTTTGAGTTTTATAAACAAACACAAAGTGAAAAAATATATCCTTGCAAGTTTTGCATTAGTCAGTGCATTAGCATCAGCACAAGAAAGTCCATTCAAATTCAAAGAGTTGGTTAATAATTCGGCACTTCCAGTTATTTCGCAAGGAAAAACAGGAACATGTTGGTCATTTTCTACGGTCTCTTTTTTAGAGTCGGAAGTGAAACGTATAACGGGTAAAAAAGTCGATTTATCAGAGATGTACAATGTTCGTTTTACGTATCCAGTAAAAGCGTATAATTATGTTTATCGCCAAGGGAAAGCTCAATTTAGTGAAGGTGGATTATCACATGATGTATTGAACTCTGTTCGCAAAAATGGTTTAGTTCCAAACGAAGTATACGCAGGTTTTACAGTTGGCACAGAAACTAAACATAACCATGAATTACTGGTAAAAGAATTAAAAACAGATTTAGATTCGATTGTAAAGAATCCAAAAAAATACTTAACAACTGATTGGAAAAATAATTTCGATCAAAAATTAAATCAAAAATTAGGTGTTCCTCCAACAGTATTTAAATTCGAAGGAAAAGAATATACACCACAGGAATTTGCGAAATTCTTAAAAATTAATCCAGACGATTATGTTACACTTACATCGTTTCAACAAGCACCGTATTATTCTCAATTTATTTTACAAGTGCCAGATAATTTCTCGAATGGTTCGTACTACAATTTGCCATTAGATGAATACATGAAAGTGTTAGATGAAGCGTTATACAATGGATTTACTGCTGCATTTGATACAGATGTTTCAGAAAAAACGTTTTCTAAAAAGTATGGTTTAGCCGTTTGGCCTTCAGAAGGTTTAGAATCTGATTATTTTGTGGAAATTTTGCCAGAAAAATGGGTTTCTGCAGAAGAACGTCAAGCAGCTTTCGAGGATTTGTCAACACAAGATGACCATTTGATGCATATCACAGGAATTTTAAGAGATCAATTAGGAAATCAATATTATGATGTGAAAAATTCTTGGGGAACAGAAAATTTAGGAAATAATGGACATATTTACATGTCTAAACCTTTTTTTAGAATGAAATCAATTGCTTTTACAGTACACAAAGATGCTTTGTCAGAAAAGGTAAAGAAGCAATTAGGAATAAAATAATTATACACAAAACGATAAAATGAAGACATTAGAACAAGCGATAGAAAAGTTAGAGCATAAGGGTTATTTGGATATAGAAATTCCGAAAGGAACCGATTTAGTTGCAGAGATTAATAAATTACGCAAAGAAAAAAATGCAGTAATTTTAGCGCATTATTATCAATCGGGTGAAATTCAGGATTTAGCAGATTATTTAGGCGATTCGTTGCAATTAGCTCGAGCAGCAGCTAAAACAGAAGCTGATATGATTGTTTTTTGTGGTGTTCATTTTATGGCAGAAGCTGCGAAGATTCTTAATCCTTCAAAAAAAGTTGTTCTTCCAGATACAAAAGCAGGTTGTTCGTTGGCAGATTCTTGTTCGGCAGAAGGTTTGCGTGGCTTGCGAGAGCAACATCCAAATGCGATTGTGGTAAGTTATATCAATTGTGATGCAGGTGTTAAAGCGGAATCAGATATTATTGTGACTTCTTCTAATGCAGAAGCGATTATCAATTCGTTGCCAGAAGATCAAGAGATTATTTTTGCACCAGACCGTAATTTAGGGCGTTATTTAAATCAGGTTTGTAAGCGTAACATGATTTTATGGGATGGCGCTTGTATCGTTCATGAGGCTTTTTCGTTGGAAAGAATTGCGCAACAAATGGCAGAAAATCCAAATGCAAAATTAATTGCTCATCCAGAAGCGCAAGAAGATTTATTGAAATTTGCTCATTTTATTGGTTCAACTTCTCGTTTGTTGGATTATGTGGTAGAAAATGAAGCGACAGAATTTATCGTAGCGACAGAAGAAGGAATTTTACATGAGATGCAAAAATTAGCACCTAATAAGAAGTTGATTCCAGCTTTGGTTCAAGATGAATCGTGTAATTGTTCTGAGTGTTTTTATATGAAATTATCAACGTTAGAAAAGTTGTATTTGTGTATGAAATATGAACTACCAGAAATACAAATTGAAGAAAGTTTGCGTATAAAAGCATTGGCTTCGATTAATCGTATGTTAGAGTTATCAGAAAAAATCAAATAATGGCTATACAAGATGTTTTAGTTATTGGTTCTGGAATTGCAGGATTATCGTATGCACTAAAAATTGCAATCAAATATCCTGATGCCAAAATTACCATTGTAACCAAAGCAAATAAAGACGAAACCAATACAAAATATGCGCAGGGAGGCGTGGCTGTTGTCAGCGATTTCGAGAATGATAGTTTCGAGAAACATATTCAGGATACGCTTCGTGCAGGTGATGGACTTTGCAAATTAGAAGCGGTTGAGGTAGTTGTAAAAGAGGCACCAGACCGCATTAACGAAATTATTGATTGGGGCGTTCGATTTGATAAAAACAAGGAAGGTATTTATGATTTAGGTCGCGAAGGAGGACACACCGAAAACCGAATTGTACACCACAAAGATGTAACAGGTTGGGAAATTGAACGTGCGATGTTAGAAGCAATCAAAGAATATCCAAATATTCAAATTCTTACCCACCATTTTGTAGTTGATTTGATAACAGAACATCACTTGAATCGAGATTTAGCAGACCAAACAACATGTTTTGGAGCTTATATTTTAGATTTAAATACAGATAAAGTCGAACGTCATTTAGCCAAAGTAACCTTATTAGCAACAGGTGGAGTAGGGCATGTTTATAAAAACACCACGAATCCTATTATCGCAACTGGGGATGGAATTGGTTTGGCTCGTCGCGCGAAAGCAACCGTCTCAGGGATGCAATTTAATCAGTTTCATCCAACAGCTTTTTACAGCGAATTTGACGGACAATTGTTTTTAATTTCGGAAGCGGTACGTGGATTTGGAGCGAAATTACGCACAAAAGATGGCGAATTATTTATGCATAAATACGATGAACGAGAAGAATTAGCTTCGCGTGATATCGTTGCTCGCGCAATCGATAATGAAATGAAATTACGCGGAGACGACTATGTTTACATTGATTGCCGTCATTTAAATAGAGAAAAATTCTTGGAACATTTCCCTAATATTTACGAAAAATGTAAATCCGAAGGTTATGATATGTTTACAGAATTAGTTCCTGTGGTTCCGGCTTCGCATTATTTATGCGGCGGAATTGATGTCGATTTAGATGGTAAAACATCAATAGAGAATTTGTTTGCGGTTGGCGAATGTTCAAATACAGGATTGCATGGCGCAAATCGTTTGGCTTCAAATTCGTTGTTAGAAGCAATGGTTTTTGGACATCGTGCAGCGTTGAATACTATCGAAAAACTAAACCAAAATAATTTCTCTATTCAGAATTTTAACTTTCCGGAATGGAACGAAGAAGGAATGAAAGTACAAGAGGAGTTGGTGTTGATTTCGTATCTGCGCAAACAACTACAAGCGATGATGAGCGAGTTGGTTGGAATAGTTCGTAGCGATGCACGTCTTAAAATTGCTCAAAGTCGTATTTTAGAAATTGAAAAAATGGTCAAAGAAATTTATTATTTCACGATTATTTCGCCTAAATTATTAGAACTTCGAAATTTGGTTGATGTGGCATATTTAATTATCGAACAAAGTACCAATCAAAAAGAAAATCGAGGAACTTTTTATAACAAAAATTTTAATTAAATGAAGAACTTTTGGTTGATAATTCCGCTTCTATTTTCAAGTTTAGTATTCTCTCAAACAAAAAAGAAGGATAACGAAAAGCCAAATTTAACAGTTGTTGATGCGAATACGATACCTGTTTATTTTGGTTGCGAAAATCTCAAAGAAAAAAGTGAGTTACAAGCTTGTTTGAGTAAAAATTTGAGTGAAGATATACAAGCTCAAATCGCTTACTTTTCGAATATCGCAGATTATTTACATATCGAATCTGTGCAATCTAAAATTGGATTTATCATCAATGAAGAAGGTCGGTTCTCTGAGGTAAATATAGATGGAGCTAATCCGATTTTTAACAGTGTTGCACATGCAAGTTTGGTTTTACTAAACAATAAAATGGATCGAAATAATCTAAAAATAGAACCTGCTCGTGATCATAAAAATAAAGCTGTTCGGATGAGGTATAATTTGCCTTTACGCTTTATGTTGGAAGAACAGAATAACGAGTTTGAGAAATTCCCTTCAGCGAATCGCGTGTTGTTTACTTTAAAAACCTCAGAAGAAGAAATTGAAGTTCGTATTGATAAAGATTTTAATTTGAAGACGTATGGAAAAGCTGGGAATCGTGAATATTATTTGGGACGATTCTCTAATTTATTCGAAATGGCTGCGGTAGATCCTTATGCAACAGCTTTTGATGCGGCTTTTAAATCTGGCGTAATTGATATTACAAAAGGTATAATTGAAGACAAGGAATACAAACTTCAAATCAAAAACTTTTTTGATAATGATCCTTCCGCACAAGTGTTGATTACGGTTGTACGTGAAGAAAACGGAACTTGGGCCGAATATTATGAGTATAAAACCAAGAAAGATTTTAATCAATCAAAATTTGCATCCTTAACTTATAGATAATGAATTTACCTACATATATTACAAACGAAAAATTACAAACATTTATTCGTCAGGCTTTTTTAGAAGACGTTGGCGATGGTGATCATTCAACTTTAGCATGTGTTCCCTACGATTCTATGCAAGAAGCAGAATTGAAAGTGAAAGACAACGGGATAATTGCTGGAATAGAATTAGCGAAAATTATTTTTGCCACATTTGATCCTTCATTGAAAATCGAATTTTACAAAAATGACGGAGATAGCGTAAGCTTTGGAGATGTAGCGTTTAAGGTGAAAGGTTCTTCGCAATCAATCTTAACGTGTGAAAGATTGGTGTTAAATTGCATGCAGCGTATGTCAGGAATAGCAACTTATGCACACGAAATGATGGAGTTGGTGAAAGGAACAAATGCGAAAATTTTGGACACAAGAAAAACAACACCTAATTTCCGAATGATTGAAAAATGGGCCGTTAAAATTGGAGGTGCAGAAAATCACCGTTTTGGATTGTATGATATGGTGATGTTAAAAGATAATCATGTTGATTTTTGTGGAACAATTACAAAAGCGGTTGCCCAAACAAAAGATTATTTAGCTAAACATCATTTGCATCTAAAAATAGAAGTAGAAACGCGCAACATGGATGAGGTGAAAGAAGCTTTAGAAGCGAATGTTGATTTTATCATGTTAGACAATTTTGACCTCGAAACTTTGAAAGAAGCTGTTATCTATATAAATGGAAAAACGAAAACAGAAGCTTCTGGAGGAATTACAAAAGACTCTGTGCGTGCTATTGCAGAAACTGGAGTAGATTTTATCTCGTCTGGTGCAATTATTCATTCAGCTCCAAATTTTGATTTGAGTTTGAAAGCAATTAAGTAATGAATTTTTTACCATCACGTCACACCAATCTTATGTTTATTGTAAAGTGATAACAGAAAAATTTAACAATTTCAAGATTTGTTTTAATATAATTTTAAAAGAAGTGTTTTTTCAGATAAAACTGAATAGGGTTAAGTGAATAAAATTCATTTATAATAAAAATAACGATGGCATCTATTTAAATGATAAAGTTTTAAAATTAACAAACGTTATCAATACTGGTTCTAAATAAGGAATTTTGTATTGTTTTTTGAAGCTGATTTATGAAAAATAATGTAAAAATTGGCGATTTAAATGTTAAAAATTAACATTTTACTTATGTTAATTTTTAATTAAATATCTAAAAAAAATTAATTATTTATAAAATTACTTTGTTTAAACTAAATAGATTTTTATTTATAAGCAATTTGTGTTATTAAATTGATAATTAACATAAAGGTTAGTCAAGAATAATTTAAAAATTTACCATAATTTAACAATAATCTCATTAAAAGTGCAGAACTTTGCAAAAGTAAACTTTTAAACTATTTCAAAAGATGAGGTTAAACTCAACTAAGCTTTTACTTGTAGGAGCTTTTGCCTTAATGGCATCATTATCTTTCGCCCAAGTTGTTGAACCAACAGATTCTACAAAGGTTGAACAGGACGAAAACGTATCTTTAGGAGAGACATTAATTATTGGTAAAGGAGTAATCGATATCGTTGAAGATCGTAAAACTCCGGTAGCTGTTTCTACAATTAGTAAAGCTTCAATTGAAGATAAAGCGGTAGGAAATGTAGATTTTCCAGAAATCTTTGCTACAACACCATCAGTTTATGTTTCTGGACAAGCAGGAGGGTTTGGTGATTCTCAAATGTTTTTACGAGGATTTAGTAGTCAAAATACGGCTTATTTATTAAACGGACAGCCTATTAACGGGATGGAAGATGGTAACTTGTATTGGTCTAATTGGTCTGCAATGACTGAGGTGGCAAATGCAGTTCAAATTCAACGTGGTTTAGGATCTTCTAAATTAGCTATTTCTTCTGTTGGTGGTACTGTAAATATGGTTACCAGAGCGACAGATAAAAAACAAGGTGGTTTTGTAAGATTTAATACGGGTAACGATAGTTACATGAGTGCGACAATTTCTTATAACACAGGAATGAAAGGTAAATGGGGAGCATCGTTCTTATTTAACCAAACATCTATGCATAGATCTTGGGCGCAAGGGACAAGTGCTAATTCGCAAGCCTATTTTGTTTCTGTAGGTTATAAACCAAATGATCGTCATAACATTAACTTTATGATTTTTGGTGCGCCACAAGAACATGGTCAAAACTATTCAACAAAAAGTGAAAAGCAGTGGGCTGAAGCTGAAAAGTACGGCTATGGCAAAAAGTATAATACAACTTATGGCTATTTAAACGGTAAAGGAGAAAATCTAAGAACTAACTTTTACCACAAGCCAGTAGCTAACTTAAACTGGGACTGGACAATTAATGAGAATATGAACTTATCTACAGTACTTTATGCTTCAACAGGTACAGGAGGAGGAACTTCTGGTGTTGGTAGAGCTTCAAGTACGTTAAAAAATGGATTAGTTGATTTTGATTTAATTCAAGGTAACAATATGTTAGATCCAGATGGAATTGGAAATAACGGAGGTAAAGATATTAACGGAGTTAACAATGTATCAAATGGTGCAATTCGTACTTCGGTAAATAACCATTTTTGGTATGGAGGAGTAACAAATTTAAACTTTGATACTAAAACCGGGTGGAACTTCAACTTAGGTGCTGACGTTCGTTTTTACCATGGAAATCACTTCCAACAAATGAGTAACTTATTTGGACTAAAAGGATGGTCAGAAGTTAACAAATCAAATGGTCAAACAGTTGTTGTAACAGAAACTTTTGGAACTAATCCTTGGTCAGCATTATTCAAATCAGCTAAAAAAGGACAAAGAATATCAAGAGATTATTCTGAGGATATTAACTACCAAGGAGCTTTTGGACAAGTTGAATATTCTAATGAGATCTTTACAGTATTCGGTCAAGGAGCAATCTCTAACCAATTCTACCAAAAATTTGATACTTGGAATTATGGAGGTGTAGAAGAAGCTTCTAAAAAAGTAAACAAAACAGGGTGGAATGTTAAAGGAGGTTTGTCTGTTAACATTAACGATGAAAATACTGTTTTTGCAAACGCAGGACGTTACTCTCGTCAACCATTCTTAGATAATGTATTCGAATATAATAAAGTTGATTTACGTGAGCCAAATGTAGAGAACGAGGAAATTACAGGTTTCGAAGTTGGTTACAAGTATGAAACAAGAAACTTAAGAGTAAACATTAACGCTTACCATACAAAATGGGGGAACCGTTTCTTAGGTATGTCTGGATCAATAATGCAACCAGATAATACAACTAGACCAATTTATACAGCTTATACTGATATTGCTCAAATACATAAAGGTATTGAAATTGATTTTGATGCTAAAGTTTCTCAAGCATTCAGCTTATATGGATTCGCATCTTACGGTGATTGGAAATATGACGGAGAAACTCCATTCGAATCTATGTACACAGATGATGATACAATTTTCGAGAAAGGGAATGTTGATTTAACAGGAACATATATCGGAGAGGCAGCTCAATTTACATTTGGTATGGGAACAAAAGTTAACTTCACAAGAAACTTATATTGGGATGTAGATTTTATGTACAATGCTCGTGCATATGGACAAGTGAATCCAGAAGATGTTGTTAAAAGCGCATTAAAAGGAGAAGTTTATCAAGCAGAAAAAATCTCACCTTTTGCTCGTGTTAACACTGGAGTAGCTTATGAGTTTAAATTTGGTAAGCAAAAAATCAAATTTAGAGGAAATGTACGTAACTTATTCAATGATCAATATGTAAGTAGAATTGATAGAAATGGATACGGATATGCAGTAGGTAGAACTTGGAATGCAGGTGTTACTTATAGCTTCTAATAAGAATTAATATTTCTTAACATATTCAAGCGGACTTAGTTTTAAGTCCGCTTTTTTATTGATATTTGATAATTAGACGGTTGACTTAAAAAGATAAAATAAATAAATATTTATTTAAAACAATTCTAAATAAATATTTTTTAAGAATAATTATTCATTTAATAATGAATTAATATGTGTTTGAAACTTTTTAACTATTATTGATAAAATATGTAACGTTACACTATTTTAATTAATATATAATTTTTAATAAAATTAATGGTGTGTAATTATTATATTGATAAAATAGTTAAGTTTTAAATGAGTTATAAGAAAAAAAGGATTTTATCTTATAATTATTCTTAATTAACATAAGGTTTATAACCATTTTAACATATATACACCTCAACTTTGCAAAAGTAAACTTTTAAACTATTTCAAAAGATGAGGTTAAACTCAATGAAGCTTTTATTCGTAGGAGCTTTTGCCTTTACGGCATCGTTATCTTTCGCTCAAGTTGTAGAACCAACAGATTCTACTGTGGTTGAACAAGAGGAAAACGTATCTTTAAATGAAACATTAATCATTGGTAAAGGTGTAATCGACTTACAAGAAGACCGAAAAACACCTATCGCAGCAACTACAATTACAAAAGAAGTAATTGAACAGAAAGTAGGTGCTAATGATATTACACAAGCATTCGTTAATACGCCGTCTGTATATGTTGCAGGACAAGGTGGTGGTTTCGGAGATTCACGTATTATAACACGCGGTTTTGATCAGTCAAATACAGCTTTCTTATTGAATGGGCAACCAATCAATGGAATGGAAGATGGTAAAGTATATTGGTCTAACTGGGCTGGAATGTCTGATATTGCTAATGCAGTTCAAATTCAACGTGGTTTAGGATCTTCAAAATTAGCTATTTCATCTGTAGGAGGTACTTATAACTTTGTTACAAGAGCAACAGACAAAAAACAAGGAGGTTTTTTTAGTGCAGGTTTAGGTAACGACAACTATTTCAAATCTACTTTAGGTTATAATACAGGTTTAATCAATGATAAATTTGGTGTATCTGTAATGTTGACTCACTGGCAAGGTAATGGATACAACGAAATGTCTGAAGGTCAAGGTCAAAACTACTTTGTTTCTTTCGGGTACAAACCAGCAGAAAATCATACATTAAATTTGTTACTAACTGGTGCTCCACAATGGCATGACCAAAATTCAAGAAACAAAATTTCTGAATTCTTGAAATATGGAAAAAAATACAACAGTAACTGGGGTAATTTAAATGGAGAGAAATTTAATGAAAGAAGAAATTATTACCACAAGCCAGTAACTAACTTAAACTGGGATTGGGATATTAATGGTAAAACATCTTTATCTACAGTTGTCTATGCTTCTTGGGGTAGAGGTGGAGGATCTTCTTCTGCAGGTACTAAAATTGGTGAAGATGGACAAAGAAACTTACAAGAAGTTTTCGATAAACAATCACTAGAGGGGGGTGAAGCTTCTGCACGTATTTTATCATCTGTTAACAATCACCAATGGTACGGAATGGTTTCTAACTTAAACCGTAAATTGACAGAAAACTTAAGCTTAAATGTAGGTTTTGATTTAAGAACATATAAAGGAGAGCACTTCCGTCAATTAAACAATACTTTAGGAGCTGATTATTATACAGAAAAATACAATAAACAACACCCAGGATCTTACCAAGTAAATAAAACTTATTCAAGAAATCCATGGAAAGCGTTAAATGATTTTGCTGATAATTACTCTCAAAAATTAGGTTGGGATTACAGCGAAAGAATTAACTACGGCGGATTATTTGCTCAAATAGAATATGCCAAAGATAATTTAACTGCATTCTTTCAAGGGTCTGTTTCTAACCAAGGAAATCAACGTTGGGACTACTTCAATTACGAAGAAGGAAAAGAAAAATCAGAAAAAGTTACAAACTGGGGGTACAACTTAAAAGGAGGTTTAGGTTATACAATTGCTGATAATCACCAAGTATTTGCTAATGCAGGATACTATTCTCGTCAGCCTTATAATGATAACTTATTCATGAATTACAAAAATGATATTAACCCATTTGCTGAAAACGAAAAAATCTTAGGTTTAGAATTAGGATATAAATTTAAAGCAAGAAATTTCTGGGCTAATTTCAATGCATATTATACAACTTGGGAAAACAGAATCACTTCATCTAGTAAATTTATCGATGAAAACGGTGATGCTAATTATCCAGGAATTGCAAATGCATATGTTTATACTGTAAACCAAGGAGTGAAACAAGAGCACAAAGGTGTTGAGTTAGAATTGAATTATAAACCAGTTCGCGAATTAACTTTAACAGGTTTCGCATCTTTAGGAGATTGGAAATATAAAGGTCAAGCAACTACAACTGATTATGATGAAAATCAAAATGTTCTTGGAGCTGCAAGAAAAGAAAACTGGGACGGTTTAAAAGTTGGAGATGCAGCGCATACTCAATTTGGATTAGGTGCAAAATATGAATTCTTAAAAGGATTCTCTGTAGACGCAGATTATCGTTACAACGGAGATTTATATTCTTCTAAAGTAACTGAAAAAGATGGTAACTTAGAATTACCTTCTTATAATATAATGGATGCTGGTATTACATGGACTCAAAAATTGACTCCAAAAAATAGATTATCATTACGTTTTAACGTTAATAATGTATTTAATCACATTTATATTTCAGAATCGAGCACTAATATTCAACAAGCAGATGGTGTTGATAACTACAAAGGAATTAACGTAAACAACCAAGTTTACTTCGGTTACGGAAGAACATGGAATGCTTCGGTTAAATTCACTTTCTAAGAAATATAACATTTCATTATCATAACAAAAAGACGAACGCATGAAGTTCGTCTTTTTTTTGTGTTTACCTTTACTAAAATTTTATAGAAAAATGATTCAACCCGATTTTCTAAAAGAAGGTGATAAAATAGCAATCGTTGCGCCTGCAAAACGTATGTTGCAAGGCGAATTAGACGAAGCAATAGAGTTAATTAAATCTTGGAAGTTAGTTCCAGTTCTTGGAAAAAATATCTATACTGAATATGATTTTGGCTACAAATATGCTGGAACAGATGAATTAAGAACCGAAGATTTTCAGTGGGCATTAGATGATGTTGAGATCAAAGCAATTTGGTGTGCTCGTGGTGGATATGGTTCTGTAAAAATTATTGATGAATTAGATTTAACGAACTTTAAAAAACATCCAAAATGGATTATAGGTTATTCAGATATTACTGTTTTTCATAATCATTTTAATCGTTTAGGATTTCAGACATTACATGGTGTTACAGCGAAGAAATTAGCTAATACTACTTATCATCCTACATCTTATCAAAGTGTTTATGAAGCATTGTTTGGACATGAAATTAATTATGAAATTCAATCACATTCATCTAATAATTTAGGCGAAGTAAATGGAGAATTAATTGGAGGGAATTTGTCTATTGTTTATTCTCTTTTAGGAAGTGAATCTGCAATTTCAAATCCTTCTGAAAAAATTTTATTTTTGGAAGATTGGTTCGAGAATTGGTATGCTGTTGATCGTATGTTAATGAATTTGAAACGAAATGGAATCTTAAATCAAGTAAAAGGAATTATTCTTGGAAGTTTTACACATATGGATACCGAAGAAGAAAATGCCGAAAACTATAATCTTCCTTTTGATCCTAAAACGTATGAAGTGATTCATAGTTTTACAAAAAATCTTAATGTTCCTGTAGTTTATGGCTTTCCAGCTGGACATACAGGTCATAATGTAGCATTAAAAATGGGTGCAAAAGTTCATCTAAATGTTACCTCAAATAATGTAAATTTGTATTTTATAGATTAAATATATGAAACAAGATAGTTTAACAGTGATAAGTCACCCATTAGTAAAAGCTAAAATTACGCAAATGCGTGACAAGAACACGACAACAAAAGAGTTTGGTGAATTAGTTGACGAAATTTCTGGCTTGATGTGTTACGAAATTACACGTAACATAGAGCTTGAAGAAGTTGAAGTGGAGACGCCAATTACCAAAACAATCGGTTACAAATTAAAAGGAAATGATATGGCGATTGTTCCTATTTTGCGTGCTGGGCTGGGAATGGTAAAAGGAATTCATCAATTAATTCCTACTGCAAAAGTAGGTCATATTGGTCTTTATCGTGATCATGATACACTACAACCAGTTGAGTATTTATGTAAACTTCCGTCAGATTTAAGTTCGCGCGATGTTATTTTGGTTGATCCAATGTTAGCAACAGGAGGTTCTGCAATCAAAGCAATCGAAATTTTAAAAGATAAAGGTGCAAAGTCTGTCCGTTTAGCTTGTTTAGTTGGTTGTCCAGAAGGTGTAGAGGCTGTTCAGAATGTATATCCAGAAGTGCCTATTTTCTTAGCAGCATTAGATGAAAAGTTGAACGATAATGGTTACATCGTTCCTGGTTTGGGAGATGCTGGAGATCGTTTGTACGGAACAATGTAAAAAACTTTGATGAGTAATAGTTACGATTTCGGAAAAGAAGCAGAAGATTTTGGAGTGAAGTATTTAACCGAAAAAGGGTATAAAATTTTAGCAAAAAACTACTTTTTTAGAAAAGCTGAAATCGATATTATTGCACAAACTGAAAATGAAATTATTATTGTAGAAGTAAAAGCGAGAACGTCAAATTACATTTCAGAACCTGAAACTGCAGTTAATGCAAAGAAAAAGAAGTTGTTAATTCTTGCTGCAGATGATTTTATTCAGAAAAATAATTTTATTTGTGAAGTTAGATTTGATATTTTAGCACTTTTAAAAATACAACAATCTTGGAGCGTTAATCATATCCAAAATGCATTCGACGCTTCAGAAATATAATCAACTTATATGGAGGTAATTATGAGTCTTTTTGACTTTATTATGCATATCGACCAGCATTTAGCAGAGTTTGCGAATGAATATGGTTTATGGCTTTATGCAATTTTATTTTTAATCATTTTTGTAGAAACAGGTGTGGTTGTAATGCCATTTTTACCTGGTGATTCGTTGTTGTTTGCGGCAGGTATGTTAGCGGCACAAGAAACAAATGATATGAATGTCTGGATAATGATTGCGATTCTATTGGTGGCTGCGATACTCGGCGATACCTTGAATTATACAATCGGAAAGACAGTTGGATACAAAGCAACTAAAGTGAAAATTTTTGGCAAAAATTTCATTCAAGAAGAACATATTAATAAGACGCATGAATTTTACGAAAAATATGGCTCTAAAACAATTGTAATTGCTCGTTTTGTTCCAATCGTAAGAACTTTAGCGCCTTTCGTTGCAGGAATTGGTCGAATGGGGTATTCTATTTTCTTAACTTATAATGTAATTGGAGCTATCCTATGGGTTGTAGGATTAGCACTTATAGGTTACTTCTTAGGAAATATAGAATGGATTCAAAATAATTTCTCAAAAGTAATTTTGGGAATTACAATCGTTTCTGTTCTTCCAATCTTTATAGAAATTATAAAAGAAAAGTTCGGTAAAAAAACACTATCAGAACAAAAATAAAAATGAACATATAACTCGACTTCGGTCGAGTTTTTTTATACATTTAATCCATGGAAATTTTAGATTATTTACTGCATATCGATCAATACTTAGAAGCTATTCTAAACGATTATCAAAATTGGTTTTACTTAATCCTGTTCTTATTAATCTTCATCGAAACTGGTGTAGTGATTATGCCATTTTTACCAGGCGATTCGTTGTTATTTGCGGCAGGAATGTTAGCAGCAGCTTTCCCAGAACAATTGAATATTTATATTGTATTAGGCTTACTTTGGGTTGCGGCAATAGCGGGTGATACGATTAACTATACGATCGGAAAAACTTTGGGGACGAAGTTAGTAACAGCAAAAGTATTTGGTAAACGAATTGTAAAAGATTCAGCCATTCAAAAGACAGAAGATTTTTTCACCAAGTACGGTTCAAAAACTATCGTAATTGCACGTTTTGTTCCGATTGTACGAACGTTAGCTCCTTTTGTTGCGGGGGTTTCTAAAATGCATTACGGCACATTTATCAAGTATAATGTTGTAGGAGGAAGTGTTTGGGTTTTTGGAATTACCTTGGCTGGTTATTTTTTAGGAACAATTCCTTTTATCAAAAACAATTTTGAGATTGTTGTAATGTTGATTATTGTGTTCTCATTATTTCCTATCATAATTGAATTTTTAAAAGAAAAAAGTAAGAAATAAATTTGTATCTTAATTCTTCCAATAATAAACACAAATTTATGAAAAACGTTTTCACTCTTTTTTATTTCTTTATTTCAGTTGTTCTATTTGCGCAAGAGGGCTATCCTACGCCTCCAAAATCGGTAAACAGATTGTTTTATATTCAGCACAACGATAATAAGAATACGTTTGTATACGATGCATCTTTTTCTGCTAAAGGGTTATTAAATGAGAATGAACCTGTCGATATTTATCGAATTTTATACGCAGAAAATGGAGAAAAAAAACCTTTAACTTCTATTCAAAAAAAATTAGCTTACGGATTAGAGATCATAAAAAAGGAAAAGAATGTTTATCAGTTAAGTTTAGTGTCATATCCAATTCAAAAATTAATCTTAAAGCTTGATAATGAAAATAAACCAATTGTTCAAACAACTGTTAATAACAAGTTGATAACCTTAAATAGAGTTTTCTTGAAACAGAAAAAAGGAACAGCTGGTCTTTCAGTTAAATTAGAATATATCTTGTTTTATGGAAAAGATAAAAACGGAAAATCTATACAAGAGAAAATTGTTCTCTAAAAAAATCTTCATAAATTAGGTTTTCAAAGACAATTTAACATCAGTATGATTGAAATAAAAGAGGTGAAATCACGAAAAGAAATGAAAAAATTTGTCGATTTACCTTTTGAAGTGTATAAAGGAAATCCGTATTGGGTTCCAACTTTAAAGAAAGATGAATTAGCCAGTTTTGATCCAGCTAATACTATCTTCAAAACTGTAGAAGCGAAGTTTTTCTTGGCTTATAAAGGTGAAGAAGTTGTAGGTCGAATTGTTTCGATTATTAATTGGACAGAAGTGAAAGAGTTACAAAAGGCAAAGATTCGTTTCGGCTGGTTAGTTTTTAAAGATGATATTAACATTTTGAAAGCGTTGTTAACAACTGTTGAAAACATAGCGAAGGAAAAGGAATTGACTTATATAGAGGGTCCTATGGGATTTTCGAATATGGATAAAGCAGGTTTATTAACAGAAGGTTTTGATAAAATCGCAACATTAATAGGTCTTTATAATTACGAATATTATCCCAACTATTTGCAACAATTAGGTTATCAACCAAAAGCAGAATGGTTAGAATATTCGATTAATATTGCAAATTTGGCCTCAGTAAAAAAGATGGATAAGCTATGCGAAATGCTCAAAAAGAGATATGAAATAGATACATACCAATTCAACTCTATTGATGAAATGTTGCCTTATGTAGACGAAATGTTCGATTTGTTGAATGTAACCTATGCAGAATTACAAAGTTTTGTTCCAATCGAAAAATACCAAGTTGAACATTATAAAAAGAAATATTTGAAGTTTATTCATCCCGATTTTATTTCTTGTGTCAAAGATAAAAATAACAAAATGATTGCGTTTGCGATTACAATGCCATCTTTTTCAAAAGCTTTTCAGAAAACGAAAGGAAAATTATTTCCGTTTGGTTGGTGGCATTTGATGCAAGCTCAAAAAAAGAATGATCATGTCGAATTTTATTTAATTGGAATTGATCCTCATTATCAAAATAAAGGTGTAAATGCATTGATTTTTAAAGAACTTTATGACCGCTTTATAGCAAGAGGAATTAAGACTTTAGAAACAAACCCTCTGCTTGAAGAAAACATAAAAGTGCAGCAATTATGGAAGAATTTTGATCCAATTGTTCACAAACGTAGAAAAACGTTTTACAAAAATATAGAAGCATAACTTAATGGTTGGAATTTAAATTCTAACCATTTTTAATTACAACACATTGCCCTGTTATTATCAGTATATTTTTTAAAATACAGCAAAGTAAATCAATACGATAATAATGATGACGACTATAATAAATTCAAAAATAGGGATTGTTCTAACCTCCAGATTTTAAATTTCTTTTTCTTTTCGAATACATACCAAACCAACTTATAACCAAATAATGAGCTAAATTTAAGAAATTTATCACAAATGATGATAAAACAATAAACCATTAAAAAAGACTTTAAACAATTTGTTTAAAGTCTTTTAAGTTGTACGGGCGGAGAGACTCGAACTCTCACACCTTGCGGCACTAGATCCTAAGTCTAGCGTGTCTACCAATTCCACCACGCCCGCTTAAATCTCACTGATTTGGATTGCAAATATACACAAGTTTTCTTTCTAACAAAATTTAGAAATAAAATTTTTTTAATCTTTTTTTACATTCTAAATTTGTACAAAGCTTTTACAAAAATGGAAATTACAGGAAGAATTAAAAAAGTATTTGAAACTCAAAATATTACTGCAAGTTTCAAGAAAAGAGAATTCGTTGTTACAACGCAAGAACAATATCCACAAGATATTATAATTGAGTTTACACAAGATAAGACAGATGTATTGAATGCTTACAAACCTGGTGATGAAGTGAAAGTTTCTATCAACATTCGTGGTCGTGAGTGGATTAATCCAGAAGGTGTAGCAAGATATTTCAATACAATCCAAGCATGGAGAATTGAAAATATGGCAAATGTTGCTCCTCAAACTCCTCAGGGATACGATAATTTTCCACCAGCTCCTCCAGTAGAAACTTTTTCTAACGGAGATGACGATGATTTACCATTCTAAGGAAAATAAAACATCAATTCATACTAAACGTGTTCTTTATTGGGCACGTTTTTTTAATTTTAAATAAATTTTAGACAAAACAATATGTATTGGTTAAGCACTGATTTAATCTTTCCTGATTACGACGAAGTAAATGCCGAAGGAATTATAGCTATTGGAGGAGATCTTTCACCAGAACGTCTAATTTTGGCTTATCAGAAAGGAATATTCCCTTGGTTCAATGAAGATGATCCAATTATTTGGTGGTTTCCGCATGATCGGTTTGTGTTGTTTCCCGAAAATTTACATGTTTCGAAATCAATGAAGAAAGTTTTTCGGGATCAAACCTTTACGTATACAGAAAATAAAGCTTTCAGAGAAGTGATTACAAATTGTTCTGAAGCTTATAGAAAAGGGCAAGATGGTACGTGGATTACAACTGAAATGATTGAAGCGTATTGTAAATTACACGAAATGGGAATCGCAAAAAGTATAGAAGTTTGGCAAAATGATGAATTAGTGGGAGGTTTCTATGGAATAGAGATGGGTAACGTTTTTTGTGGAGAAAGTATGTTTGCAAAAGTTAGTAATGCATCTAAAGCTGGATTTATACAATTTGTTGCTAAATATCACAAGAAATATGAGTTGATCGATTGCCAAGTGTACACCCAACATTTGGCAAGTTTGGGAGCGATGGAAATTCCGAGCGATGTTTTTTTAGAATATTTAGAACCATAAAAAAATCCGACAAATGAATTAATAGTCGGATTTTTTTAGGTGATGAATCTATTTATTTCGTGAAATAGATGGGATATTTTAAGTTTTTGAAATCATTTAGATCTGCATTTAAAGATCCAACTAATAATCCCGCTCTAATTTTTAGTGGAACTAAGTTGTTATCATCAGAAATCCACATCGTAACCGATTCAGATTCTTTAAAGATTCGTCCCGATTGTACATAAGGTCGAATTTTGATGGCAGATATTTTACCGAATTTTGTTTTTAAGGTTTCGCGTCCCAAAACTTTCAATCTAAATTTTAATGTTTCGTCACCAAGAAAGATATTTTCGTTCAAATAATCGCCTGTTTTTAATTTAGAATGATCTGCATTACGCAAGCTATAAAAAGCCGATAATAAATCTTGTGCGTCGTACGGAATTGTTTCGGTTGTTATTTTCCCGTCGCGTTTATTTTCTACTTTCGCTTTTCTATTGGCATGGTCAAAATAATAGATTTGATGACGTTTGTAACTTCCTTCTACAATGTTGCGAACAAATTTAGTTGGTTTCAGGTTGCTTTTATCAATATAGGATTCGTAATTGTCATCAACTTTAAAGAAAGCACGTACTGCACCAGTAGAATTTCCTTTTCCTACTATGTGATAATGACTTCTTCCGTTTAGTGTAGCTTCTTTGACATCAATTGTTGCAAAACCTGCATTTAATCCAGAGTAATGAACTCTAAATTTTAGGCTTTCGCCAACTTTATAATTGTCTTGTGCAAGTAGTGGCAATGAGAATGAAAGGAGAATAAAAGTAAAAAATAAAATATATTTTTTCATTTTTGATTTTTTCGTTTTGTGGTTAAGTTTCAAATTGTTTGCCAAAAATAATAAAACGCCCTTATAAATTGATATAAAGGCGTTTTAAATTTATTTTGAAGAATCTTGTAGTCTAATTCTTTTCTTTAAGAGTTGAGATATGATCAGCTTCAGCAGGAGTTTCAAAATCTGAAACATTGATAACCGAAACGATTTCTGGAACATATTTTTTAATAGTCATTTCAACACCAGACTTTAATGTCATTTGGTTGACAGAACATGCAATACATGCACCTGTAAGGCGAACTTTTACAATATTATCTTCAACAGATACTAATTCGATATCGCCTCCATCTGAATTTAAGAATGGTCTAATTTCAGTTAAGGCCTTTTCAACTTCTGAATATTTTTCTTCTGGAGTCATGATCTTTCTTTTTTAATTTTTTGCTGAACAACCTGCCATTGTTGTAATACGTACAGCTTCCGTAGGAGGCAATGTATTGTTACGTTCTACTAAACTTTGTACAGTGTTACGTGCAATTGATTTATAAACTTCAGCTACAACTGTATCTTCTTGCATTGCAGCAGGACGTCCTACATCAGCAGCTTCACGAATTGATTGTACAATCGGAATTTCACCTAAGAAAGGAACACCAATTTGCTCTGCTAAATCTTTTGCACCATTTTGTCCAAAGATATAGTATTTATTGTTTGGCAATTCTTTAGGAGTAAAATACGCCATATTTTCTACAATTCCTAATACTGGAACATTGATGGCTTCCATTTGGAACATTCCAACTCCTTTTTTAGCATCAGCTAACGCAATGTTTTGAGGTGTAGAAACCACAACTGCTCCTGTAATTGGAACTTGCTGAACAATAGATAAGTGAATGTCACCTGTTCCTGGAGGTAAATCGATTAATAAGAAATCTAAATCTCCCCAATGTGCATCACGAATCATTTGGTTCAATGCTTTTGCAGCCATTGGTCCTCTCCAAACAATTGCTTGATCGGTATCTGCAAAGAAACCAATTGATAAAATTTTGATTCCGTAAGATTCTACAGGTTTTATTTTTGTTTTTCCGTTTACTTCAACAGAATATGGGCGTGCATCTTGACAATCGAACATAATCGGCATAGAAGGTCCATAGATATCTGCATCTAATAACCCAACTTTGAATCCCATGTTGGCCAAACTAATTGCTAAGTTTGATGAAACAGTAGATTTTCCAACACCTCCTTTTCCAGATGCAACTGCGATAATATTTTTAACTCCTGGTAATTCTGAACCTTTGATTTCGTTCGGATTTTTTTCTTCTACTTCAACAGAAATGTTAAGTTTAAGATTTGCTTCAGGTAAATTTTCTTTAAATGCATTTTTCAAAGCAATTTCCAAACGCTTGCGTTCGTGCATTGCAGGCGAAGGAGAAACAATATCCAAAATAATATCATTTCCCATCACTTGAGCATTACGCATCCAATTGCGAATACCCAATTCTTCTAATACTTGATATATTTGATCTCTTGTGTAAGCCATCTTTTAAATTTATTTAGACAAAATTACAAAGAATCAAAGACTTTTAAGAATCTAAAAACGTGATTTTAATTGTTTTGCTTTATAATTTGATAAATAGTCTTAATTTAATGTATATTTAACTTTTAAATCTGACTATGGAAGAGCATATTATTTATCTGACGAATATACGTAAACAGATTATTGATGAGCTTGAACAACACTCTCTAAAACAATTACTTTATATACCGGTTGGTTACAAGAATAATTTGTTTTGGAATGCGGCTCATGTTTTGGCTACACAACAATTAATTCATTATTATTTAACCGATAATAGAATGTTGGTCGATATTCAGTTTATACAAAAATACAAAAAAGGAACAATAGGAAATATCGAAGTTACAGCAGATGATGTACAAGAGTTGAAAGAAATGCTTGAAAGTACACCGATGCAATTGTTTAAAGACTACCGTTCAGAAAAATTATCCTATTATCGTTCGTATAAAACAAGTTTCGGAATGACGTTAGAGTCTATTGAAGATGCGATTTTATACAATAATATTCACGAAGCAATGCATTTAGGCTATATGATGGCCATGAAAAAGAATATTCCTTTTTAGAGTATAAAAATTAATTTTAACACTATATGAAAATTCTGAAAAAATTCCTTTTATTTATTGTTGGAGTATTGTTTATTCTAACAATTCTAATGTTTGCTTTGGGGAAACACTATCATTTCGAAACATCAACAGTGATTAATGCACCAATAGAAAAGGTGTATGAACAAGCGAGTGCGTCAAAGAAATTTAATGAATGGAATCCTTGGATGAAATTAGATCCAAATCTGAAATTATCATATTCAGGAAATCAAGGTGAAGTGGGTGACGAATATTGTTGGGAAGGAAACGATGATGTAGGAAAAGGATGTCATATTATAACAGCTTTAGAGCCAAATAAAAAAGTGGCCACAAAAATGATGTTCAAAAAACCATTCGAAAGTGATGCAACTTCAGATATTGTTTTGACAAAAGAAGGGAATACAACAAAAGTCACTTGGAGCATGGACTGCGAGTTAGATTATCCGATGAATTTGATGAAACTAATGATGGATGCGCAAATGGAAAAATCATACGGTGATGGTTTAACAAAATTAAAAGAATTAAGCGAAAAATAAATTACATAAAAAAACGCTACTTTTTGAGTAGCGTTTTTTTATTGAATATTTTAATACTCTAAAAATCGTACTTTATTTTCGATTGGTTGACGAACTCCTTCAGGAGTTTCTTCATTATATTTTCCCATATAGAAAACTCCCACACATTTTTCTCCTTCTTCCATCGTAGTAAACTCATCTACATTCGCAATTACATTCGCAGGTGAAGACCAATAAGCACCAATATTTAATGCGCTTGCCATTAACCACATGTTTTGAACAGCCATGGAAGTTGCAGCTAATTCTTCCCATTCAGGATTTTTATCTGTATCAATAAAATTGATCAAAACAATTTTATTCGATTTGTCACATTTTTCAATTAACGCATTAATTTTTCTGTCACTTAACTGATCTGGAGGAGTACCTTGTACATAAACACGTTTCACATATTCGCGAAAACGATCTTTTACCGCACCTTCTAAAACGATAAAACGCCAAGGTTCTGTTTTTTTATGAGATGGTGCCCAGTTGGCAGCCTCAAAAATTTGATTTAATTCTTCGCGCGTAATTTCTTCTTGCGTGTATTGTGGAGGAAATATAGAGCGTCTATTTTTTATGATTGATAATAAATCGTTTGCATTCATTTTGTAACAATTCTTAATTTTATTCTACTGATTAGGCAAATTTACATTTTTTAAATCCAAAAAATTCATAAAACGATGAATAGAACATTAGATCAAGTAAAAGTAAGTCGTGCAACACAAAATAAATTTGATTTTAGATTAGGTGATTATATTAATCAGTCGTTTAAAATCTTTGGTGATAATTGGCTGCAATTTGCATTATTTACTTTGGTTTCGGCTATTATTTCAATACTTTCTGTTGTGACGATTATCGGTCCTTATTTGGTAATGTTTCCGTTGCAAATGGGATACGGACATGTGGTTGATAAGATAGAAAATGGTGAATCATTTGAATTTAATGATTTTTTTAAAGGTTTTGAAAAATGGACACGATTCATTCCGTTCTTTTTATTAATGTTAGGTTTCAGTTTGTTGTTAATGATTCCATTTGTACTTTTAATGGGTGGTTTTGGATTATTAGTTAATGAAAACGAATCGTTTGCACCTCTTTTTAGTTTGTCCATATTTGCGATTTTACCACTTTTTATAATCATAGGAATTCTACTTTCAGTGGTTACTTTTTTCACTCCTTACATTATTTATTACGGGAATTATGGTGTCATAGACAGTATTAAGTTATCGTATAAAATTGGAATGAAAAATTTTTGGTACATATTGTTAACCGTATTATTATACAGTATTTTATCTCAAATAGGCGCTTATATTTGTTTCGTCGGAATTTTGGCAACATTTCCTATTGCTCAAATTATGGCCTATTTATTAGTGAAAGATTTTTTATTAATAGATGATCAAAAAACAGAAATTGATCTACTTGGTACAAATCAAGAATAATATTAATTTTATCGAATGTTAGCAAAGCATTCGATTTTTACGAAAATGAATGAATTGGGAGCTGCAAAAGTTCCCTTTTTTTTTATGATTGATTTTTTAAAAGAAAATGGAGAAATTGTTCCGTTGAATAAATTATCAGAAGAGATTAAATTTGAAATCAACTGTACTCAAAAAAAAACTTTTGAAAAGGCTTTCGAATTTAAAAAATTTCCAATTACCTTCGATGAATATCTGCCAAAATTTAAACATGTGCACGATAATCTTTTGTTTGGAAATTCATATTTGACGAATTTAACGCTTCCTACAAAAATCGAAACAGACTTATCATTAGACGAAATTTATACTTTTTCGGATGCGAAATATAAACTGAAATATAAAAATGATTTTGTTTGCTTTTCACCCGAACGTTTTGTGAAAATAGAACATCAAAAAATTTTTTCAAATCCAATGAAAGGAACAATTGATGCGTCAATTCCACACGCTAAACAATTGATTTTAGATGATGAAAAAGAAGCTGCCGAACATGCTACAATTGTGGATTTAATCCGAAATGATTTGAGTTTGGTTTCCGAAAATGTTGAGGTGACAGATTATCGCTACATAGAAGAATTGAAAACAAATGATAAAACATTGTTACAAGTAAGCTCTGAAATAAAAGGAGACTTGAAGGAAGATTATTACCAGAATTTGGGAACAATTTTCGATCAACTATTGCCCGCAGGCTCTATTTGTGGGGCGCCTAAAAAGAAAACCGTTGAAATTATTTTAGAAGCTGAAAAGTACGAACGTAATTTTTATACAGGAGTTTTTGGTGTTTTCGATGGCGAAAATTTAGATAGTGCAGTGATGATTCGTTTTATAGAAAATAATCAAAACGATTTCATTTTCAAGAGTGGAGGAGGAATCACAGCAAAAAGTAAAGCGAAAGCAGAATATGAAGAATTAATCCAAAAAGTATATGTTCCAATTTATTGAATCCATTTGTTGTGAAAACAAACAATTACGCCATTTAGAATATCATCAAGCGAGATTTGATCGTACTCGAACTGATAATTTTACTGAAATTAATCCGATAGTATTAGAAGAAATTATTCAACTACCTGAAGATTTAACAGATGAAAAATATAAAGTTAGAATAGTGTATGACCGCGAAATTCAATCAGTAGAATTTCTACCGTATCAAATCAAACCAATTGAAACCATTCAACTTTTTGAAATTGAAAATAAAATAAATTATACCTACAAATACTTGGACCGCTGGTTTTTCGATGAGTATGTAAAGGAATCAAAAACAGATGATTTGGTATTAGTTAAATCAAATTATATTACCGATTGTATTTATTCGAATATCGTTTTTTATGATGGATCGCAATGGGTAACGCCTCGTTCTTGTTTATTGAAAGGTACAATGCGAGAGGCTTTGTTGCAAACAGGAGAAATTATGGAGAAAAATATAAAAGTAAGAGATTTAGAAAATTTCACCTCATTCAAACGAATCAACGCGATGATGAATCTCGAAGAAAGTCAAGAATTGGATATTTCTCATTTGATTAAATAACTCTATAAAGTTAATAGAGTTTTGTTTGCAAATTTGTTTTTTAACATTACCTTTGCATAACTTATCAAGAAAGGCGGAGGGATTGGCCCGATGAAACCTTAGCAACCAGATGACTTATAATCTAAGGTGCTAAATCCAACCTATCAAAGGGAAAGATGAGTAAAAGTATTTCACTTTTATCTGTTGGTTTCTTGAAAGTTTTATGAAAAATTGAAAATGAAAAGAAACAAATTTTTACTTGCTTCATTCGCATTTATTTGCGCATCAACTCTTTTTGCACAAGAAGTAGAAAAAGAAGAAACAAATCTTAACGAGGTTATTTTAATCGGAGGTCGTGCTTCTGAAAGAACAGTTGTTAATTCATCGGTTCCAGTCGACATCATTGATGTTGAAAAATTAAAAACGTCTTCGCCTCAGTTGAGTGTAAATGATATCTTAAACGTCGTTATACCATCTTTCAATTCGGTTCGACAGTCTTCTGCAGACGGAACAGAGCACGTTGATCCTGTGACTTTACGTGGAATGGGACCAGATCAAGTATTGGTGTTGGTGAATGGAAAAAGACGTCATACCACATCGTTGGTTAATTATCAAAACACGGTTGGGAATGGTTCTGTTGGAACAGATTTAGGTGCAATTCCAATTTCTGCTATCGACAAGATTGAAGTTTTACGAGATGGTGCAGCTGCGCAATATGGTTCTGATGCAATTGCTGGTGTTGTGAATATAGTGCTGAAATCTAAACCTGGAGGTGATGCGTCGTTGACTTACGGACAAACTTCGCGTAACGATGGTGAAACGTATAATTTTAATGGTAGTTTCGGCACAAAATTAGGTCAGTCTGGTTCGATTGTGCTTTCTGCGGTTGTAAGTGAACGTAAAAAAACGAATCGTTCGAAAGATCATAATTTAGATATTTTTGGAGATAATTTTGCATATGATTTCGCTGATGATCCAGATGCGGCACGAGCTGCGGATGATGCGAAGATAGCCGCTTTAGGATTATCAAGAAAAGATTTTAGATTTCAAATTGGTGATGCGGCAATCAAGAATCAACAATTTTTTGTGAATGCTGAAACAGCAATTAATGATCGATTGGATTTTTATTCTTTCGGAGGTGTTTCGTTGCGACAAGGAGAAGGTTTTGGATTTAGAAGATTACCAAGCGAATTGTCTGATGATGCGTTGAAAATTTATCCAACAGGATTTCAAGCGACATTAAAATCAAATGTGAATGATTATTCAAATTCGACAGGATTACGTTATTCGTACGATGGATGGAAAATCGACTTGAGCAATTCATTTGGGTTAAATTCATTTAAATATGATTTAGAAAATTCAATCAACCAATCATTAGGACTTGATTCACCAACCGATTTTTATGCTGGTAAACATCAATTTTTACAAAATACGGTAAACTTAGATTTCTCAAAACGAATCAATCAAAACATTAGTTTAGCTTTTGGAGGAGAGTACCGTTTTGAACAATATAAAATCGAAGCTGGAGATGAAGCATCTTATTCTGGTTCTGGATCAGAATCTTTTGTAGGATTTTCACCTTTGAATGCAGTAAAAGGAGATCGACATTCTGTTGCCGCTTATGTGGATGGAGAATTAAAATTCGGAAATTTCACTGCTGATTTAGCAGGTCGTTTTGAGAATTATTCAGATTTCGGTAGTACAATTAATGGAAAATTAGCCTTAAGATATGAATATGCAAAAGGATATTCGGTTCGTGGAGCTGTTTCTACAGGATTTAAAGCGCCATCGTTACAACAAAAATATTTCAGTAATTCGTACACAGATTTGTTCTTAAATGATAACGGAGATCAAGTTTTAGTTACAAAAGGAATTATTCGAAATGAATCTGATCTTTCGAGAGAAATTGGATTAGACCAATTAAAAGAAGAGAAATCAATCAATGCAAGTTTAGGGTTAACTTTTCGTCCGACTTCAAAATTGTTCATTACTTTAGATGGATATTTTATCCGAGTTGATGATCGTATTGTCTTGACTTCTGATATCACAGATCCTATTTTAGAAAAGTACAATGTTGCAACAGCACGTATTTTTACGAATGCGATTGACACAGAAACAAAGGGATTGGATTTAGTGATTTCGTATGATACGCGTTTGGGTAGAGGAAAATTAAATACAAGTTTATCTGCAAATATTAACGAGACAAAAATTGTGGGATACCATTTCCCTGAAGCTTTAACAATTCCGACTGAAGAGTTTTTTGGACCAGATCAAGTGAATATTATTGAATCGTTGAGTCCAAAAGCTAAAGCAACTTTAGGATTGAATTATTCGATTTCAGGTTTCAATTTTATGGTGCGTAACACCTATTTCGGTAAAGTGACAAAGGATGGATATCCATGGGGAAGTGTGCAAGAACATACAGGAAAAGTAGTGACAGATGCATCGATTGGATTTGATATCACGAAGAATTTTAACTTTACAATTGGAGCAAATAATCTTTTTGATGTTTTCCCAGACAAGCAAGTATACGAGAATTCTTATTATGGTGTTTTTCCACACGCACCAGTACAAATGGGAATGACAGGAGCGTATTATTTTGCACGTGCAAGTTTTAAATTTTAATCAATAATAATATATTTAAAGTGTCAATTTTAATGTAAATTCAACATTTCAATTGACACTTTTTTTGTGTATGGCACATTCTAAAATTGGTTGGAAAACCGCAGCAGCATTAGTGATTTCGAATATGATTGGAACTGGTGTGTTTACGAGTTTAGGTTATCAAATTTCGGATCTTAAAAATACGACTTCCATATTATTGCTTTGGTCAATTGGAGGGATTTTAGCTTTGATGGGCGCATTTATTTATTCGGAATTAGCTTCAAAATTCAAACAATCTGGAGGAGATTATATTTATTTATCTCGGACATTTCATCCACTTTTTGGTTATTTATCAAGTTGGATTTCTTTGTTCGTTGGTTTCTCGGCTCCAATTTCTTTAGCTGCTTTGGCAATGGGAAAATACCTTAATATTTTTGGATTTGACCTCGGAAAAGAATTTGCCATTGCAATGATTTTAATTGTAGCAATATTTCAATCATTTAGCTTAAATCTAAGTAGTAAGTTTCAAAATATATTTACAATTCTGAAAGTTGTATTCATCATCTTTTTAATTGCGATTGGTTTTTATTATACTCCTGCAGTACAACCAAATGCAATACTTTTTGACTCGAGTTGGAAAGGAGAGTTGTTACTTCCTGCGTTTGCCACATCTTTGGTGTATGTTACTTTTGCTTATACAGGTTGGAATTCGGCTTCTTACATTGTGGAAGAAATTAATCAACCAAAGAAAAATTTACCAAAAGCATTGTTTATAGGCGTTGTTTTTGTGACGATTTCTTACGTTTTATTAAATTATGTTTTTTTAAAACATGCTTCAGCAGCAGCATTGTCGGGGCAAGAAAATGTAGCAAATATCTCGTTTGCAAATCTACTTGGAAATAATGTAAAATGGGTAAGTTGTTTTATCGCGTTACAATTGATCGCAACTATTAGTGGTTATTTGTGGATTGGATCTCGATTGACACAAGCAACAGCACGCGAAAATAAATTGTGGAGTTTTATGGCAAAAGAGAACAAAAATAGAATCCCCGTGCGTGCGATATGGGTGCATACTGCAATTAGTATTTTACTGATTTTTTCAGGAGATTTTGAAGTAATATTCACTTACACATCTTTCGTTTTACAAATCTTAGCAACGTTGGCTGTTTGTACAGCTTTTTTCATTAAACAGGATGAATTAACGATTATAAAAAGTAAATTCTTTTACGTTTTACCCGCTCTTTTTTTAGCATTTAGTTTGTACATCTGTTATTTTGTATTGATGCAAAAACCAAAAGAAAGCTTATTCGGTTTAGGAATTATTGCACTCGGAATAATCTTATTCTATTTTGATAAACGAATCGAAAATAAAGATATTAAATAACAAAAAGCGAGATTAATTCTCGCTTTTTAGTTTCAGTAATTTTATCCATTGTTTTAGATTATATCTTCTAAAAATTCCGAAATAACGTTGATTAAAAGAGTTCACCCAAATCGAATTGTCTTCACAATAAATCACAACTGTTTCGATATAATCTCTTCTTCGGTAATTGTATTTATAAAAAATATTTCGTTCCGAATATTCAAAAAGAAACAAACCTTCTTCGTCCAATGATTGCGTAAAATTATGTTGACGCTGCGCTAATTTTTTGATTAAATTAATATTCTCACTCAACGATTTTGATGTTTTAATTTCTACAAAAAATCTGTCTTTAATTGTCGTTATTATTCGAATTCCAAAAATTACAATCAATGAAATAAAAATAATATTGATTTCACTTGATGCATAAATAAAGAATAAAACAAGTGCAAACATCAGCCCAAAATCTAAATAATTCCAAATTTCGAAAGGCAGAAAATATTTTTCACCAACCTTTTTGAGTTTTGTTTTATGATGAAATGTGGAAAGATTATTTGTATTCATAAGTTATTAGATTTCTCTCAAAAATAAGAAATATTATCGAATTGAAACAATCTTAAATGAATAATAATTAACTCTTTTTATTAAAACAAGAAATTTTAATTATAAAACAAAAACATTCGAATCATTTTTGTAATTTTGCACCTCAAAAATTAAGTAATAAATACAATTCAATAAAATGGCAAACATTACATTTACAATGATTAAGCCTGATGCAGTTGCAAAAGGACACATCGGAGATATTTTAAAAGACATCACTGACGCTGGTTTCAAAATCAAAGCGGCTAAAATGACTCAATTAGCAAAACAAGATGCTGAAGCATTTTACGCTATCCACGCAGAGCGCCCTTTCTTTAAGGATTTAGTTGAGTTCATGACTTCTGGACCAATCGTTGCTGCAGTTTTAGAAAAAGATAACGCTGTTGCTGATTTCCGTACGTTAATCGGTGCTACTAACCCAGCTGAGGCTGCAGAAGGTACTATCCGTGCTAAATACGCTGAATCTATCGATGCTAACGCTGTTCATGGTTCTGATTCTGACGAAAATGCTGCTATCGAAGCTGCTTTCCACTTCGCAGCGAAAGAAATTTTCTAATCGAATAAGATTATAAAACATCATATAAATCCTTCTGAAAATATTCGGAAGGATTTTTTTTGGTTAAAATTTACTTACCTTTAACTTAAATTCTAAAAGATGAAAAAAATATTTTTAGCCACATTTACAATCGCAGCTTTCGTTGTGTCAAGTTGTAAAAACGAAACAGAGTCGGTGAATAAAGAAGTAGAAAATGCAAATGATTCCTTGAAAATGGATACTTTATCAATGGAAAATTCGATTCAATTTGATGGAATTTATAAAGGGACTTTACCTTGTTTTGAAAAAGATTGTAAAGAGGTTGAAATGGAGATTAAATTATTGCCAAATAATGGTTATGTGTATGCGACTAAACGTTTAGGAATAGATAATTATGCAGTGATGACAACTGGGGTTTTTCAATTGAAAGAAGATGGAAAAACAATTGTTTTACCAGAAATCGCAAATGTTCCGAATGCTTTTTTGGTTGAAGAAGGAAAGATAAGACAATTGGATAAAAATCAAAAGAAGATTGAAACGGCAGATTCTATTCAGTTTGTTTTGATAAAAGAATAAATTAAAAAAGGTTTCGATTGAAACCTTTTTATTGTTATAATTCTGTTTAATAAAAATATGTTATTTCAACTCTAATTGACAAACAAAGTTTATTTTCTCTTGATTGACAATTTTAAACTGAATCAACTTCTCTGTTTCTAATTTCTGAATTTCGATTTCGTCATCTAAACTTAATTCTTTCAAGAAATTCATATCAATCGCTTTAATGCGATGTTCTAACATTATATTCGTATCGATTGTATTGAGACACCATTCCAAATATTTGGTATTATTGGCATGTTTTACAATATCTAAATCCGAGAATTGAACTTTATAATGTATAATTTCTGTAGCTTCAAAATTGCTGGTCAAAACATTGTTTTCCAATTTTGTAGGTTTCAAATCAGGAAATCGTTCAATATGAGATGAATCAATTTGAAGAAGATCAGGGCGGCGTTTTACAGTATTAAAAACTGCCCATAAACTTGATGCTCCAATCAACTTTTTACCATTTTTCTCGATTGTAAAATCACGAATAGATTTAGCTCCTTTCAACACTTCAATCCATGTTTTTACTTCAACAAAATCTGTCCAAGAAGGCAATTCATCAATTTCAATTCGAAGTCGATTCATTACCCAAGATTGATTGTACTGTTGCAAATCGAAAAAGCCTAAACCACCTTTAATGGCATGTTCAGAAGCTGTTAACTGAAAAAGATTTGCCATTTCTGTCAATTTCATTTTTCCAGTCGGATCACATTGAGAGAAATAAATTTCCCAATTCTTTATAAAAATAGATTGAAAATCTTCTGCAATTGGCATTGAAAAAGTTTTAGATATAAAAGAGATTATTTACCTAATTTCTTTTTCATATCGGCCATCATAACAGCTGCAACACCTGCTTCTATACCTTTATTTCCATGTTTTCCTCCAGAACGATCAATTGATTGTTGTTCATTTTCGTCGGTTAATACACAAAAAATAATTGGCATATCGTGTTTAATATTTAAGTCTTTCACACCTTGTGTTACACCTTGACAAACATAATCAAAATGCGCTGTTGCACCACGAATAACACATCCTACAACAATGATTCCGTCTAAATCTGGATGCGTTTGTGCGACTTTATCTGCACCATAAATCAACTCGAAACTACCTGGAACTTGGTACAACGTAACATCATTAGGGTTAGCACCTAAATCGATCAACGTATCTTTTGCACCATCACGCAGATTAAATGTAATATGATTATTCCATTCCGATGTAATGATTGCAAATTTAGATCCCGCTACATTTGGTAATTCTGCTTTATTATATTGAGATAAATTTTTATTTTCTGTTGCCATTTTGTTTCTAATTTGAAGGGTAAAAATACAAAAATGATTTAGGATAAACTTTGATTTGTATCAATAAAAAAAGCCGAACAAATTGTTCGGCTTGTACTTATTTTGAAAGTGAATTATTTCGCAGATTCAGAGGCGTATTTTAAACGCTCAATAAACTTCGCTGTTTCACCATTGTTTGCATTTGGATATTTACCCTCCAAAGCTTGGAAATATTTTAATGCATCAGCATTTTTACCTAACTCCATTGCAATTTCACCTGCTTTTGTGTAATATGTCGATTGTAAAGTTTCAACTTCTGTTGCTTCAGCAGCTTTTACATAGTAAGGTAAACCTTCCTCTAATTTGTTAGAAGCGACTAATGCATTACCTAACATACCATATTTTTGCGCTAACATTACGTTGTCATCTGTATCAAATTCTTCTAATAATTTAACAGCAGATGCATAATCTCCTAATTTATAATATGAACTTGCCGCTTTAAAACGAGCCAAATTACCCGCATCTGTATTTCCGTATTCATCAACTATTTGTTGTAAACCTTGAAAACTTCCAGCGCTACCATTTAATGCTACATTAATAGAATCTTGATCAAAAAGACGTTCTGCTTGAACCATTTCTTTGAAAGCATCTTCTGATTTAGGTTCTACGACTAATTTTAAGTAAGCAAAATAACCTAAAACAGCTACAATAATTACTCCTAAACCAATACCAATTGCTTTAGCATATTTTTCAACAAAGAACTCTACGTTGAAAGCTGTTCTGTCTAATTTTTCTACGAATTGCTCTGTCGCGAATTCTTCTTTTTTATTATTTTTTGCCATTTTAATAATTTACGAGGTTGCAAAAATACAATTTGGGACAAATATATCCAATAAATTTATTTACAAACAACCTTTTAGAATAAATATGCCACTGTTAAGTTTAACATTTGTGGACGATTTTCAGTATTGAATTCTCTATTGTTACCATTTACGATTTCTGAACCAACTTTTCCTAAACCAAATTCGTAACGTAAATTGAATAATAATTTAGAAACTTCTACGCCAGCACCAATTTGCATTCCGACATTAAATTCGTCTTGTTTTGCAGTTGTAAATTCTTTTACAGATAATTTATCATCAAAGTAATAAGAAAATACTGGACCTGCTTGCACATGAGCGATTCCTAAAAATCTTTTTCCAACGTTTACAGGAATATCCATACGTTTTTTTGTAATACCAATATCTTGAGGTTTATCATTTTTATCTAATACATTATATTCATTTTTGAATTGTGTGTACAATAATTCTGGTTGGATGTAAATACCAGCCAAAGAAACACGAGCTAAAGCACCAGCTTGAAATCCTGTAGCAGCTTTACCATCTTTTTTGAAAATATTTCCTGCATCGCTCCAAACTTCTCCTTTGTCTGTGTTGAAAACAGCACCTGCTTTTAAACCAAAATTAATATTTTGAGCTGTTGCAAAATTGGCAGCTAAACCAACAATTACTGTTAAAATTAATTTTTTCATAGAATTTTTATTTTAATTGATTTTATTGTTCTTTTAATAGAGCTTCTCTCAGTTTCTTAAAGAGATTTGACGAATATACAAAATCAATCACATTTGGATTATCTGCGACTAAAATTTCGTCTTTTGTTCCTTCCCATTCTAAGAAACCATTTTTTAAGAAAACAATATGATCGCCGATTTCCATTACCGAGTTCATATCATGTGTATTGACAACTGTTGTTGTGTTGTATTCCTTCGTAATATCATAAATTAATTGATCGATAACCAAAGCTGTTTTGGGATCTAAACCCGAATTAGGTTCATCGGCAAATAAATACTTTGGATTATTTACAATAGCGCGTGCAATAGCAACGCGTTTTTGCATACCTCCAGAAATTTCTGAAGGATACTTTTTCAATGCTGTTCGTGCTATCTCAACACGATCTAATACTTCTCTTGCACGTTTTTCTGCATCTGCATTCGACATATCCGAAAACATCTGTAAAGGAAACTTTACATTTTCGACGATATTCATCGTGTCATATAAAGCTGAACCTTGGAAAACGACACCAATTTCTGAGCGTAAACGTTGTTTTTCTTTGTAATCGAACTCGATCATATTTTCGCCTTCATACAAAATTTGACCAGAAGTTGGTGAAAATAAACCAATTAAATTTTTAAGAAAAACGGTCTTTCCAGAACCACTTTGACCAATGATTAAACTTACTTTTCCTTTTTCGAATGTAACCGAAAAACCTTTTAAAACTTCGATCGCATCAAAAGATTTTCTGATTTCTTTTATCTCAATCATTAGCTCAAAATTGTTTGTGTTAATACTAAGTTGATCACAATAATTGTGATAGATGTCCAAACAACTGCTGTTGTTGCAGAACGTCCAACTTCTAAAGATCCTCCTTTTACATTATACCCATAATATGCAGGAATTGTTGCGATAACAAACGCGAATACCATCGTTTTGACAAATGTATATACAAACAATTTTGTTGCCATATTCATTTGTAAACCAGTGATAAAGTCGGCTGCAGACCATAGTTTAGTAAAAACACCAATGTAATAACCTCCTAATAACCCGAATCCAATTGAAATCATGACCAATAAAGGATTAAAAAATACACAAGCAATAATTTTAGGTAGAATCAAGAAGTTTGCCGAATTGATTCCCATTACATCTAATGCATCAATTTGTTCGGTAACACGCATTGTTCCAATACTCGAAGCGATATACGAACCAACTTTACCAACTAAAATCAACGACATAATTGTTGGAGCAAATTCTAAGACCAACACTACTTTGGTTGCATAACCAATGTAAGCGTCTGGAACAGGAATAGCAGCTCCTTGAAAGTTTTGAGCCATTTGTATTGCTACAACAGCTCCCATAAATGTAGAGATGAAGGTTACAATTCCGACAGAATTTACACCTAAATCATATATTTCTCTAACGGTCAATTTCCAGAAAACACTCAATTTTTGAGGTTTGCTAAATACTTTACCCATAAGCATAAAGTATGACCCTAAATTTTCGATTAGTTTCATTACGACAAAATTAATATTTTTATTGGAAAGGCATTTTATTTATCTTGCACAATGTGAATTTAGAACATTTAACTTCTTATCTCCCTCATAATGCAGACTTGTACGTGAAAAAATGGTTAGAAAATCACTTCATCACACTTAAAATTACAAGACGAAGAGAAACAAAGTTGGGAGATTATCGCAGATTGCTCGAAAATAACCGTCATCAAATTACGGTAAATGGTGATCTCAATCCTTATGCTTTCTTTTTTGTGTTTACACATGAAGTCGCACATTTCAAAACATTTGTTCAGTTTGATTCTCGAAAAATAAATCCGCATGGAAAAGAATGGAAAACCATTTTTGGACATTTATTATTAGAATCACTTCATGTTTATCCCGAAGAATTGCGACCTTACATTATACATCATGCGAAGCATCCAAAAGCAAGTTTAGGTGCAGATATTAATGTATCAAAATATATTATAGATGATAAAAATCCTACTCAAGTCTATTTAGAAGATTTAGAGGATGGCACAATTTTTTCAATAGGAAAAAGGATCTTTAAAAAAGAATCCAAAAGAAAATTAAGGTATCTTTGTTTAGAGCTGAAAACCAATAGAAGGTATTTGATTAATGCAACTGCTACCGTAAACAAATTTAAAAACAATCATGAATAACAAAGATAATTATGCTGTTATCCTTGCCAGTGGTACAGGAGTTAGATTATGGCCGTTGAGCACAATAAAAAAACCAAAACAATTTCATGATTTATTAGGAATTGGAAAAACATTTATTCAACTCACCTATGATCGTTTGAAAAAAGTTGTTCCTCAAGAAAATATTTTCATTGTTACCATTCAAGATTACAAAGAAATTGTAGAAGAACAATTACCTGAATTTAATGAAGCTAACTTTATTATTGAACCAAGAGTAATGAATACTGCTGCGTGTAATTTATTAGCAGCAATGACGATTCAACAAATTAATCCCAATGGTAAATTGATTATTTCCCCTTCGGATCATTTTATATTTAATGAAGAAGAATTTTCTAAAAAAGTGAAAATTGCTTTCGAGGATGCTGATAATAATCGATTAATCACTTTAGGGGTAGCACCTACAAGACCAGATGTTAATTATAGTTATATTCAATTTATAGAAAATCTCACGCCTATAAAAAAAGTGAAATCTTATATTGATAAACCTGATTTAGAATTTGCTGAATCATTTATTACAAGTGGCGAATTTATTTGGAACACAGGTATTCTTATTTGGTCAGTAGAAAGTATTGTGTATGCTTTTCAACAACATTTACCTTCTATGTACGAAACATTGAACAAGTATTTTGAACTTGATCAATCGTTACAAAATACAGAAACGCTAAAACCTATTTACACAACATTGGATGTCACATCAATCAACAAAGGTATTTTAGAGCAAGCAGATAATGTTTATGTTATTCCTACTACATTTGGTTGGAGTGATATTGGGACTTGGTCTGCAATTAATGAAAAATATAAATACACAGGAGAAGATCAAGACGATAATCAAAATACATTATTGTGCAAACACTTTTCTGGATATGATGCCAAGAATAATTTTATTTATTCAACAGAAGACAAGGCGATTATTGTCGACGGATTAGATAGCTATGTCGTGATTAATTCGGATAAAGGTTTATTAATTTGTCCACGCAGTAATGTGCAAAATATCAAATCCTATGTTAGTGATTTGAAACTTCAAAAAAATGGCGAAAAATATTGTTAAATAAAAAGAAGCCGTCTCAATATTAAAATTTGAGGCGGTTTTTTTTATTTGAATTAATTTCCAATAAAATTTCATCATTTTAGAAAAGGGTAAAATTGCCCTTATGCAGCAATTTTCTTTCTTAAGTTGTGTGCTAAAGCCATTAATCCGAATTCTAACTCGGTTTTTTGGATTCCTTTTAACGAAAATCTTCTAAAATTGTTGTTGTGTTTCATTTGGGCAAATACAGGCTCTACATCGGCAGAGCGTTGTTTCCTTTTTTGTATTCCCGTTTGACTTGTGAGTAATTCCCTGATTTTTTCTTTATGTCTTTCAAGGTTATGATTGCGTTCTATACTTCGGTTTCCCTTGGCTTTAAAGCAGACTCCCCGCAGCGGACATCCTTCGCAATTTTGAGCCTGATAATGCGATAATTGCTGTATATATCCGGCTTGGGTTGTTTTTGTGCTTTCATGGGTTTTGTGCATTTTCTGACCAATCGGACACACATAATAATCTTCTTCTTGGTTGTAATAAAGGTTTTCTTTCCTAAAGGTTTTGTGCTTTTTTTGGTAATTTTTATCTTGTTCTTTTTCAAAAGTATTGTACTTCACATAAGCGGTCAGCTCTTCTTTTTCAAGGTAATCGTAGTTCTCTTCGCTACCATAGCCTGCATCGGCTGTAATGTTTTCTATTTTTTTAAAGATTTCTGCCCCATAAGTTTCTTTAAGATTTTCTAAGTGTGGCTTTAAAGTTTTGGTATCTGTAGGGTTTTGATGTAAAGTGTAATTAATAATGATTTGGTTTTCTGTTGATATTTGGGCGTTGTAACCGGGTTTTAACTGTCCGTTTTGCATATGGTCTTCTTTCATACGCATAAAAGTTGCATCAGGATCGGTTTTACTGTATGAGTTTCTTCCGCCTAAAATAGCTTCCTGTTCTTCATATTTCCGAAGATTTTTTTCAAAGTTCTGTTTGATGTAACGCAATTTTGCTTTAGATTTCTTGGAAGCTTTTTCATTACCCGATAATTTGGTATCTATCTGTTCAACGGTTTTTTGGATAACTTCCTGACTGATTTCCTTGAACTGAGGTGGCTCGGTATCAGGATCGTCATCATTAGATATACTTTGAGCATAATTCCACAATTCTTCTAACTGAGTAAGCATTTTAGCTTTGTTGGTTTTAATGCTTTTACCCCAAATAAAAGTGTATCTGCCTGCCTGAGCTTCTATTTTTGTGCCATCGGTATAAATTTGTTTCATTGAAATCAATCCTTCCTCTGCCAGCATCATGACCACTTGTTTAAAGATTTCTTTAAAACTATCTTTTAATTTATCACTTCTAAATCGGTTAATGGTATTGTGATCCACAGTGCTCATTCCCGTAAGCCACATAAAGTTGATGTTTTCTCTGATAGCCAACTCTATTTTTCGTGAAGAATAAACATTACTCATATAAGCATAAATCATCACCTTTAATAACATTTTTGGATGATAACCCGGATTACCTTCTTTACTGTAGGCTTTTAATAGTGGTTGGATATTAATGGACTCTACAACTTGATCAACTACCCGAACAGGATGTTTTTCTGAAATTAAGTCGTCAAACGAATAAGGAAAAAGTGCGGTTTGACGCTGATTGTAATGCTTGAAATTCATAGAGAAATAGATGGAATTCTTACATTAAATTTACAAAAAATACAGTAAAAATCCAACTATAAAAGAACATATATATTCTAAAAAGCAAAAAAAAGAAGCTGTCTAGTTTTGAGACAGCTTCTTTTATTCTTTTATTTTAACGTAATCACATTTTGACCAACTTTATATCCATTTTGGTAAATGTCTATTTTATATTCTCCTTTCGGGAAATCGTAATCAACCCAATCAAACGTTACTCTAGAACCTGACATATTGTTGTAATTTACTTTTACACGATCAGAGTAATCAATAGATGCACCAGAACGTAAAGTCGTTTCACCAGAATCAGCTCCTTTAAATTTTCCAACTTCACCATTTGGTTTATAGATGGTAACAAAAAGCTCTTTCGTTTCCGATGTTGCGTTCAAGTTTTTGTCCAAATCAAAAGAAACTCTTACTTTATCAATTCTACTTGCTCTTGTTGTTTCAACTTCTTTTCCACTCGATTTTACGCGCACACCTTTGATAGTATAATTAGAAACCGATAAGGTTGAATTTGTTTCTTTGATTAAGTTTTGGTGATTTTCTTTCTCTTCATCCAAGTTCGACTCAACTACTTTTTTCTGTTCGTTTAAGTTCGAATTCTCAGAAGCTAATTCTGTATTTTTATTTGTTAAGACTTTATTTTCATCTTTCAATCGGGCGATCTCTTCTTTATAAACTTTGATATCAGTTTGCAAAGATAAAATTAGACGTTTCGCTCGAGATAATTCATTATTTGTAATTTCTTCTTTATTAAGAATTGCTTGAATTTCTTTTTGCTTTTCTAAGATCAATCGATCCTGATAGTTTAATGATGAATCTTTTTTGACAACGCGAGTTTTTGCTTCGTCAAAATCTGCTCTAACAATACGTAATTCTTGTTTTAAAATTTCTCTTGAACGTTCTAAATCATTGATGTCTGTTTGCATCTCTATAGAAGACTTTGCATTAGCTTCTTTGGAATATACAATATATCCAATTGCTAACAACAAGGCGACAAGTAAAGCTGCTATAATTATATTTTTAATGAATTCTTTCTTATGCTTAGTATTAGTAGAAGGTTCGAGATCTTTATATTCAGTCATTTTTATTAAATTCAGAGGGAAATTATGAATACAAAAACTAAACCATTTTCATTTATTTTAGAGAATGGTCGAAAATTTAACATTTAATCACTAAAATTATACACCAAAAATACTTGATGCAATTAGTTAGATTCTTTTTTTATATCACTTGAAATTTGATCCAATTTATTTTCAGCTTCCGTTTTCAATTCTTCTGCTTTTTCTTCTAATTCTGTTTTTTCTTCTTTAAAAGTGCTTTTCAAATCCGAAACTTTTTCTTTCACAAAATCACTTGTTTGCTTCATTTGCTTTTCGGCAATATCTTTCACTTCTTCGTAATCTTGTTTTGATCTTTCTTTGAAATCTTTCGCCGCTTCTTTCGATTGCTCTTTCAAATCACCTGAAGCATCTTTCAAATTATGAATTGTTTTACGTGCAAAATCTGATGCATCATCCGCAATCAATGTTCCTGTTTTTTTTACCGTTGTCGAAACATCGTCAAATTTATCGCCCGCTACATCTATTGCAGTTTCAGTTTTTCCTAAAATTCTTTTCAAAAAATTTCTAAGTCCCATAATAATTTATTTTCTTGATTATTTTCACTTTAAATTTACAGCTTCATTCAATAACTTTGAATGAATTCAAATTAATTTTTATTAAAAATATGATTTTTAACTATTTTAAACGATTCTATCTTGGAGTTTTCGTACTGAGTTTACTAACTATTTTTAGTTGTAATCCAGAAAAAAAACAGCCCGAATCGAATCATACTACATCATCCGAAGTTATATCCTTCAAATATTCGACCAAAAATAAAAATTATGTAAGTGCTCATCGTGGTGGTAGTGGAATTCATGGTTTTCCAGAGAATTGTATTGAGACCTTAGAGCATCTTTATCAAAACGGTATTCAAATTTTTGAGATAGACGTGGCTGAAACAAAAGATGAACAACTTATTTTAATGCACGATAATTCTCTACAACGGACAAGTACAGGGCGACAAGATGTCAATCAAGTTGATCTAAAAACGATAAAGGAATACTTTTTGGTAGATGATTTCGGGCAACAAACGTCTTATAAAATTCCAACTTTTGCAGAAGCATTAAATTGGGGAAAAAATAAACCAATTTATTTTATGGTAGACATCAAAAAAGGTGTTGATTATCGGGCTATAGTTTCGACAATAAAACAAGCGAACCTACAAAAACAAGTGGTTTTGGTAACTTATACAATCGGACAAGCCAAAAAGTTACATCAACTTGCACCAGAAATGTTATTGTCTGTTTCGATGCGAAACGAAAGAGAATTGAATGAAATGCTAAATAGCGGAATTCCAACTGATAAAATGGTTGCATTTACTGGAACCCGTCGCAATGATCAATCATTTTTAGATAAAATTCATGACAAAGATATAGTCGTCATTTTTGGTACGTTAGGTAACTTAGACAAAAGTTCTGCTGCAAGAAATGGTCAACTTTATCGCGATTTAGAAAAAGATGGTGTCGATATTTTTGCAACAGATAGAGCAATAGATGTTCATCAAACGATTAATAAAAATTAAATGGAAACAATATCACTTAAAGATTCAAATTATTTTTCAAAATTGATGCTCAATTACATCAATCAAGATGAAAGTTTGAACGACTTCTACAACCTATTTCCAACCAAAGAAAATTATAGTAAACAAGCTAAGAATAAACTTGAAAATTATAAAAACAGAGCAATTCTTGTTGAACAAATCTCGAAGCAATTAAATCATTTAGAGCTTTCGGAAAAACAACAAAAAAATCTCAAAAAATTAGCTAAAAAAAATACGGTAACCATTACAACTGGTCATCAATTAAATTTGTTCACAGGGCCGATTTTCTTTTTTTATAAAATATTACAAGTCATTAAAGCGTGTGAAGAATTAAATGCAGAACAAAAAGAAGTCAATTTTGTTCCCATGTTTTGGATGGCCACTGAAGATCACGACTTCGAAGAAATCAATCATTTCAAATATGGTGATCGAATTATTCATTGGGAAAAAGATTTTGGAGGTCCCGTTGGTCGATTATCAACAGAAGGTTTACAAGAAGTTTTCAACTCTTTTTTGAAACTTTTGCCAAATGGGAAAAAGAAAACAGATTTACACAATTTGATTGAAGCATCTTATTTGTCAAATGATAATTTAACCGAAGCAACTCGAAAATTAGTTCATTTATTATTCAAAGATCTTGGATTGTTGATGATTGACGGTGATGACAAAGAATTGAAAAAAATAATGATTCCTTCTTTTGAGCAAGAGTTAATTCAATCTACATCCTTTAAAAAAGTAATTCCTCAGAATGAAAAATTAGAACAATTAGGTTATTCGATTCAAGTAAATCCACGCGAAATAAATTTATTTTATATTAATCAAAATAACTCTCGCGAAAGAATTGTTGAACAAAATGGAACGTATTTTGTCAATAATACTTCAATCAAATTTTCAAAAGAAGAAATGATTAGCGATTTACATCAAAATCCAGAAAAATTTAGCCCAAATGTGATTTTGAGACCATTGTACCAAGAAACAATTTTACCGAATGTTGCGTATATTGGTGGAGGTGGTGAAATGGCTTATTGGTTGCAATTAAAGGAAATGTTTAACGAATTTGAAGTTGATTTTCCTCTTTTGGTGTTGAGAAATTCATTATTAATTAGAACTGAAAAGCAGTATGAAAAGCAACAAAAATTAAATCTATCGAACGAAGATTTATTTTCAAACAGTTTAGCTATTGCGAAAAAACAAGCGATTAATTCATCAGAAATAGCACCTAAACTTCCTGAATTGGAAGAGGAATTAAAAAATATTTTTGAGCGTTTAGAACAGTTGAGTTCGTTAACCGAGTCTTCTTTTTCAGATATGATACAAGCGCAGCGCACAAAACAATTGAAAGGTTTTGAGAAAATAAAAAAACGTTTGGTACATGCAGAAGTTAAAAAGAACGAAGATTTATTGAAAAGAATAGAACAATTATTAAATGATCTTTCTCAACAAAATGGTTTGCAAGAACGAGTGAAAAATTTTGCTGATTTTGACTATGTTAACATCAAGTATTTCATTGATTTTATTGAAGATAGTCTTCAGCCTTTCGAGTTTGAGTTTATTATAAATACATTAAACGAAGAACGCTAACCAAAACATAATTTGTATATTTGAAACGAAAATTCATCTAAATGAAAAAAATATTAGCTTTATTGTTATTTGTTGGTGCATCAGCACTTTATGCTCAACAAAAAACGCATACAGTTCAAGCCAAAGAAACCGTTTACGGAATTTCGAAACAATATGGTGTTTCGCAAGAAGAATTGTATAAAGCCAACCCTAAAATTGAAAAAAATGGGATTCATCCAGGTGATTTGATTGTAATTCCAACCAAAGGGACTGCAACAAACCAACCAACAGAAACCAATAATCCTACTCAACATGTAACTACTTCTGACGATAATTATCAATACATTACGATAGAGCCGAAAGAAACCGTTTACAACTTGACTAAAAAATATTCTATTTCGGAAGAAACATTGTATTCTTTAAATCCTCAAATCAAAGAAAGAGGTTTAGAAATTGGAGATGTGATTAAACTTCCGAAAGTGGTAACGAACAAAGTTTTTTCTGTACCGAAAGGAACTCACTTGATCAAAAAAGGGGAAACGTTATATACATTAGCCAAACAATATAATGTAAGTGTTGACGATTTTTATGCTGAAAATCCAGCATTACAAACTGGAGTAAAAGAAGGCATGGTCATTTCTATCCCTAAAAAATCGGGGTCAGTTACTATTGAAGAAAACTCGATCAATTATGTTGTTCAGAACGGTGATTCTGCTTACGGAATATTAGAGAGATACAATACGAATTTAGATGAGTTATTGCGTTTAAATCCTGAATTAATTAATGGGTTAAAAGCTGGAATGACTCTTAAAATTCCATTGCAAAAAAATGCAAAAATCATCAAATATGGAACTGCAGGGAAATTGAAACGTGCAAATGACAACGAAATTAATGTTGCCATCTTGTTGCCTTTTGATGTAGCTAATAATCCACAATTGAAAAACTCGCAAGCGATGCAATTTTTTACCGGAACTAAATTAGCCTTAACACGTTTAGCAAAAAAAGGTAAAAATGTCAATGTAAAAGTCGTCGATACAAAAGACGGAAATCTACAAGATATCCTATCGACAACCGATTTCAGTAAAACAGATGCAGTTATTGGTCCCTTAAATACTTCTGATGTAACCGAAGTCGCAAACTTTTTTAGTAATTCTGGAATTGCTGTGATTTCGCCTTATGCGAATGATGATTCATTGAATTCTTTTAATGATTTATTGATTTCTAATCCAAAAGATGAAGTTATCGCGGATCAAATCATCGATGAAATTGGGAAAAATTTTGCTGGAGAACAAGTTTATTTATTGACAAATCGTGATGATCAAGAATTAGCAAATTACACAAAGAAACAATTAGAAAAACAATTGAAAGCTAATGTGGTTATCGTAGATAGTGCTTCTAAAATTGTACAACCGCACGATAAAGTAAATGGTGAAGATTATTATACACCAATTATTACGGTTTTAGTTGGAGATGATGATGCATTAGGAAAGCAATATTTAGAAAAATTAAAAACATTTCACAAAGACAACATCAAAGCTTACGGAATAAAAGCTGTTTCGGTTTATGATGTGTATAATCCAGAAAATGCGAAAAATATTGATGCTTTCCGCGAATTTGGGTTTGTCTTTAGTACCGCACGCTTAATCAATACAAGAGATACAGAAGTACAAAGTGTTTTGAAAGATTTTAAAGATGTTTATTGCGAATTCCCTACACGTTACGAGCAAATTGGATACGATGTAACATATGATATTGTAGATAGAATGAACAATAAAGGAGATGTTACGAATAATATTACAACAGAATATACACGTGTGGCTTCTAAATTTGCTTACAAAAAAGCAAGTGGAAGTAAAGCATTTACAAACGATGCGAGTCGTATAGTACGTTTACCAAAAAAATAAATACTTCTAAAAATTATACCTAAAAGCGATACTAAATCATAGTATCGCTTTTTCTTTTTTATGAATTAGAATTAAAATCTTCAGAATGAAAGTATTTTTTCTAAATTTGGATATGCACAAACTTAAAGACAATTTACTCGTAAAAGTGATCCTTGCCATTGTGCTTGGAATTGCACTTGGCGGAATTATACCAGAAGCTATTGGTCGTATATTTATGACTTTTAATGACTTTTTTAGCGAATTACTCAACTTTTTAATACCGTTAATTATTGTCGGATTAATTGTTCCATCAATTGGGAGACTGGGACAAACTGCTGGAAAATTATTGTTTACGACAGTATTGATCGCTTATGGTTCCTCTATATTATCAGGACTATTAGGTTATTCTGTAAGCATGTCTGTATTTCCTACTCTATTAGAAAATCAAACAGGACAAATAAATTTAGCAGAAAAAGCGAAAGAATTTGCACCTTATTTTTCAATCGAATTTCCTCCTTTATTTGGTGTAATGCCAGCCTTAATCTTTTCATTCCTTTTCGGAATTGGATTATCAAGATTAAAAAATTCTACTTTTGGAAATTTTGCAGATGATTTTGAAACGATTATAACCTATTTAATTAAAAACTTAATTATTCCACTTTTACCAATTTTCATTTTCGGAATTTTCTTGAATATGTCTTATTCTGGACAAGTATTTACGATTATGAATGTATTTTTAAAAATAATTGGCGTCATCTTCGTTCTACATATTTTGTTGTTACTTGTTCAATTTATTATTGCTGGATCAATTGCAAAGAAAAATCCATTGACGATGTTAAAATTGATGATGCCGGCATATTTTACAGCCTTAGGAACGCAATCATCTGCTGCAACAATTCCGGTTACAATTGCGCAAGTAAAGAAAATTGGAGTTCGAGAAGAAATTGCAAATTTTGCAGTGCCTTTGTGCGCAACGATTCATTTATCTGGTTCGATGTTAAAAATCGTTTGTTGTTGTTTAGCATTAATGCTAATTCAAGGAATGGAAATCGATTTTATTCAATTTTTTGGATTTATGATGATGCTTGGTGTCGCAATGGTCGCAGCGCCTGGAGTACCTGGTGGAGCAATTATGGCAGCAATAGGAATTATCGCTTCGATGTTAGGATTTGATGCAGAAAATCAAGCATTAATGATTGCACTTTATATTGCAATGGACAGCTTTGGTACTGCAGGTAATGTAACGGGAGACGGTGCAATTGCCGTAACCTTAAATAAGTTATTTAAGAAAGAAGTTCAATAAATAAACTATTAATGATATAAAAGAAGCGTTCTAAAATTAATTTAGAACGCTTTTTTAGTTATAAAAATATATAAATGAGGAATGTACTTGTTGATTAGAACCCTACTCCACCACCTTGATTTTCTGTTTTATTTCTCTGAGCTTCTGCACGAGAACGCACTTTTCCACCGAAATTATACGTAAAACCAATATTTAATGTTTGAGCTTCCCAACGGAAATTGCCGTAACCTCTTGCAGGATCGTACATTTCTAAACGTCCGTAAAATGTTCTGAAAATATCACTTACACGAGCACTTAAAGCAGCTTTACCACCCATAAATGTGTAACGTGCACCTAAATCCATACGCCACATATCTTGCATTTCTCCTTGTACAAAACGGTATTTACCTGAGTACATAAAGAAATGTTGTAAACTAATTGATTTCGTTACTTTGAATGTGTTGTTCATACGAGCTGTCAAACGATTAGCGTCTATTTCTGCTGTGTATGGATTTTTAAATTCATCCATTCTGGCAACAACCATTGTATTGTGTGTAAAATCTCCACTAATATTTGATGACCACCATTTTGTTGGAACAAGATTAAACGCTAATTCGAAACCATATGCATTTACTTTATCGTAGTTTTCATATAATTGGATGAATTTTTCTGAATTTGTATCATCAACCAATACACTACGGAAAATATTATCTTGTACATGTCTGTAAAATACATTAGCCGAAATAGAATTTTTACCAATTCGTTGTAAATATCCAACTTCAAAATTATCTGTGTATTCAGGTTTTAATTCTGGATTTCCAATGCTTGACATTAATGGAGTTGACCATTCTGCTACTGGAGATAATTGTCTGATTCCTGGACGATCTATTCGACGGCTATAATTCAACGAAACTTGTCCTTTTTCTGATACATCGTATGTTAAGAATGCAGATGGAAAGAAATCTAATTTATCTTTATCAATATTCTTCGTTTCTTGATTGTAAAAATAATTTCCTTTGTCTTTATATTGTTCTGCTCGTAATCCTAATTGCATACCAAATTTCCCGAATTTTTGACCATAATTTACATATGCAGAAAGGAAATCTCTCGTGAAATCAAAATCTGTACTAGGGTCAATTAAGGTGTTTTCGATATCAATTCGTCTATCAGTTAGCAACGTATTGTTATTTTTTTCGCGACGAAATTGCAATCCTGCTTCTATTTTTCCGCCATCTTTTATTTGATTTGTATAATCTAAATTTACACGAACATTATCCGTTTTAGAATCACGATCTTCGTAATAATTTTCTGTTTCAGGATAAGTATTGTGCATATTTCGCCAATCCGTATTTGTCGCTTGAGAGAAAAATGCATCTAAAACAATGTTGTGGTCTTTTTTATCGAAATCACGTTTAAAGTTTAAACTATAGTCTTGACTTTTCCAATCTCCATCAAAATTAGAATTATTTGGGTGAAGAGTATTGACATCTGTTTTTATAATGTCCGAACCAATTTCACCATGTCCTTCTCCAAACCATTGATTGGTATAAACTGTTAAAGCTGTTTTATCATCAATAAACCAGTCAAATCCGAATTTAGCTGCTTGACTTTCATCTTTATTCAAAATATCAATCGCTTGCCAACGTTTAGAATCATAATTATCTAAGTATCCATGAAATTCGTTTGGACGTTTGTTGTAGCTATAATTTCCAAAAAAGTTAAATGAACCTATATTTACATTTGCAGTTAATGAATTATTGAAACGACTTTTTTTACCTTGTTCATAACCTGTATTTAACGTAACATTATATCCTTTTTTCTGACCTTTTATCATGACAATATTAATGATTCCAGATTTCCCGTCTGCTTCATATTTTGCAGAAGGATTGGTTATAATTTCTACACTTTTTATTTGATTAGAAGGAATTTGTTTTAATACTTCCGAAGCTGATAAAGAAGAAGGTTTACCGTCGATATAAATTTTTACATTTTCGTTTCCTCTTAGAGATAACTCACCTGTTTGTTGATCCACATTAACAGACGGAATGTTATTAAGAACAGCAGCTGCGTTCGCTCCAGCAGACACTAAATCATTTCCTACTTCTACAACACGTTTGTCAATTTCGTTGCGATATTGCGAAACTTCTGCACGTACAAAAGCACCTTTTAATTCTACTGTCTCAGTAGATGAAGCTTGTAAAACAATATTTCCTAAATTTAATTCACCTCCTTTTACTTCTGCTGTTGTCACAGATTGTTGGTAGCCAAATTCTGTAATTACCAAACGATAATTTCCGTCTTCTAAATCTGGAATTTCAAATGTTCCATCTTCATTAGCATAAACTTCATCAAATAATTCTTTTGAATCAGCTTTAAAAATCTGAATTGCAGCCATAGCTACAGCTTCATTTTTTGCATTTTCAATCTTTCCCTTCACAGGATGATACTCCTGCGCAAATCCGTAAATAGAACAAACGGAGAAAAGAATAGCTAAAGTAATTTTATTTAATTTCATAGTTGATATTTTGCATAGTACTATGTTTTACATAATACAAAGTTATAATGATCCGAACTTTTACCTAATTAGACGTTTTTAAATTTATTCTGTTACAGAAAATGGAAAATAATTATAACGTGAGCGATAAATACGTAAACACATTGAACGATAACATTTTCCTAATAAGACGCAAGAATTAAAAAATTGTTACAACAATTATAATTTTTTTTAAAATTTTATTTCCTCAACTGAAAAACTTACTTTTATCATTCAATTAATATTAATTCAAAAATTGCTAAAACATTGAGTTCAATTGTCATATTAGGCGCAGGTAATGTTGCATTTCATTTAACTCGTGCATTAATCGAAAACACTTGCAATGTTCGACAAATATTCAATAGAACATTAGAGCATGCCAGAGAAATAGGCGAAGCAAATAGAATTTCGTACACTGATAAAATATCTGAAATTGAAAAAGCAGATGTTTACATTATCGCAAGTGCGGATTCTGGTATCGAAGAATTTTCGCATTATATCCCATACGATGATGTATTAGTCGTGCATACATCAGGTTCGTCGCCAATGTCTGTGTTGAAAGGAGATTATCGTAAAGGAGTTTTTTATCCGTTGCAAACTTTCTCGAAAGAAAGAACGATGCGTTATGATAATATTCCATTTTTTATCGAAGCCGAAAATCCTGAAGATTTAAAAACATTAAATGATTTAGGAAATCGTATTTCCAATGAAGTTCATGAATTAAATTTTGCGAGCAGAATGCAAGTGCATATGACAGGTGTTTGGGCAAATAATTTTGTCAATCATTTATATTATATCGCTGGAAATATATGCGAACAGAATAATGTGCCGTTCGATGTTTTGTTGCCGCTAATTCAAGAGACTGCCAACAAAGTAATTGAAATGAATCCGAAAGATGCTCAAACTGGACCAGCAAAACGCGGAGATCAAGTGATTATTGATCGTCATTTAGAAGCCCTTCAAGACGATTCGAGATTATTACAGATTTACCAAATAATGACAGATTCAATTAAACGAGTTTACGAAAAATGATAAGTTATAAAGAGAAACTAAATAACATCAAAACGGTTATTTTAGATGTAGATGGAGTTTTGACAGACGGTAATTTAATTTTATTACCAACTGGCGAAATGGTGAGAACAATGAATACACGAGATGGTTATGCCATGCAATTGGCTATTAAACAAGGAATTCGTATTGCAGTAATTACAGGAGGAAGAGATGAAGCTGTAGTTAATCGTTTAAAATATTTAGGCTTAACAGATATTTACGTGAATAAACGTGATAAAGTAGATGCTTTCGAAGATTTACTTTTTTCTTACGGATTAGACCCTGATGAAATTGCTTATATGGGCGATGATTACCCTGATTTAGCTGTAATGAATTTGGTAGGATTGGCTTGTTGTCCAAACGATGCATGTATGGATGTACGTAAAGCATCTGAATATATTTCACCTGAAAACGGTGGAAAAGGTTGTGTTCGCGATTTATTGGAACAAATCTTAAAAGTTCAAAATAAATGGTATAATGCTGAAGAAATTGCTTCGGTATAAAGGTATTTAGAATGTTATTAACCGAAAAATTTAAAGATGCCACTATCATTCTGGCATCACAATCGCCAAGAAGAAAAGAACTTTTAGCAGGATTAGGATTACAGTTTTCAACAATTTCATTGGATATTGACGAAACTTTTGATCGCAACGAATTGAAGAAAGCTCAAATCACCGATTATCTTTCTGCAAAAAAAGCAAAAGCTTATACAGCAATTCAACCAAATGATTTAATTATTACATCGGATACAACGGTTTGGGTAGATGATGAATCGTTAGAAAAAGCTTCGAATAGAGAAGAAGCTTACGAGATGATTAAAAAATTAAGCGGAAAAACACATTCTGTTTACACATCGGTTACCATTCGCTCTATAAAAAAAGAAGTCACGTTTTCTGACGAAACCCAAGTTACTTTTGCAGATTTAACAGATGAAGAAATTTATTTTTATATCGACAATTACAAACCTTTCGATAAAGCCGGTGCATACGGTGTGCAAGAATGGATTGGCTACATTGGAGTTGATAATATGAATGGTAGTTATTTTAATGTAATGGGATTGCCAACGCACAAGCTATATAAAGAGTTAATGAAATTCTAAATCATATCATCCAGCTTCGGCTGGATTTTTTTATTCTACAATTATCGTATTTTTGTTTTTCTAAAAAATCAATTTTATGAAGGTCGGTTTATATTTTGGATCATTCAATCCTATTCATGTCGGACATTTAATTATTGCCAATCATTTTCAACAATTCACCGATTTGGATCAGGTTTGGTTTGTGGTTTCGCCTCAAAATCCGTTAAAGAAAAAAAGTTCGTTGGCAAATGAATACGACCGATTAGAAATGGTTGAATTAGCGATTAAAGATTATCCTAATCTACGTGCATCCAATATTGAATTTACGTTACCAAAACCATCTTATACGATTGATACGTTAATTCATCTGAAAGAAAAATTCCCTGAACACGAATTTGCATTAATTATGGGTTCTGATAATTTGGATGGAATTTCGAAATGGAAAAATGCTGAGATTTTAATGCGCGATTACCAATTTTATGTTTATCCGCGTCCTGGTTATTCCCAAGAAGAAAATTTTGACAATGTAGAAATGGTCGAAGCACCTTTGATGGAAATTTCGTCTACATTTATACGAAATGCAATCAAAGATGAAAAAAATATCAAACCAATGTTACCTAATAAAGTTTGGGAATATTTGGATGGAAGTAATTTGTATGGATAGTTTTTAATGAGCAAATTAGTTAATTTGGAGATGTGATAATTTTAAACTTTATGTGATTCTGAAACAAGTTTAGAATGATTCATAAACTTTGTCAAGCTGAATTGATTTCTGCTTCTCATCTAAAACATAAACTTAATATTACTTAGTGAAAATTCATATGAAATCACGATTTTTATAAAAAATATTGCATGACAAAACAAGCTACAATAAATGATTTACAAACATTAGCACCATTATTTGATGCCTATCGCCAATTTTATGATAAAGAAAGTGATGTTGAAGGTGCAAAAGAATTTTTGTTAGAGAGAATTGCCAATAACGAATCGGTGATTTATTTGGCTTTTGACGAAAAAGAGAATGCAGTTGGCTTTGTACAATTGTATCCTTTATTTTCATCTACTCGAATGAAACGTTTTTGGATGTTGAATGATTTATTTGTTTCGCCTGAATTTAGAGGTCAAGGTTTTTCAAGAGAATTGATTGATCAAGCAAAAAAATTATGCAGAAAAACTGATGCTTGTGCGATGTTGTTAGAAACCAGTGTTACAAATGAGATTGGTAATTCGTTGTATCCAAGTGCTGGATTTATACTGCGCGATGATGCGAATTTTTATGAATGGGAAGTTGAACCAAATTGACGTTTCAATTCGTAGATAATGTCTTCTAATCCGTTTAATTTTATTTCGTAAACAGTCGATAATAAAACGCCTAATTTTCCTTTCGGAAATCCACCTTTTCCTACAAACCATTCAAGATAAGATACAGGTAAATCGCACAACATACGCCCTTCGTATTTACCGAAAGGCATTTTAGTTGTGACAATTTCTTTTAATATTTCGGGACGAAATCCTTCCATTATTTTGCTACAGTTCCTTTGTAAGTTGACATTCCATCCTTGAAATTGTTTGCATTACTGAACCCTTTTTCTTGCATTTTTTCTGTTGCTAATTTTGCACGAACGCCAGATTTACAATAGATGTAATAATTTTTCTTTGGATCTAATTTTTGAATTTCTTCTTCGAAATTAGGATTTTTTACATCGATGTTAATTGCACCAGGAACATGACCTTCAGCAAACTCTTCTGGTGTACGAACGTCTAACAAAACATTCTTTTTGTTCTTCAAAATAACCTCCGAAGCATTGTCCAATGTAGAAGTTATTTCTTCTATTTTAGCTTGTTTTTCATGAGTTATAGTTGAACTATTTGCACAAGACCCTAAAAGTAGAGTTCCTGTAATCATTGCGATTCCTAAAATTTTATTTACCATTATATTGATTCATTGTGTTACTTAATCCTTGAAAAATAAACGATAAAACAGCATCTGCAGCAAAATTTAATCGTTCATTTATTTTTTCGTTTTCTTCTGCTGACCATTCTCCTAAAACATAATCAACTTGTCTGCCTTCCGAAAATTCGTTTCCTACACCAAAGCGTAATCTCGCATAATTTTGACCACCAACTTTGTTCTGTATATCTTTTAAACCATTGTGCCCACCGTCGCTTCCTTTTCCACGCATACGAATTGTTCCAAATGGTAAATTCAAATCATCGGTGATGACAAATATATTTTCTAACGATATATTTTCTTTTTTCATCCAAAAACGAACTGCATCCCCACTCAAATTCATATAAGTATTTGGTTTTAATAACGTCACAGGTCTCGCTTTATATTTAAATTGTGCTACATCGCCAAAATTAGAAGGAGAAAATTTTGCTCCAGTTTTTTTAGCAACTTCTTCAACCACCTTGAAACCAATATTATGACGCGTATTTTCGTATTGAGCTCCAATATTTCCTAGCCCAATAATCAGATATTTTTGCATGCAACAAAATTACATCTTTTTACAATCATTCGGAATAAATATTTAACTTCGCTTTAAAATCTACTAAATTGATATAGGTTTTGAAAAGACATGAAATCGATAAAAAATTATCATGAAAAAAATAATTAGCGTTTTAATATTATTTGTTGGGATGAATGCCTTTTCTCAGAAAATTCCAACACTAATGAAAACTGAATTTCCTGCAGCAGCTTTACAAGATAGCGTAGTTGATTTGGAAGGAAATTCAGTAACCATCGAAAAAATTGTTTCGAACAATAAAGGTAAAATTGTTTTGATAGATTTATGGGCAACTTGGTGTGGAGATTGTATCAAAAATATGTCCTCGTTGAAAAAATTACACGAAAAAAATCCTGATGTAACATTTGTTTATCTCTCAATGGATAAGTCTGAAGATGCTTGGAAAAATGGAATTGAAAAATATCAAATTGAGGGTCAACACTTTTACTTAGGAAACAATTGGAAGGGTAATTTTGGCACAGGGATTGATTTAAATTGGATACCGAGATATTTGGTTCTTGATCAAAATGGAAAAATAGCAAATTACTACAGTGTAAAAGCTGATGACCCAAAAGTTCAGGAAACAATTGATCGTTTACGAAATAAATAGTTTATAGTTTACCAACCTAAGGGTGATTGAAATTGAAAAATCAATCACCCTTTTCTTTTATTAATTGCTAAAAATCAATACCTTCCATAGAATAAAAATAAATATTCTATAATTTTTTGTAGAGCATTTTTTATATCAAACTTTTAGTTATTATTGCATTGATTTTAATACCCTTTATATTTATATGAAAATATGCTTCGTAATGTATCCTTGGGACAAGGTTGAACCAGGAAAAGACACCACTATGCGAATTATTAAAGAATGCGTAGATCGTGGTTTTGAAGTATCCTATTTAACAAAAAAAGATATCTCTATTGCCAAAGGCAAAGTTGTAGGTAACTGCAGAAAGATGATTACTACAGATACAACGGATTGTGTAGAATTTTATCACACCATGAAATTTGAAAGTAGTATCAAAGATTTAACCGAGTTTGATATGATTTTTATGAGAGCCGATCCACCAATTGATCCGCTTTTATTGAACATGTTAGAATTGATCGAAGATAAAGTTTTTTTCGTCAATAAAATTTCTGGTTTACGTAAAGCAAATAACAAAATATACGCTGCTTCTTTTGATGATGGTCAGGAAACAATTGTTCCTCAAACGCTTATTACGAAAGATATCGATTTAATTAAATCGTTTGTTGAAGAAAATAAATTCGAAAAATTTATCATCAAACCATTAGATGGAATGGGAGGTAAAGGTGTAATTCTTTTCGAACGAAAAAATATTGGTAACTTAAGCTCGATTTGCGATTTTTATGTCAATCATTCTGGAATTTCTCAACCTATTATTTGTCAAAATTATATTGAAGGTGCAGAAAAAGGAGACGTTCGTGCAATTGTGATTAATGGAGAACCTATTGGCGCTATTATGCGTGTGCCTGCAGATGGTGATCACCGTTCTAATATTTCGGCTGGTGGTTCTGCAATTAAACATGATATGAGTGAGCATGAATTAGAATTGTGCCGTAAAATAGGGAAACAATTAAATGAAGATGGAATTTATTTTTGCGGAATCGATTTGATTAACGGAAAAATGGTTGAATTAAATGTCGTAAGTCCTGGGGGAATTGTCCCTCATAACAATGTAAACAATAACAACGAGATACAGAAACAAATTGTATCAATGTTATTGGAGAAATATAAAGAATTTAAAGCATGAAATCCTTAAGTATACAGCAAATATTAGATAATATTGAGAACGAAATTGTATTTGAAGCTTATGCAGAAGACGACTCATTCAAAATAAAAATTGACGAATACATTCCTTACGTTTGTGCTGCCATTCACGATGGTGGACAAATGCGCGAAGATATTCGAGAAAAATGTTTATTGAGTAATTACGAGCGTTGGTACGAAGAAGATCCTCATACAGCCGAGTTTGTAGAAACTTTCCCAATCTTAATTCAAGGTTGTGATTCTCGATTTGAATACGATTTAAACCGTGGTCCAGAAAATGCTGTGTACGAAGAAGCTTGGGGAAAACAAGTTTGGAAAGAGCCTTTATCTATTTCTCAAAAACAAAAAAGTAGTGCAAAACACCATGCTTTTTACGAAGTTTTACAAGCTTTAATCAGTAAGCTCGAATCTAAGTTTAAATCGTGTTTGGTATACGATATTCATTCTTACAACTGGAAGCGTTGGGATCGTCCAGTTCCTGTTTTTAATATTGGAGCTGAACGTATCGATAACGAACGTTATGGAAAATATGTTGAAAGTTGGCGCGATGAATTGGCAAATATTGAAATAGAAAATATTCATAATTATTCGGCTATAAACGATGTTTTTTACGGACGTGGTTATTTGTTAGAATTTGTGACAACTAATTTCAAAAATACATTGGTATTAGCGACAGAGGTTTCTAAAATTTATTGTGATGAATTGACGGGAGAATCTTTCCCCGAAATTATCAATCAAATAAAAGAAGGGTTTAAATCGGCAATTTTAAATCATGCTTATGAATTCGTAAAAACAGAAACAACCTATAAAGTAGGATCAAAACAAGTGAATATTCTGCACAACGAATTGGAATCTGATTTGGTGAAAATTGACAAACAATTGTATCAATTGGTTCAGAATTTTGAATTGTTAAGTGTTATCAATCCAATAAACTTAGAGTTTGAAAAAAAGAAATTCTTGGCTTCTAAATATACATACGAACCTCAATTTAAGTACAATCCTCTAAATATTGATCCATTCGAATTTAAACGAAAATTGTCGAATATTAAAGTCGAAAAAATCAATGATATCAGTATTCAAAACATGTACATGAATACTATCAATGCCTATTTTGATAAGGTAGATTTGTTGGCAAATCTTGGGACAGATAAATTCTTGTACAATTCGTTGCGTTATTTTGGTGAACCAACTAAAAAAGACATCGAAAATGCGAATTTCATTCTGTATTGTCCTGAATTTAGGATGGATAAACAAGGTGATTATACCGAAGAAGAAGTTGTAAATTTATTTAGAAATGCAACAAATGATTACGGTTTCAAGTTTGATATTGAAGTTTCGGATGATATTGCATCAAAAGCGCTTGTGATTAACAGCAAGAAAAAAGTGGTAATTAAGCGTGGTGTAAAATTCGATAAACGTTTTACAAATGGTTTAATTGAACACGAAATTGGTGTACACATGGTGACGACGATGAATGCATTGGATCAACCATTAAAAATATTTAGCATTGGTTTACCTGTTAATACGTTAACGCAAGAAGGTTTAGCGATTTTAAGTGAATATTATTCTGATTCTATTAATCATAGCCGATTGAGGGAACTTGGTTTACGCGTAATGGCAGTTCATATGTTGACAAACGGAAAATCTTTCAACGAAACATTTATGACATTGATGGAAGAATATAAAATGCAAGCAGAAGATGCTTTTTATTTGTCAACTCGTGTGTATCGAGGTGGTGGTTTCACGAAAGATGCGCTTTATTTAAAAGGTTTAAAAACAATTTTGAACTATGTTGATCAAGGACGTTCTTTGGATAATTTATTAATTGGTAAAACATCAGTAGAATATATTGATACGATTGATGAGTTAGTAGAACGAAGAATGATTAATAAACCAAAGTATTACACAAAAATTTTCAAGAAACATCTTGAAAACCCAGAAATTAATCCAATTTTACAATATATTTTTAATGGAATTAAAGACTAATAAAAAAGCGAGATAAAATACACTGCCCCCCAAAAGTGTCTAACTTTTTTGGGGCAGTCTAATACAAGTCGTTTTTTTTATTTTTCGGAAAAGATTATTTTACAAAATCTTCTGCTTGTTTAAGAGCAGCATCCAATCCAGAAACCTCTTTACCACCTGCAGTAGCTAAGAAAGGTTGTCCACCTCCACCACCGTTGATGTGTTTTGCGATTTCTTTTACAATTTGCCCTGCATTATACCCTTTTTCATCCACAAGATTTTTTGCAATCGAAATGGTGATAGATGGTTTTACAGTATCATTAGTTCCCACAACTATAAATGCATTTTCGATTTCTTTTGTTAAATCAATTGCATTTTGTTTTGCAGCATTTGTATCTAAATTTGTTTTTACAGCTAAGAAATTAACGCCGTTGATAGTTTGAACAGCTGTTTTCCAAGTTGCTTTTTCAGCCGCAGCTTGTTGCGCAACAAAAGATTCTAATTGTTTTTTCAATTCAGCATTTTCATCCAATAAATGTTGAACAGCTTTTACCGCATCATTTTTCGTTTTAAGAGCAGCTAGAACATCATTGTAGTTTTTCTCCGCCTCTTTGTACGCTTCGATTGCTTTGTTAGATGTAATTGCTTCGATACGACGAATACCTGCTGCAGTAGAAGATTCAGATAAAATTCTGAATAATCGAATATCAGCTGTGTTTTTTACATGCGTACCACCACATAACTCGATAGAAGAACCAAAACGAATTACACGAACTTTATCACCGTATTTTTCACCGAATAATGCCATTGCTCCGTCAGCGATAGCTTCGTTGATATCACAATCTCTTTTTTCGATTAATGGTAAAGCATCTGCAATTTTATCATTTACTTTTTGCTCAACAATTGCCAATTCTTCATCTGTCATTTTAGAGAAATGAGAAAAGTCAAAACGTAAATAATCATCACCAACATAAGAACCTTTTTGTTCAACATGAGTTCCTAAAACTTCGCGTAACGCTTCGTGCATTAAGTGAGTTGCGGAGTGATTTTTAGTTGTTTCGTTACGTTTTTCAACATTTAATTTAGCATTAAAAGTAGCATTTACATTTTCTGGTAAAGTTTCAACGAAATGAATAACTAAATTGTTTTCCTTTTTTGTATCGATAATTTCTATCGTTTCGTTTAACGTAGAAATTGATCCAGTATCACCAATTTGTCCTCCTGATTCTGCATAGAAAGGCGTTTGGTTGAATACCAATTGAAAAAATTCTCCTTTTTTATTTTTTACTTTTCTGTAACGTGTAATTTTTACTTCAGCTTCTGTGTTATCATAAGCGATAGAAGTTTCATTGCCTGCATTATCCAAAATAACCCAGTCATCCGTTACCAAAGCTGTTGCTTTTTTCGAACGTTCTTTTTGCTTTGCCATTTCAACATCAAATCCAGCTTCGTCAATTGTGAAGCCATGATCTTCTGCAACAATACGAGATAAATCTGCAGGGAAACCGAAAGTATCATACAGTTCGAATACCACATCACCAGGTACAACTTTAGAATCTCCTAATTGCTCGATGATTTGATTTAATCTGTTCAATCCTTGTTCAATTGTACGTAAGAAAGATGCCTCTTCTTCGCGAATAACTCCTGTTACAATTGTTTCTTGTTTTACTAATTCTGGGAAAAATTCACCCATTTCAGCTTTCAAGATTGGATATAATTTATAGATAAAAGGTTCGTTAAGACCTAAAAAACGGTATCCGTAAGAAATAGCACGACGTAAGATACGGCGTATAACATATCCTGCACCTGTGTTAGAAGGTAATTGTCCGTCTGCAATTGCAAAAGAAACAGCGCGTAAATGGTCTACAACAACACGAATTGCAATATCCGTTTTTTCAGCTGTATCATATTTTACTCCAGAGATTTCTTCTAATTTTTGGATTAATGGTTGGAAAACATCAGTGTCGTAGTTAGATGATTTACCTTGTAAAACCATTGCCAAACGCTCAAATCCCATTCCTGTATCGATATGTCGAGCAGGTAAAGACTCTAAAGAGCCATCAGCTTTGCGTTGATATTGCATAAATACCAAGTTCCAAATTTCGATTACTTGTGGATGATCCATATTAACTAAAGATTTTCCATCAACAGCTAAACGATCTGCTTCTGGTCGAATGTCAATATGAATTTCAGAACAAGGTCCACATGGTCCAATATCACCCATTTCCCAGAAATTATCTTTTTTATTTCCGTAAAGAATTCGGTCTTCCGCAATATGTTGTTTCCAAAGCTCTAATGCTTCTTCATCTAAAGAAGTTCCATCACCTTTGTCACCCTCAAAAACAGTTACATAGATTTGATCTTTAGAAATTCCGTATTTTTCTGTTAGTAATTCCCATGCCCAAGCAATTGCTTCTTTTTTGAAGTAATCACCAAAAGACCAGTTTCCTAACATTTCGAACATCGTGTGGTGGTAAGTATCTTTTCCTACATCGTCCAAATCATTATGTTTACCAGAAACACGAAGACATTTTTGTGTATCCGCGATACGATTACTTTTTGGAGTTCCGTTTCCTAAAAAGAATTCTTTGAATTGTGCCATACCCGAATTATTAAACATTAATGTCGGATCGTCTTTCAAAACAATAGGTGCAGAGTCGACAATTGAGTGTCCTTTTGTTTCAAAAAAATGCAAAAATTCTTTTCTTATATCTTTGGATTTCATTTATTTAAATTATTTTTATCATTTGATTAACATGTTTGCTCATACAATATTCGTTACTTTGCAAACGTTTTACAAAGATAATAAAAGCTTGGTTAAGTAATGGAAAATAAAAACTATAAGTATAATTCTGTGAGATTTTTGATGAGTTGGGTGAAGAAAAGAGCGAAGAAAACTCCTAAAACAGCATTATACGTTTTACTATTTTTATGTTTATCGACAATATCTGCTGGTATGGTTGGGTATCATTTTAATGATTCTGAGTTCGCTTCAAAAGCAGGGAAATTTAAAAACAGCGAAAGCAAATTATTAGCTGAACTGGAAAGAATGGAAAATGAAAACCAAGAGTTACATAAAAAATTTAAAGAAGTAGAAGAAGCCTTGACAGAAATCGAAGAAAAAGATCGCAATATTTATCGTACGATTTATGATATGCGTGTCAATGAGAATATCGATTCTGTAAATAATGAAATTGATAATTATACAGCTGAAGACATTGAAAAATTAGTTGCAAAAATTGCAGCTGAATCAAAATCATTGGACGAAGTTTTTCGTTTGGCGGGTGTAAAAGATGCGAATTTATCATCAATGCCAGTTCTAAAACCTGTTGCAGATAAATATGTAAATCGTTTGGCTTCCGGTTTTGGGTCACGTTTTCATCCAATTTTAAAAGTGAATAAAATGCACAAAGGTTTAGACTTTGCTGCCGCTACAGGAACGCCAATTTACGCAACTGGAGATGGTTCTGTAAAAGTATCTGAATTTAATTCGGGTTATGGAAATATGGTTGTGTTAAAACACGGAAATGGATACGAAAGCTTGTATGCTCACATGACACGTGCGAAAGTTCGTAGAGGACAAAAAGTGAAAAGAGGTGATGTGATTGGTTATGTAGGATCGACAGGTTTATCGACAGGAGCGCATTTACATTACGAAATTCACAAAAATGGAGAACCTGTAGATCCAATTATGTATTTCTATAATGACGTTGATCCAGACGATTTTATTAAAATTTATCAAAACTCTAAAAAAATGTCATTATCTTTGGATTAAACGCTGATAATGAATGTAGACCTTCCTGACAAACTTTATTATTCGATAGGCGAAGTAGCCAAAGCTTTTGATGTAAATGCATCATTGATTCGTTTTTGGGAAAAAGAATTTGAAATAATTCAGCCTAAAAAGAATGCAAAAGGTAATCGATTATTTACTAAAGATGATATCCAATGTTTCAAGAATATTTATTATTTGGTCAAAATAAAAGGGTATACGCTCGATGGTGCAAAACAAGCAATTGGTAAAAAAGGAGTGGTCAAAACAAAAGATGAAATAGATGTTGTAAAACGTCTCGAAAATATTAAAGACGAACTCATCAAACTTAAAATGAGTTTTGAGTCGGAAGAAATTTTAGAAAAAGATGAACTGAATTAAGTTCATCTTTTTTTATTTTATGATTTAACAACTTTAGTTTTTGCTAAAATATCGCCCAATCTTTGATTCGTTTCAGAGTTTTTAATCAGAATAATTCCAATTAATCCAAAAAACATCATATCAATCGGATCGACAAGATGTCTAAGAAAAGACTGTTTAATTGTAACATTTTTTTTAGTATTTATATCAATAGGTTTCAATCCAACAATTAAATTTCCAAAAGTCGAATTTAGAACTGTTTCAAAAACACAAAAATAGACGAACCAAAAAATGATTATAGGTAAAGTTTTTAATCCACTAACAGAATAAGCTCCTTCACTATTCAATTCTCCAAAGTTTCTTAAATAAAAGAAAGTAATAAAAATGATAATTGTGTAATCTATTAATGCAGCTAATACTCTACGTAAAATGTATTTTTCTTGATTCATAAACTAAATATAGAGTTTTATTCTTAACTTTTCTTAAGAAAATCTTCTCTTAAGATTTCGTAAATTTACAGATTCAAACGAAAACTCAATGTACTTAATATACGATACAGAGACAACTGGTCTTCCGAAAGATTGGAATGCACCGATTTCTGATTCCGACAACTGGCCGCGATGTATACAAATCGCTTGGCAATTGCACGATGAAATGGGGCAAATTATTGAACATCAAGATTATTTGGTTCGTCCAGATGGTTTTGATATTCCGTACGATTCTGAGCGTATTCACGGAATTTCAACTGATTTAGCTACCGAAAAAGGAGTTCCATTAAAAGAAGTTTTAGATAAATTCAATGAAGTTTTAGGTAAAGCTAAATTTATTGTTGGACAAAATTTAGGTTTCGATATCAACATTATGGGAGCCGAATTTTATCGTCTGAATTATGAAAATAATTTAGCAGATAAACCTGTTTTGGATACATGTACAGAAGTTACCGCAGAGTTGTTAAAACTTCCTGGTGGTCGTGGTGGTCGTTACAAATTACCAACGTTAACAGAATTGCATGAATATCTTTTTGGTGTTCCATTTGGTGAAGCACACAACGCAACTGCGGATGTGGAAGCAACGACACGTTGTTTTTTTGAGTTGATTCGTAAAGGTATTTTTACAAAAAATGAATTAGAAGTTGAAGATGAATATTTTGTTCGATTTAATGAAATCAATCAAACAAATATTCAACCAATTGGATTAAATCATGTCAATTTAAAGAAAGCTTCACAAGAAATTGCAAAAGCAAAAGCGAAAGAAGAAGGAGGTGATGAGGCAGTTGAAATTTCAGAAGAAGTTTTAGCGCAGTTTGAGAAAGCAAAATTTGCACATTTACATAATCATACACAATTCTCAATTTTACAATCAACGATTTCTGTTAAAGATTTAGTAGCTGCAGCTTCAAAAAATAAAATGCCTGCGGTTGCAATGACCGATCATGGAAATATGATGGGAGCATTTCATTTTAATGCAGAAGTACAAAATCATAACAAAGCAGCAAAAGAAAAGAATGAAGAATTAATTGCAGAAGGAAAAGAACCAACTGAAGTGTTAATAACACCTATTATTGGTTCGGAATTTTTTGTTTGTGAGAATCATTTAGATAAATCAAAAAAAGATAATGGTTATCAAATCGTTGTTTTTGCAAAGAATAAAAATGGTTATCATCATTTAGCAAAAATGGCGTCGAAAGCATATACAGATGGTTTTTACTATGTGCCTCGTATTGATAAAGCGATTATTGAAGAATATAAAGAAGATTTGATTGTTTTATCTGGAAATTTGCAAGGTGAAGTTCCAAATAAAATTTTGAATCTTGGTGAAAAACAAGCCGAAGAGGCCTTGCTTTGGTGGAAAGAGCAATTTGGTGATGATTTTTACATCGAATTGATGCGTCATGGTCAAGAAGATGAAGATCGTGTCAACCAAACATTGCTTGCTTTTGCGCGCAAACACAATGTAAAAGTTGTCGCAACAAATAATACCTATTACATTAACCAAGACGATTCGAATGCCCACGATATTTTGTTGTGTGTACGAGATGCCGAGAAACAATCGACTCCTATTGGTCGTGGTCGTGGATTCCGTTTTGGTTTGCCAAATCAAGAATATTATTTTAAGTCGGAAGTAGAAATGAAACAATTGTTTCAAGACATTCCCGAAGCAATTATTAATATTCAAGAAATTGTTGATAAGATAGAAGAATACACGCTTTATCGAGATGTATTACTTCCAAAATTTGATATTCCCGAAGAATTTCATCACGCAGAAGATGATGAAGATGGAGGGAAAAGAGGTGAGAATGCTTATTTAAAACATTTAACCTACGAAGGTGCAAAAATTCGTTACCCAGAATTGACCGACGAAATTAAAGAACGTTTGGATTTCGAATTAGCCACAATTGAAAAAACAGGTTATCCTGGTTATTTCTTGATTGTACAAGATTTCATCGCAGCAGCTCGTAAAATGGGCGTATCGGTTGGTCCAGGTCGTGGTTCGGCGGCAGGATCAGCAGTTGCTTATTGTTTATGGATTACCAATTTAGATCCGATAAAATACGATTTACTTTTTGAGCGTTTCTTAAATCCAGACCGTGTATCTATGCCCGATATCGATATCGACTTTGATGATGAAGGACGATCATTGGTAATGGATTATGTGATTGATAAATATGGAGCAAATCAAGTAGCGCAAATTATCACATACGGAACAATGGCGGCTAAATCTTCGATAAAAGATACAGCACGTGTATTGGATTTACCATTATTTGATGCCAATCGTGTAGCAGGTTTAATTCCAAATATGAAATTGGCAAAGATTTTCAATTTAGATGATAATGCCTTAAAAGAATCCTTAAAACCAGAAGAATTTGATGCGGTAAGTGAATTAAAGCGTTTATCAAACGGAACTGATTTAGCTGCTGAAACTATTCAACAAGCTAAAATCTTAGAAGGTTCTGTACGTAATACGGGTATTCACGCGTGTGGAGTGATTATTACGCCAGATGATATCACCAATTTCGTTCCTGTAACAACTGCCAAAGATTCAGATTTATATGTGACTCAATTTGATAACTCGGTTGCAGAAAGTGCCGGATTATTGAAGATGGACTTCTTGGGGTTGAAGACCTTAACGTTGATTAAAGATACGATTAAGTTAGTGAAGGCAAGAACAGGAATCGAGATTGATCCTGATGAAATTCCGATTGATGACGAAAAAACATATGAGCTTTTCCAACGAGGTGAAACAGTTGGAGTTTTTCAATACGAGTCGCCTGGAATGCAAAAATATATGAAGGATCTTCGTCCAACTGTTTTTGCAGATTTAATCGCCATGAACGCCCTGTATCGTCCAGGTCCAATTGAATATATTCCGTCTTTCGTTCGTCGTAAAAATGGGGAGGAACCGATTACCTATGATTTGGATGCGATGGAAGAGTATTTATCAGAAACCTACGGGATTACTGTTTATCAGGAGCAAGTAATGTTGCTTTCGCAGAAATTAGCAGGATTCTCCAAAGGTGATGCCGATGTTTTACGTAAAGCGATGGGTAAAAAGCAAAAAGCAGTTCTGGATAAAATGAAACCAAAATTTGTGGAACAAGCGTCTGAAAAAGGACATGATCCGAAAATTTTAGAAAAAGTTTGGACAGACTGGGAAGCCTTCGCATCGTATGCATTCAACAAATCGCATTCAACATGTTATGCATGGGTAGCGTATCAAACAGCTTATCTGAAAGCACATTATCCAGCAGAATATATGGCGGCTGTTCTTTCAAATAATATGAATGATATCAAGCAAGTGACCTTCTTTATGGAAGAGTGTAAGCGAATGGGATTAGCTGTACTTGGACCAGATATCAACGAATCCATTACAAAATTTAATGTAAACGAAAATTACGAGATTCGTTTTGGAATGGGAGCTGTAAAAGGTGTTGGGCAAGCCGCAGTAAACTCGATAATTTCTGAACGTGAAGCAAATGGTCCGTTCAAAGATATATACGATTTTGTTAAACGTGTCGAATTGCGAACAGTGAACAAAAAAACAATCGAAAACTTAGTTTTAGCTGGAGGTTTTGATTCGTTTGAATTTCATCGTGGACGTTATTTTTATATCGAAAATACGACAACTAATTTGGAAAAATTAATCAAATACGGAGCAAACTTCCAAGAGCAAAAAAACTCTGCTCAAACCTCTTTATTTGGCGATTTTGGTGGCGATTCTGTGATAGAAGATGTAGTGCCGATGCTACCAGATTGCGAAAAATGGAACATGTTGCAACGTTTATCTAAAGAAAAAGAAGTGGTTGGGATTTATATTTCTTCTCATCCATTAGATGATTTCAAACATGAGCTGAAAATGGCTTCCAATTGTAGTATTTCGGATATTAATGCAAACGAGGATAATTTTGTCAATAAAGAAGTATCGATTTGTGGAATGATGTCAAATATTCAACATCGAATTGCGAAAAATGGAAATGAATTTGGTATTTTTACGTTCAGTGATTATACCGATTCCATGGATATTATGGTTTTTGGAGGAGATTATTTGAAATATAGACACTTTATGCAAGAGAATATGTTCTTGAATTTGAAATTGAATATCTCGAAAAAAGAATTCAAAGATAAAGAAGGAAACGTGACGCAAGGGCGAGTGTATAAAAATATCACGAATATTCTGTTGTTAAATGAAATTGTAGAAAAACAAGCCGAAAAAATGACGGTAAAGATTGAAGTTCCAGCATTTTCGGAAGAAACTTTTACCAAACTATCGGATATTATGTACAAATATCAAGGAGATAAATTATTGAAAATCCAACTAATTGATCCAAAAGATTATTTGAATAATTTAGATTTGCCAGCAGGTAAAATTAAAATAAATATTTGCCGAGATTTGTTAAAAGAATTAGATGAATTACAGGAGATTACATTTAAACTGAATTAATTATACATTTCATTTATCTTGTAATTGACAGATAATATAAAAGGAATTTTTCTGCAATAAAATTTTATGTAGATTTGTAAACTTAAGATTAGATAAAAAATATAAGATTATGGCATTAGAAGTAACAGACGCATCATTTGCATCGGATATTATAGAGTCAGGAAAACCTGCAATGGTTGATTTTTGGGCTGTTTGGTGTGGTCCTTGTAGAATGGTTGGTCCAGTTGTGGAAGAGCTAGCTACAGAATATCAAGGAAAAGCAGTGATTGGTAAAGTTGATGTAGACACAAACCAAGAAGTTGCTGCAAAATACGGAATCCGTAACATTCCTACAATTTTATTCTTCAAAGACGGAGAAGTTGTAGATAAAGTTGTTGGAGTTGTTCCAAAAGAACAATTAGTAGAAAAATTAAATGCGATTTTATAATAGATTAAATCGTTGATTATGAAATAAAAAAATCTCGGATGAAAAGTTTCCGAGATTTTTTTAGAAAAAAGTTTAGGTTTTATCAGAAAACCGCCTATATTTGCAATCCGAAATCAATACAGATTTTGATCCGGTAGTTCAGTTGGTTAGAATACTTGCCTGTCACGCAAGTGGTCGCGGGTTCGAGTCCCGTCCGGATCGCAAAAAGTTTCGTTCTTTTACACAATATATTTTTTATAATTTCTGATCCGGTAGTTCAGCTGGTTAGAATACTTGCCTGTCACGCAAGTGGTCGCGGGTTCGAGTCCCGTCCGGATCGCAATTTTTTATAAAAATTCATAAAAAATATATTTAATTTATAATTTTCTGATCCGGTAGTTCAGTTGGTTAGAATACTTGCCTGTCACGCAAGTGGTCGCGGGTTCGAGTCCCGTCCGGATCGCATCTATTTCTTTTTCTATTTTAGATCGACGAAAATTATAAATAAAAAAAACAGACTGATCCGGTAGTTCAGTTGGTTAGAATACTTGCCTGTCACGCAAGTGGTCGCGGGTTCGAGTCCCGTCCGGATCGCCAACTTTTATAGCTTCACAATTTATTGTGGAGCTTTTTTTTGCTCTAAACTTTTCTACGTTTACTTTTGCATAACGCATAACGCATAACGCATAATGCATAACGCATAACGCATAACGCATAACGCATAACGCATAACGCATAACGCATAACATGAATCATATATATTTGGTCAATGCATTGGTAACAGATGCAGAAGGTAGAATGCTTGCTGTTCGAAAAAAGAATTCGAAATTTTTTCAGATGGTTGGAGGTAAACGCGAAAAAGGTGAAGAATTATTAGCAACACTTCGGCGCGAATTTTTAGAGGAAATTAATATCGATATTTTACTGCACGATGTTTCGTTTTTAGGACAACACACTTCTGTTGCCGTTAACGAGAAAAACACAGAAGTACATGCAAATGTTTTTCATGTGAAATTGAAGTCGTTAAAAACGCTTAAAATTGCTTCTGAGATAGAAGAAATGGCTTGGATAACGAAAGAAAACTACACAGATTATCAATTGGCTCATTTGTTAGAAGAATTTAGTTTGCCTATATGGTTGGAAATGGAATGCTAAAAACTCAAAAATTTCTGTAACGTTTTTATTTTATGTCTACTAACTTGTAAACACTAAAATAATTTGGCGATGAAATCTATTTGGGAAGCAACTTTTGAGCATAATGTAATTAGAATTGAGAATAATTGGTTTTCTGGAGAAAAATTAGTTGTAAACGGACAATTACAAGATTTAAAGCAGAATCTATTTGCATCTAATTTAGAAGGTCATCTTTTTACAATGACGAAAGAGAAGTTGAAAATTAAAGTTAGATTGTTTTCAGATTTTTTCAGAATAAATTGTATTCTTTTTGTCGATAACGAACAAGTTGTTTTGAAACAAATAAAATAACAATTTTGAGGGCAAAACAGACTTATTTCTTAGAATTAATCGAACAACACAAAGGGATTTTGCACAAAGTCGCTAAGATGTATATGGATGATGCTGATGATCAGAATGATTTGATGCAAGAAATTGTTTTGCAGTTGTGGAAATCGTTTGAACGGTTTGAGGGAAATTCACAATTTTCGACTTGGATGTATCGTGTTTCACTGAATACGGCTTTAACTTATTTCAAAAAAGAAAAGAAAAAGACGGATACTCACACATTTATAGAAAATATAGATCGTGTAGATGAGGTAGATTATCGTGAAAAGGAGACGCAACTTGAGTTGTTTTACAAAGCTGTTCACGAATTAAATAAAGTAGAAAAAGCCTTAATTTTTCTTTTTTTAGAAGGACAAAGTCACAAAGAAATTGGTGCAAACTTAGGAATTACTGAAGGAAATGCTCGCGTAAAACTGAATCGTACAAAAGATAAACTACAAATTATTATAAAAAATACGGCTATGAATTTTGATGAATTACAAAAACAATGGGATAATCAGTCTTCAGAAGATGTGAAGATTAATCCAGATCTTGAGCTGAATCAAAAAGCAAATACAATTATTGATAAAATAAGAAAGGTTATGAAAAAGGATTTCTTTTTTCAGTTAACATCTTTTCCTGTTTTATTAATTTACCCATATTTGTTTGGATTAAATACCCTTATCGTATGGTGGGTATTAGTGTGTATAGCAGCAATAATGATCGTACCATTATATTATTTAATTAAATTTTATAATTCATCTTATAAATTAGAATATAACTCGTTAAGAAATATCAATTGGTTTTATTATAACTTCAAATCATCAATAACTATTTTCAGCTTATATACTTATACTTTAAGTATACTTTGTATATTATTTATAGGTACAGTTTTGATTGAAAAACAAACTTATACACATTTTGATAATTTAATAAATTTTGGATTTTTTTATTTTATAGCATTAATTATTTATATAGGATTTTGTATCTGGATGCTAAAATGGTGGATAAATAAACTGTATAAAAAACCGTTGTTAGAATTAGAAAATATTTTAAACCAATTAGAAGAGTAGCGATATGTTACTCTTTTTTTTAATACGGAATTTCCAAGACAAATTTGTAAACAAGTGATTGATTATTTCTGAGGATTTCGACCGAAATTTCTTGGAATTCATTTTGTTTCATAAAATTTTCAATATCATTCAAACTCATGTTATTCACATGTTTTCCGTTCAGTTTGATTAATCGATCATTTGCTTTTAAACCAATCAAATCTGCATTCGAATTTTTCGAACAGATTCTATTTTGTAAACAGGTTTCATAACGATTTGATAATTTACTTTTTGAGGAGAAAAAGTGTTGGTTTCGGAAGCTGAACGTTGTTAAAAATCAACATTAACTTTTTCATTTTTCCATTCAAACTCATCATGAATAATCGTCAAACCACTTCTGTTATAATGAAAAGCATCTCTAAAATTTCGGTTCGATTTATAATAAAATGTTTTATTTCGGTAATCTAAAATAATTGAAAAACGTCTTAAAACCTCATTCCCTAAAGATCCTTTTCGGTTATTTTTGAGATTAATGTATTGAATAGATTCATAATCAGGAACAGCAATCAAAGGATAATGCAGTTTATATTTTCCGAGATTTACAGACGTAATTGTGCCACGTTCACCGTTAATTATTCCATTGAATCCTTTTCCTAATTCATCATCAAACGCATGGTTTAAAGGAGCTAAATTTTTAATTTCATTCTTGAATAACCACAACCCATCACTGTTACCAATATCTATGAGCATTTTTTGATCAGTAAATTCACGTTCATAAAAAAAATCAATTGAGGTAAACGGTTTGTTTTCTGTGCTAATTTCTAACGCTTTTGATTGATATTTCTTTAATTTTTTAACCTCTTTTATCGTCGCATAAATTGTGATTTTTTGTTTTGCATAATCAATTTCGATTGGATGATTCTTAAAAAATTCTGAACCAATAATCCCATGAACATCAATTCCTAAACGAGAAAATAAATTAAAATTTTCGTCTTGAATTATTATAATACTGGCATTAGTAGCTAAATAATGATTGCCAACGGCTAATTTATTATTCTTTGAATAAAACCCCTTGGTGTCTTTCGCATCTTTTCCTAAACCTTTTAGTGTAATAGTTTGAATATCTTTTTTATCAATTGTTTGATCAAATTGGCTAAATAAAATGGTTTCTTTTAGACCAGAATCAATGATAAAATTCATCGGTTGATTATTGAATGTTACTGGAACAATGACTAAGTTTTTGATAAATTGAAAATGAATTTTTTCTTTTTTAATCTTTTCGGATAAAATAAGTCCACTTTCTTGTGCATGAATATGCAAGAAATTTAAGAATAAAAATACGATGATGTAAAATCTAAATAGCATTCAACTGATTGTATCTATTAAATTTATGCAAAAAAAGAATGCAAATATGGATTAAATCTTAAGAATTGAAACAAAACTTTAACATGTTGTTGTGTAACCTTTGGGAGTTTTGAACATCTATATTTTATAAAATTGATAATAATTTAAAAACCAAATAGATGACAAAAATTTACTTCCTTATTTTATGTTTTATAACGTTTGCAAATGCACAAGATTATAAAAAAGATACGATAGAATTGCACGAAACGATTTTGTATGATAAATCTAAGTTTAAATTAAAAAGAGTTGGATCAGATACTAAGACTAAGACTGTACAAGTTGGTTTGAATTCAGATATTAATTTTAAAAAAGATTCTTTACCAAAATATATAAAACAAATTGCTATCCCTATAAGTGCACCTAATAAAGAATTTACTTTTCAACGAATTAATTTTAATTTCAGTTACCCATTAAAAGTTGATTCTGTTATTGTAAAAGTAGATTTATTTAGTGATTTAGATAATCGTCCAGATAAAACGATATTAGAAAATCCTTTTAATATTGTAGTTAAAAAAGGAAGTCAGCAGGATGATATTTTTACTTATGATTTGAGAGATTATAATATTAAACATAAAGGAAATTTCTACATAAAAGTAGAATTGTTAACAAAACTTGAGTCACCAATATATCTTAGCGCAGCGTTGTTAGCAAAATGTTTGTACAAAACTAAAGATTCGGATAAATGGCAGAAAACGCCTTTGGGAATAACGCCAGCGATAAATGCAGATATATTAATTAAACGATAAAAAAGAGCTAATCAGCTCTTTTTTATCGTGGTGTTCCCCAACCCCAAGGAGCGGGTGGTGTTTCAATTTCATTTGTTAAATCGAAGTAAACGTTAAATGGTACTTTAGAACCAGGTTTTTGCAAATTGTAACTAAATGTTTTGTCATCAAGTGTAATCCACCAAATATTTGTTGAAGCATAATCTATAAGACTTGCTGTTTCTTGGTCGGCAGGAAACATCTGGAAATCTTTAAAACCATAATTGGTATTTGTTCCACCATAAAAAGTTACCGACTCTGAAGTTCCATTTTCGTGACGATGATCGTGTTTTAGTGTAATGACTCCATCTTTTTTAGTCAAAATCCATGTACGTGAATAATTATCACCCACATTGAACGGAATTTTTATTTCGTTTTCTGAACAGCTTTTAACATGCATCGTTAATTTTTTACCAGCAAAATCATCACGTTTTATGTGTTCAGCTAATTTTCCTTCATAGGCTTTACCGCAATGTTTTTCGAGGTTTTTCCAAAATATTTCCGAAGGTTTGTCTGTTTGTGCAAAAAGTGAAGTGCCTCCAATTAATACAAATCCAAGCTGTATGTATTTTTTAATCATAATCAGTAATAAAAACTATTCAATAATATTTTAAAGATAATCTTTTTAGAATTAATTGTTGAGCTTAATTTTCTATGCATAAAAAAGCCCTCGCTTGTTCAGGGCGAGGGCATATAGTTAAGTGTGTTATTTCTTCAAATAAAAATCTAAATTAAAATTAATTAATATCTATAATATTCTGGTTTATATGGTCCTTCAACCGTTACACCAATGTATTCTGCTTGTTCTTGAGATAAAACTTCTAATTCTACTCCTAATTTAGCTAAGTGTAATTCTGCAACTTTTTCATCTAAATGCTTCGGTAAAGTATATACTTTATTTTCGTAAGCTGATGAATTAGTCCACAACTCGATTTGAGCTAAAGTTTGGTTAGAGAAAGAGTTTGACATCACGAAAGAAGGGTGACCTGTTGCACATCCTAAGTTTACTAAACGACCTTCAGCTAAAACGATAATATCGTTTCCGTTGATGTTGTACTTGTCAACTTGAGGTTTGATTTCTTCTTTTGTAGATCCGTAAGTAGCGTTTAACCAAGCCATGTCGATTTCGTTATCGAAGTGACCAATGTTACAAACAACAACTTTGTCTTTCATTTTTTCGAAATGCTCTGCGCGTACAATTCCAAAGTTACCAGTCGTCGTAATTACGATATCAGCGTTTGCAACAACTGTATCTAAACGTTTTACTTCGTAACCTTCCATCGATGCTTGTAAAGCACAAATAGGGTCGATTTCAGTTACTGTAACAATTGCTCCAGCACCACGGAAAGAAGCCGCTGTACCTTTACCAACATCACCATATCCACAAACTACAACACGTTTACCAGCGATCATCAAGTCAGTAGCACGTTTGATAGCATCTACTGCAGATTCGCGACATCCATATTTGTTGTCGAATTTAGATTTTGTTACAGAATCATTTACGTTAATTGCAGGCATAGGCAATGTACCTTTCTCCATTCTTTCATAAAGACGGTGTACACCCGTAGTTGTTTCTTCTGATAATCCTTTGATCTCAGCAACCAATTCTGGGTAACGATCAATCACCATATTCGTTAAGTCTCCACCATCATCCAGAATCATGTTTAATGGTTTGCGATCTTCTCCGAAGAATAATGTTTGCTCGATACACCAATCGAATTCCTCTTCGTTCATCCCTTTCCAAGCATACACAGGAATCCCAGCAGCAGCAATTGCAGCAGCAGCGTGATCTTGTGTAGAGAAAATATTACATGACGACCATGTAACATCAGCTCCTAAAGCAGCTAACGTTTCGATTAATACTGCAGTTTGGATTGTCATGTGTAGACAACCTGCAATGCGAGCACCTTTCAAAGGTTGAGCAGCTTTATACTCTTCACGGATAGCCATTAACCCAGGCATTTCTGCCTCAGCCAACGTAATTTCCTTTCTTCCCCACTCAGCTAAAGAAATATCTTTAACTTTGTATGGAATGTATTGCGTTTTTGTATCCATCAATTGATATATTTAACTAACTTTTTTTTAAAGTTTATAAGGAACAAATTTACAAACAAATTTCGATTAATAAAATGCCCGTTATCGATTATATTAACGATTTTAAACATACCCGCATTATTACGTGGAATGTAACAGAATCGAATGAAGAATTGTTAGAATATCTTCATTTAGAGGATTATAGGATGGAAAAATATAATAATCTTCGACCTAAACAGGCCAGAGAATATCTTGGTTTGCGCGCTTGTCTAAAGAAATTGGACTTGGATTATGATGTAAATTATGACGAAAGAGGAAAACCTTTTTTACCTACAAATAAAGAAATTTCTATCACGCATTCCTATGGATTGGTTTCTGTTGGCGTGAGCGAATATAATATTGGGATAGATATTGAATTGGCTCGACCAAGAAAAATTTTAAACATTAAACACAAATTTGCGCGTCCAGATGAAATCGCTTGGATTCCGCAAGAGCATGAAATTGAATATTTGCATGTAATTTGGGGAATGAAAGAAGGTTTGTACAAATTGAATGGTGGAAATCTTTGGAATTTTCTGAATCATTATCGCGTAGAAGAATTTGAATTAGTAGAAAATAATCAAATTATTTGTTGGATTTCTGATGAGATAAAATCTCGAAAATACCATGCGTTTTATAAAATGATTGGAGAATATTATTTGGTTTGGGTGCTGGATTATGAATAAATCGAAATGCGAAATTAGAATTACGACTTATGAAACTCAAAAATTATTCTCACATTCTCAAATTAGCGAATTAACACATTAACCATGAACGATTTTATTGATTATATTTTTGCGCCTTATAAAACGTATTCTTCGTTGAATATTTTGCTCGAAACTATTGCAACTCTATTTGGGATTATTTCCGTTTATTATACCTACAAACGTAATATATTGGTTTATCCGACCACTATTATTTCGACATTTATTTTTATCTATTTATTTTTTAATTGGGGATTGTATGGCGAAACAATAATCAATTTTTATTATACATCGATGGCAATATATGGTTGGATTTTGTGGCAAAAAAATCTTGAAGAAGATCATAAACATGTCGATGTTTCGTGGGCTTCGAAAAAAGAATATTTGTATGCAACGATTTTGTTTGCATTGAGTTTTCTGTTTATTCTGACGATTTATTATTTCCGTCCAGTTATTCAGAATGGATTTGACACAAGTTTTATCAATCAATGTCAATTTCATTATACTCAAATAGATTTTATAGATGCATCGACAACAGCCATCTTTTTGATTGGGATGTGGATGATGGCAAGACGAAAAATTGATAATTGGTTTTTTTGGATAATTGGTGATTTGGTGATGATTCCACTGATGATTCATAAAGGAGCTGTGATTACATCATTTCAGTATATTGTTTTGTTAGTTTTATCGATTATTGGACTAATTGATTGGATTAAATCTATTAAAAATTACCAAAAAATAGTGAGCGAGTAAATAAGTTTATTTTATTATTTTAGCATTAATTATTTATCAAAAATTTTACCTAAAAAAATATGGAAGATCAACACGTATATCAACAAAACCAATTGGTTGCAGAAGCAACGAGTGCAGAAAGAGCAAATTTTTATAAACATACCTATGGACATGTTGCAGGAGGAGTTTTAGTATTTGTATTAATCGAATCTTTGATGTTGAAATCAGAAGCTTTAGTCAGCTTTATGTTAAGTTTAACTTCAGGATATCTTTGGTTAATTCTATTGGCTGGATTTATGGGAATTACTTGGGTCGCACAAAAAATGGCTTATGGTTCGATTTCTAAATCAAAACAATACTTAGGTTACTTATTGTATATAATTGCAGAAGCTTTAATTTTTGTTCCAATGCTTTACATCGCATTACATTATGGCGGAACATACGTTATAAAACAAGCGGCAGTTGTGACAGGAGGATTATTTGTAGGATTATCAGCTATCGTATTTTTTACAAAAGCAGATTTTTCTGTTTTAAAAGGAGCGTTAACAATTGGATTCTTCTTAGCAATTGGTTTGATAATTGCTGGGATGTTATTTGGGTTCGATTTAGGCTTATGGTTCTCAGTAGGAATGTGTGCATTAGCAGGTGGTGCAATATTATACAATACGCATCAACTAAAATATGAATTTGGAACACAACAATATGTTGCAGCAGCATTGTCGTTATTTGCATCATTAATGTTACTATTCTGGTATATTTTAAGAATTTTTATGAGCAGAGATTAAACAGAAACAAACAATAAATTTGTATATTGAACCGTAGCATTTTTGTTACGGTTCTTTTTATTAAAATACTATGACAAATAAAGAAAAAGAAGTAGATAGAATACAATCTCCGTTTCGACCAAAAGATTGGAACGAGATTAGAATAAATGACTCTTGGGCATTGTTCAAGATTATGGCAGAGTTTGTAAATGGTTATGAAGCCATGTCAAAAATTGGACCTTGTGTTTCTATTTTTGGTTCGGCACGTACATCAAAAGAAAATCATTATTATCAATTAGCAGAGGAAATTGCCTATCAATTAACTAAAATAGGTTTTGGTGTTATTACAGGAGGAGGACCTGCAATTATGGAAGCTGCAAATAAAGGTGCTCAAAAAGGAGGAGGCTCATCTGTTGGTTTAGGAATTACATTGCCTTTCGAGACAGAATTGAACAAATATATTGACCGTGAATATGAAATAAATTTTGATTATTTCTTTGCTCGAAAAGTGATGTTTGTAAAATATTCTCAAGGATTCATCGTAATGCCAGGAGGTTTCGGAACATTAGATGAACTGTTTGAAGCATTAACTTTAGTTCAGACAAAGAAAACAGGTCGTTTCCCAATCGTTTTGGTTGGTACTGAATATTGGTCTGGATTATTTGATTGGATTAGAGATCGAGTGATTGCAGATGGTTATATTTCTGAAACAGATTTAGATCTTTTCCGTTTAGTTGATACAGCAGAAGAGGCGGTTGGTCACATTCAGAATTTCTATGCAAAATATAATATCAAGCTTAATTTTTAAGCAACAAAAAACCTCATCATTTGATGAGGTTTTTTATATTTTTATGATTGAATTTATTTTAAATCAACTACTTCAAAAACCATATCTTGGTAATCATTAGCTTCATAAAAAATACCAATTTTATTTTTTGATATATTCGTTAAAACGGAATAAGCCGAAGAATTTGGTTCTATAGTTTTGAAAAAATTCCATGTTTTCGCTTGATCTCTACTTACTTTCAATCCCAGGTTTTTGACTATCTTTTGAATCATGCAAATTACTAAACACAATATCTTTTCCTAAAACCAATGTCGAAGCATTACAAGTTGGATCAATTAATTGTTCATCCATTTTAGAAGTCCATGTTTTTCCTTGATCTTTTGAGATAAATATTTTACGGAAACCAGCATTTTGAATGCGCGCATTTAACATCCAATTTTTGTTTCGTCAGCTTTTTCTGCAACACTCGAAATTCGTTCCCACGTTTTTCCATGATCTTTACTTCCGAATACGTAAACACCGTCTTTCAATCGAACCAATGTATTCAAAATCCAACCTTCTTTTGTGTATGCGCCACGACCAGAAGTAATGAATTTAAAATCTTTTTTCCATTCCGTTGGCGTAATTTGGTCCGTAATATCAACAGGTTTTGACCACGTTTCTCCATTGTCAGCACTTTTTACAAAATGTAATCGAAATTCATTTTTCGCAATTTTATGATTCATGTAATTGTAAAAAAGATAAATTTCTTTTGTCTTTTCATCCAAAACCATTGATACATCAGAAGCAGATTCTTGATCTGGAAAATCGATAACTCGCTTGATTGCTGACTATGTTTTTCCCTTGTCATCACTTTTCCTAATCACAATATTGATATTAGGATTGTAAAGTAAATCGCCACAATTTGGAACACGCTCGTCGATTGCCGCAATCAATATTCCTTTTGCTGATGTAATGATACTCTGAATGCGATAACATTTGACATCCGATTGATTTTTGATTGTAAATAAAACTTGTTTGTTGGTTTGGGCAAATCCCAGCGTATAAGCGAAGGAAAAAATGGCAAGTAGAATTTTTCTTTTTTGTCATGGTGTAAATTAACCGACAAGTTATTGATTTTTCAACGATTTGTGAAAATGAAAAGCCATCAAAACGAATTTTAATGGCTTTTTTTGAAATTAATTTTTAATCAGTTTCGCCGACGATTTTCGATTTTTAGCTTCAATGTCAAGAATGTAAATACCTTTTGGTAATTCTTTGATGTTAAATTGATGTATTGCTGAAAATTTTCCTGAAAATTCTTTGACCAACTTTCCTGATAAATCATAAATTTTTACTTTTTCTGAATTAATATTTAATGAAAAAGAGGAAGAAACTGGATTTGGAGTTACAGAGATTTTTTCTGAATTAACCTCAATATTATCTGTTGATAAATTTGCTTTTGCATTCCCGAAAATTCTAAATTCACCTGGATTTAGATTAACTGTAAATGATGAATTTGTATTGGTGACATTCAGCGTTGTTTCGTCCATCAAATTGTACCAATTTCCTGTAAATGGAAAAAGTGGCGCAATTGCTTGAGTGCTTGTTGTGAAGTTTGCAATAACAATTACCTCATATAAATCAGACGACGATAATAAATTATTTGTAATCTGAATACGCGGTTTTAAATCTCCAGATGTAATTGTATAATTATCAGTTTCGAAAACTTTGTTGTTTAATTTAAGACCAATAATTTTTGACCAAACTTCATAAACAGATTTTCTTTCGGCATTTGTTAAGTAACCAATTTCGCTTGGAATAGGTTTTGGATTGGTGCGACATCCGTCATTATTTGTTCCATCTTCGCAATGATTGATCGAATAATCATATCCTAATTCTCCAAATTGCCACAACATTTTAGGACCAGGAATCGTAAATAGAACGGCACCTAAAGCTTTTTGTCTTTCTAAAGAAGTTTTTAAATCTTTTACATTATAAGTTCCTGATGATGCACCATATTGTAAATTCTTGTACATCATTCTTTCTTCATCATGACTTTCTGCGTAGGCAACCAAATGTTTTTTCGTAAAACCTTTTACAGTATGCTTCAACCAATCAAAGTTACTATCCGAAGCATATCCCATTGTATTTTGATTAAAATTATTAGTCGCTTTACCCCAAAGCATAATTCCTTTACCTTCGTTAATGCGATAATTCGCCCATTCTGTTTCCTCTTGTGCTGAACCATTATTTCCTAAATGTTCAAAAATGATGTAGGAATTCGGATCAATTGTCCATTGCATATCTGCATATTTTTTTAAAATTGCTACACGATCAGCTTGATATCCGTTTGTACAAGTTTCATCAGAAGGTGTACAATTTTGTGTAAATCCTTTTGTTAAATCCCATCTAAATCCATCAATTTTGAACTCTTCAATCCAATGTTTTAATGTACGTTGTACATAATTTTGAGTTGGTGTTAATTGATGATTTAAATCGTATCCAACATTGTAACTATGTTTTGAGGTTTGATTAACATAAGGATTTGTAGTAGTTGGTTCTCCAAAACCATCATTGTCGGGATCATTCATCCACATTCTAACCAACGGAGATCGACCATAAACATGATTTAAAGCAACATCTAAAATGATTGAAATTCCATTTTGATGACACAAATCGATGAACTCTTTCATTTTATCTGCTGGTCCATAAGCTTTATCCAAAGCAAGATGATAAGCTGTATTATAACCCCAAGAAATATTTCCTTCAAACTCCATTACTGGCATAACTTCGATTGCGTTAATGTTTAATTTTTTGAAATAATCAAAATCATCAATTAAAGATTGCCATGTTTTTGTTGAATTGAAATCACGAATTAATAATTCGTAAATCATCAAATTCTCTTTATTTGGGCGATTGAAATTTGAAACTTTCCAATTGTATTTTGCTTGATTTGTTTGTAAAACCGAAACTTCAAATTGTTGTCCAGTAGGATATACAGGCATATTTGGGTAAGTTGCTGCGGTAATATACGGATCATCATAAGGCGATAAAACTAAAGTCGAATAAGGATCTGCAGTTTTGATTCCATCACTTGTTCGATATTGAAACGTATAGATTTCACTTGCTTTAAGATTAGATAATTCAATCCAATATAAATCCTTGTTAGTTGTATCTCGATTCATCACATATTGATCAGAAAGTTGCCAATTATTGAAACTTCCGATTACATGAATGAACTCTTTTTGTGGAGCGTATAAAACCAAATATGCTTTTGTAAAATCATTATTCAAATAATTAATTCCTTCATGTAAATTAGATGGAATAGCTACATCTTTCACTGTTGGTTTGATATTAACTGTAAAAGATTTGCTTATTGTTTGACCATTAAAAGTAGCACTCAACGTGTAATTCTGATTTTGTGAAATGGTATAATTTTTATCAAAAGATGTTGAATTATTTAATGCATCAATTTGAGTTCCGTTAGCAGATAATGTCCAATTAGCAGATTTTGTAGCTATCGCTTTGATGTTAAAACTTGATCCTGAAGAAACATTTGTAATTGAATTTTCGAGCGGATTAGTTAAAGTAACTTTGAAAGAACCTACCGAAATAGAAAGATTCGTAGTTTGTTGTTTTCCATCTGCACTTCTAAAAACAACATCTATTGCTGTAATATTTTTAGAAGTATCAACTCCATAGAATTGATAAATAGATGTAGGGATTTCTAATTTGTAGGTTGATCCAGAAACGAAAGTTAATTTGGGTTGAGTGGTATTATTTCCCCAACTTTCAATTATATTTTCCCATTGTTTTCCATCAATAGTTACGCCTGTATGCGCATAAATATCTCCTGAATAATTGGCAAGACCTGTTCCTGTTTTATCGAAGTTTATTACAACTGCTTGGTTTGCTTCGGGTGGTGAAGGAGTTGTTGTAATTTGTGCTTTGGTAAAAGATATTACCATTAAAAGCATTAAAATAGATAGAATGTTTTTCATGTTTTGTGTAGTTTTAGAAAAAAGCCATTAAAAAACGTAATTGAATTTTAATGGCTTTTAAAAAATTATTTGTTGATGAGAAAAAATTTTATTGAGCTTCTACTGTATAAGTTTTCTTGTTGAAATTAGCTGTTATTTTATAAGTCCCAGCTTTAATATCAATATCTTGCCCGTCTTTGTCCGTTAATTCTCCAGGAGTTCCATTTCCTCCAAAATTTACTGCCCAATCATTATTTAAACGAAATTTGAATTTTCCATCTTTTAAAGTTGTTGTAATGACCCAAGAATCGATAGAACCATCGTAAGATAATTTTTCATCTGGACCTTCCCATCCGTTTGCAGTAGCATCACCGACTAACCCCCATGAGTAATCTTCTAATTTATATGTAAGGTTAGTCAAATCAATTGTTACTTTATATGTACCAGCTTTTACGGCGATATTTTCACCGCCTTTTTCTAATTTACCATTTGTGCCACCGTAGTCCAATTCCCATTTATTATCTTGGCGGAATTTGATATCACCATCTTTTAAAGTTGTGTAAGCGACAAATACATTAGGAGTTTCTGTTTTCCAGAAAGGAACATCTGGTCCATCCCAACCATTAGGTGTTGCAGAACCAACGATACCCCAATTTGTAGATAAATCTGTAGGATAAGGTGTTACGTTTAACGAATAAACATTAGAAATTAATGGTTGAGAACCAGGAGTACCAACTGTTGATACAACTCGATATTCTAATTCACCTTCTTTAAAAGGTTCTAAACCTAAATCTGTAGAAATTAAATTTAATTCTTTAACCGTTACATCAGCCGTTGTAGCGGATGTAGAAGTTACTGTTTTAGCATTTTCGAAATTGTTTCCTGCTAAATCAATTTCTAATTCATATTTAGGTGGAGTGTTTACACCATAATTAGCAGCAGACCATTTGAACGTCATCGCAGTTGAAGCCGCATTTTCTTCTAATAATACAATCGAATTAGATGTTGGTGCTTCTACTACAGGCGCTACAAATGTTGAGGGATCTAATTGTATGATGTCTTCATCGTCATTACATGCGCTTAACGCAAAAACACTTGCACAAGCGAACGAAATATATTTTATAAAATTTTTCATCTTAGTAACCAGGATTTTGAGTTAAGTTTGGATTTACTGCTAATGCATTGAATGGAATTGGATATATTGTTCTGTGATTATCGACATTCATACCATTTGCAATTCCTCCTTTGAAAGGCCAATTGTAATTGTTCGTAAACTTGTTAAAACGAATTAAATCCGTACGACGAGTTCCTTCCCAATACATTTCACGAGAACGTTCTGCTAAAATAAAATCTAAATTAATAGAAGTTACATTTCCAGATGTATTTCCATAAGCACGCTCACGTAATTGGTTGATATAGTTAAGGGCGATACCTGTATCTCCACCTCCTCTTAAAGCAGCTTCTGCATAATTAAGATACATTTCAGCAACACGGAAAATTGGAATGTCTACATCAGCATGCTCTCCAGTGTCGTTGTTCCCATTTGTTCCATCAGATTTTTTGTTCGAGAATTTTGTGATTGCATATCCGTTTTTAAACTCAGAAACATTTTCGATTTCGAATGTTTGTCCATCCGAATGGAACATTGCACGTTTGTCTTTCCAAGCAGTTGGATTTCCAGCTGAATTACTTTGTGTAACAGCACTCGAGAATTGATTAACCAATGCTTTTGTTGTGCGAGGACCTCCCCATCCGCCATTTACACCAAAATCTGCTGGAGCCATAGAACCTCCGATTTTCGCTTTTACAATGAAAGTAGCTCCACCGTAAGTCGTAGAATAACGTCCATCAAAATTGATTGCAAAAATGTTTTCATTTTGCGCACCATTTGTATCATTATCAGCTAAGAATAATTCGTCGTAAGCAGAACCATTTCCGTTAATATCTTTTGTATTGATTATATAACCAGATTCGATTGCTTTTTTAGCATATTCTGCTGCTTCTTTGTATTTATTTTGATTAACGTATACCTCAGAATTTAAATATAAACGAGATAATAAGGCGTAAGCTGCAACTTTATCAACACGTCCATATTCGTTAGATCTTGCATCTGCTAATAGAGATTCTAAATCTTTCAACTCCGTTTCAACAAATGTATATATTTCTTGACGATTGTTTTGTTTTGGTAACTCTAACGAAACTTTTGTAACCAAAGGAACATTCGCATATAAATCCATTAAGTTATAGTAAGCATAGGCGCGTATAAAACGAGCTTCAGCAACAAATTTTTTAACTTCTGGATCATTTTCAGCTAATTTTTCAGCTTTTTCGATGAATGAGTTAGAGAAAGAAACGGTTTGAGCTAAACGAAAATACATTGCTTCAACAAACGGATTACTTGCTCCCCAATCCATTGCATGCAAATTTGGTAAACCAGCATCTCCCCAACCAACAATTGCTTCATCAGTTGTTAACTCGTTAAGATAAAACATTAAACGAGTGTACTGAGATGTACCTTCGTCAACACCAACTATATCAGGCTGTCCAGCAGGACCTTCTTGCCCTGTTAACGATAATGAAGCGTAAATTTTTCCTAAAGCAGCTTTTGCTTCTTGAGCGTTAGAGAAAACTTCGTTCTCTGTTACCATATCGGGATCAATTGGATTTAAATTCAAATCATCATGACAAGATGTTAATGTGAATAATGAAAAGATTCCAATTAATGCTATTTTATGAATATTGAATATGTTTAATTTCATTTTTAATACGTTTTTAGAAGTTAACATTTAAACCAACGACAAATGTTCTTGGTCTTGGATAAAAGTTTCTGTCAATTCCGTCAAATACCTCAGGATCGATTCCGTCATAATTCGTGAATAAAGCAACGTTCTGAACAGCTCCGTAAAGACGAACATCCATTCCTTTTATTGCTTGTTGTAAATTATATCCTAATGTAATGTTATCGATTCTGAAGAAAGATCCATCTTCTACATAATGATCACTTGTTAGGTTAGTTGCGGTAATTGCAGAAAAACCTGTGTTGTAGTAATCTCTGTGTACATTAGATAAATATCCTTGTCCATTACCTGTTGCTTTAGCTAAGTAACCTTTTGCAGAAGCGACGTTGTTGTAAACGTAGTTTCCAATACTTGCACGAGCTGTCGCAGATAAATCCCAGTTTTTGTATCTAAATCTTGTATTGAATCCCATTGTGATATCAGCGAAAGGACTTTTGTGTAAATAACGGTCGTCTTCATTGATCACACCATCATCATTCAAATCTGCATAAGCACCCTCGATAGGCTTTCCATTTGCATCATAAATTTGTTTGTAAACTAAATATGAAAATGGAGTGTGACCTTCTTTGTGAACTTGAACATTAATCCCTGTTCCTCCATCAATTCCTCCAACGTAATTATCATTTTTTAAATTAACAATTTTGTTGTCGTTGTAAGCGATATTGTATCCAAAAGACCAATCAATATCTTTCGATTTGATGATATCAGCATTGATGCTAAATTCAATCCCTTTGTTCTCCATATCTCCAATATTTTGTTTGATTTTATTAGAGAAGTTGGTAAACTGATCAACATACACTTCAGCAATTAAGTCTTTTGTTTTTTTCTGATAAATATCTAAACTACCGTAAATACGATTTCTGAATAAAGCATAGTCAATACCTATATTTAATGTATTAGAAATTTCCCATTTTAGGTTTGGATTAACTTTTTCTGGACGATAAACTTGGTAATATTTATCTCCAAATTGGTATTGAGCTGATGACAAACTTTGTGTATAACGTGTTAAGAATAAATAATCTTCAAGACCATTTACGTTACCAACTTGTCCATAACCCACACGTAATTTCAAGTCACTAAGTGTTGAGTTGCCTTTTAAGAAATCTTCGTTCGAAATATTCCATGCAACAGCTGCAGAAGGAAAATACCCCCAACGATCATCTGGATTTAATTTAGAAGAAGCATCTGCACGTAATGTTGCTGTTAAGATATAACGGTTATCGTAGTTGTAATTAACACGACCATAGTAAGATAATAAAACACTTTCGTATTTGTCAACAACAGCTGCAATTTGTCCGATTTCTGCTTTTTCTGAATCGAATGAGAATTTATCGTAACCAAATTTTTGATAGCCATAACCTACAACAGCATTCAGAGTAGATAGACCAAATGATTTATTATAGGTTAAATAAGCATCTAATAATTTGTTAGAAAATTCGTTGCTGAAATTAGAGTAAGCTCCGTCCCATTTTGTGTTTTTACTTGGTAAAGCATAGTTTGTCACTTTTCTACCATTTGCATTTGTAATGTCGTAACCAACATTTACGGTAGCTGTTAAATCTGGTAAGAAATGTAGTTTATAATCTGCTTTTGCATTTCCAGCAAAACGTCTTGTTTCAGATGTATCGTTAACTTCGTTTATTAAAGCAATAGGATTATTTGGAGTTAAATCTCTTAAGAAATATTGTCCATCAATCAATTGTGTGTAAACGTTGTATCCTTGCCATGAATTAATTCCGTTCGAATAAACAGATTGTGTAGGGTCAAATTCTAACGCTGCACCAATTGCATCACGATTAGCAAAAATATTCTCGATGTAAGAACCCCTTGCGTTAATTTCGAATTTTAGATGATCATCTAATAAACTTGGATTCAAGTTAACACTTAATGTTGTACGGTTAATGTTATCACCTCTTAAAATACCATCTTGATTTGTATTCGAAATAGAGAAACGAGAAGGCATAAAATTTCCGATTTTCCCTACAGCGCTAAAGTTGTGATCAAAACCTACAGCTGTTTTATAGATCAATTTTTGCCAATCAGTAGATGTATTTCCTAATTTAGCAATATCATCAGCCGTTCCATGTTCATTCACAAGTTTTCTAAATTCGTCGCCATTCATTAAATCAACCATTTTGATTGGATCATAAATAGAAGTTGTCGAATTATAGTTGTATTTGAATTGTTTGCCTTTCCCTTTTTTGGTTGTAATCATTACTACACCATTTGCTGCACGAGAACCATAAATAGCTGTTGCAGAAGCATCTTTCAGAATGGTCATCGTTTCGATATCATTCGGATTTAAGAAATCCAATGGATTACGAGAACCTCCAATTTTTTCATCTGCCAAAGGCAAGCCATCCACAACATATAAAGGTTCGCGATTTAATGAGATTGAGCTATTTCCACGAATTAATATTTTTTGGTCATCACCAGGCGCACCTCCTGAAGAAGTTACAGAAACTCCCGCAATTTTTCCTGTCATTAATTCCTGTGCAGATGTAATCGATCCTTTGTTAAAATCCTCTGAATTCAATTGATTAACAGAACCTGTAACATCTTCTTTTTTCGCTGTACCATAGCCGATAACAACAACTTCTTTTAAGTTTTCGGTCGTTTTTCCTAAACGTAATTGCAATTGTGTTTGTCCTGCATATGTTATTTCTTGATCTTCGTAGCCAAAGTTGCTAATCACGATAATATCACCGTCATTCGCTTCTAAAGTAAAATTTCCTTGTTCATCAGAAATTGTAGATACTCCTGTTGTGATGTTCGAAACATCAGCACCAGCAAGAACTGCATTGTTTGTGCTATCATAAACTGTTCCTTTAACTGCAGTTTGTGCAGATAAAATCGCAGGGCTTGATAAAACTAATGCAAGAAGAGATTGTTTTAAAATCCTCATATATTTTCCGTTTTGTTTCGTTAATTTTTAATTTATATTTTTACTTCTCAATTTCAAATGTAAGTCCTTTAATTCATTGATTGTGTATGTTGTACACTTATAATAGTTACGAAAACGTTTTCGTGTTAATAAATAATTAAATTAATTGCTGAAGGATGTTAATATTTAATAAAAAAAACAGAAATTAGTCGAATACGATTGATGGTTTAGGTAGAAAGAAGATTATGAAAAAGAATTTGACTTTAAAACAGATTGCAAAAGAATTAGATGTTTCGATATCAACGGTTTCGAAGGCTTTAAAAAATAGTGATGAAATCAGTGAAGCTACACGAAATAAAATTCAAGCTTTCGCAAAATTATACAACTACAAACCAAATAATATTGCATTAAGTTTAAAGAATCGAAAGACGAAAACTATTGCCGTGATTATTCCCGAAATTGTGCACGATTTTTTCGCTATGGTAATTAGCGGTATCGAAAATTTAGCGAATCAATCAGGATACAATGTTTTAATATGTTTATCAAATGAGTCCTACGAACGAGAAGTAATTAATATGGAAATGCTTGCTTCTGGTAGTATAGATGGATTCGTCATTTCTCTTTCCAAAGAAACCCAAGCCAAAAAAGACTATCATCACATCAAAGAAATTATCAATCAAGGTATGCCAGTTGTAATGTTCGATCGTGTAACACGTGAGGTGTATACCGATAAAGTGATTATTGATGATGTCTTAGCGACACAAGAAGCGATACAATACTTTATCAGTAAAGGACGTAAGAAAATAGGGTTTATTACAACACCAGATTACATAAGTGTCGGAAGATTAAGAACAGAAGGCTATAAAAAGACATTGGAAGCGAATGGGATTGACGTTAACGAAAATTTGATTTTAAGAATAGAAGATGAAAGTCAATTGGACACTATGATTGATGATTTTTTCGAAAAAAATGAATTTGATGCAGTTATGGCAGTTAACGAATTGTATGCTGTAAAAGTGTTAAGAACAGCTCTTAAAAGAGGGATTAAAGTGCCAGAAGATTTACATTTAATCGCTTTTACTGATGGTGTAATATCCAAAAACTCAATACCAAGCATTTCTACAGTCAAACAAAATGCATTTAAAATGGGGGAGATAGCAGCCCGACTTTTAATTCAAAAATTAGAATCAGAAAACGAACACGAACATTATATAACCGAAGTTGTCGGAACAGAATTATTGCACCGAGAAACTACAACGTTTTAGTAAGTATTTTTAGGTTAAATAATTGTAACAGTTGCAATAATCCCAAAAAATTTTTTTAACATTGTAATCTAATCAAAACATATTTTTACTTCTCAAACCAAAAATATAGTTTTGATAAGCTGAAACGCTTATCGTAAATAATTAATAATAATTACGATAATGAAAAAGCGTAGATTAGGATTTCTTGAAATCTGGAATTTAAGTTTCGGATATTTAGGAGTTCAAATGGGATTTGCTTTGCAAAATGCAAATGCAAGCCGAATTTTAAGTTCTTTTGGAGCTGATGTACACGAATTGTCTTGGTTTTGGATTGTCGCTCCATTAATGGGATTGATTGTTCAACCGATCATCGGACATTATTCGGATAATACATGGTCTAAATTTGGACGTAGAAAACCTTACTTTTTAATAGGAGCCTTATTGGCTTCTTTCGGATTAATCTTAATGCCACAAGCGGGTGCATTTACAGCATTATTGCCTGCTTTATGGATGGGTGCAGGATTTTTAATGATCATGGATGCTTCATTCAACATCGCAATGGAGCCTATGCGTGCGTTTGTAGCAGATATGTTACCTTCAGATCAGCGAACTTTAGGTTATTCTATTCAAACAGTTATTATTGGTTTAGGTGCTGTAATTGGTTCTTGGTTACCTTATGTTTTGAGCAATTGGTTTGGTGTTTCGAGCACGGCTGCAGAAGGAGAAATTCCTTTTCACTTGATTTTATCATTTATCATTGGAGCAATAGCAATTATCGTAACAGTTTTAATCACCATTTTTACTACAAAAGAATACACGCCAGAACAATTAGAAGCATTTGAAAAGGCCGAAGGAAAAGAACCGATTGTAGAAGAAAAATCAAGTCTTTCTCAAATTTTTATAGATTTTGGGAATATGCCTACAACCATGAAACAATTAGGCTTGGTTCAATTTTTTACATGGTTTGCTTTATTCGGTATGTGGGTATATGCAACTCCTGCAATAGCACACCATGTATATGGTTTATCATTGAATGACACTCATTCAGAAACCTATCAAAAAGCAGGAGATTGGGTTGGAATTATTTTCGGAGTTTACAACGGGATTTCAGCAATTTTTGCATTTTTCTTACCTTCAATTGCCTTAAAATTTGGTCGCAAAACAACCCATGCCATTTCTTTAATTTGTGGAGGTTTAGGATTAATTTCCATTTATTTTATTCATGATCCAAAATTATTAATCCTTTCCATGGTTGGAGTAGGAATCGCTTGGGCAAGTATTCTATCCATGCCATATGCGATTTTAGCAGGAGCAATTCCAGCCAAAAAAATGGGCGTTTACATGGGGATTTTTAATTTCTTTATCTGCATGCCTCAAATTGTCAACGCTCTATTGGGCGGACCTATAGTGAAATATATTTATAATGATAATCCAATCTACGCCATCGTAACAAGTGGAGTTGCTTTAATCATAGCTGCACTTTTTGTAACGCGTGTAAAAGATGTGGATGAACCAATCAAAGCATAATCATTTTGAAAACTAAAGCATTTATTTTCGATTTAGATGGTGTCATCGTAGACACTGCAAAGTACCATTATTTAGCATGGAAAAATTTAGCAAATAATTTGAATATCGATTTTACACACGATCATAACGAGTTGCTAAAAGGTGTTTCTCGTGTACGTTCCTTAGAAATTATCCTTGGATTAGGAAGTGTTCATGCATCAGATGAACAAAAAAACGAATGGTTAATTCAGAAGAACGAAGAATATTTAGGTTATATCAACAAAATGGATGATTCTGAAATTTTACCTGGAGTCATGAAAGTTTTAAACTTTCTGAAAGCAAATCATCAACCCATCATTTTAGGCTCTGCTTCTAAGAATGCACGACCAATTTTAGAAAAAGTAAATATTCTAAATTATTTTGATGATATCGTTGATGGAAATGACGTTACGAATGCCAAACCAGATCCAGAAGTTTTTATCGTTGGAGCTAAAAAAGCCAATCAACCAAATGAGAATTCAATCGTGTTCGAAGATTCTGTTGCAGGAATTCAAGCAGCAAATGTTGCAGGTATGACAAGCATAGGAATTGGAGATTCTTCGGTTTTGAATGAAGCCAACCATAACTTCAACAATTTTACAGAAATCACAGAAGAATTCTTAATGGAATTGATCAATCAATAAAACACAAACAACTTACAATACAATAAAAATGAATCAAGATTATATCATCCCGAATGCATGGTCAATTATCGAAGAAGGGTTTGAAAAAGATCGCGTAAAATCGTCTGAAAGTTTATTTTCTATCGGTAATGGAGCAACGGGACAACGTGCAAATTTCGAAGAATTTTATTCAGGTGATACGTTTCAAGGAAGTTACATCGCTGGAGTTTATTATCCTGATAAAACAAAAGTGGGATGGTGGAAAAACGGTTATCCAGAATATTTTGCAAAAGTGTTAAATGCACCAGTTTGGATCGGAATTAACATCGAAATTAATGGTGAACAATTTGATTTGAATACGTGTAAAGAAATCAAAAACTTTCGTCGTGAATTGAATATGAAAGAAGGTATTTTGGATCGTTCTTTTGTAGCTACTTTACCTTCTGGATTAGAAATTGAAGTGTTTGTTCGTCGTTTTCTTTCTGCTGATTTGGATGAATTAGGTGTGATAAAATATGATATCAAACCGTTGAACGGTGATGCGAAAATTGTTTTTAAACCTTATGTAGATGCTGGTGTAAAAAATGAAGATGCCAATTGGGAAGAAACATTTTGGGAGCCAATTTCGTCAGAAATAAAAGCTGAACAAGGTTTTGTACAAGCACAAACGTTTAAAACACACTTTAATGTGGTGACTTTTATGGAAAGTAAAATTTCTATTAATGGAAGTTATCAACAAGTCAAATCAATTTCCAATGTTAAAACGAATACAAAAGTTGAATTTACATATGAAGTTGAGGTTAAAACCAATGATACAGTAACCATTGAAAAATTTGGAGGTTATGTTGTTTCAACAAATCATCTCGAAAATGAATTGATTTCTGCTGCTGAAAAGGTTTTAGAACAAGCGAATAATTTAGGTTATGAACAATTGTTAATAAACCAAAAAGAGGCTTGGGCGAAGACTTGGGAAATGGCAGATATTACGATAGATGGTGATACGAAAGCACAACAAGGAATTCGTTTCAATATTTTTCAATTAAACCAGACATACTCAGGAAAAGACGCACGTTTAAATATCGGTCCAAAAGGATTTACAGGTGAAAAATACGGTGGATCTACCTATTGGGATACAGAAGCGTATTGCTTACCGTTTTATATGGTAACTAAAGATCAAAAAGTAGCACGAAATCTGTTAATGTATCGCTACAATCAATTGGATAAAGCGATAGAAAACGGAGCGAAATTAGGTTTCAATAAAGGAGCTGCATTGTATCCAATGGTTACGATGAACGGAGAAGAATGCCATAACGAATGGGAAATTACCTTCGAAGAAATTCATCGTAATGGAGCAATTGCTTTTGCGATTTACAATTATACTCGTTTTACGGGTGATGAGTCTTATATTCCTGAAGCTGGTTTAGAGGTTTTATTAGGAATTGCACGTTTCTGGAAACAGCGTGTTAATTGGTCAAATGACAAGAAACAATATGTCATGTTAGGTGTAACAGGACCTAACGAATATGAGAATAATGTGAATAATAACTTTCACTCAAATTATTGTGCGCAATGGTGTATGAATTATTTGATTGATCAAGTTGAAAATGTTAAAACAAATTATCCACAAGATTTTGAACGAATTGTCGCTAAAACAAATCTTACAGATACTGAGTTAGCAGAAATGAAAAATATGGCAGCAAATATCTATTTTCCATTTAGCGAAGAATTAGGAGTTTACTTGCAACAAGATGGTTTCTTGGACAAAGATTTAACACCTGTTTCTGAATTATCTAACGAAGAACGACCAATCAATCAAAAATGGTCGTGGGATCGTATTTTACGTTCAGCTTATATCAAACAAGCAGACGTTTTACAATCATTCTATTATTTCGAAGATCATTTTACAAAAGAGCAATTAGAAAAACATTTTGATTTCTACGAACCATTAACGGTTCACGAATCATCATTATCGCCTTGTGTTCACTCTATTCAAGCGGCAACGTTAGGAAGAATGAATCAAGCATATACCTTCTACTTGAGAACTTCTCGTTTAGATTTAGATGATTATAACAAAGAAGTTCACGAAGGATTACACATCACATCAATGGCAGGTACTTGGATGTCGATTGTAGAAGGATTTGGTGGAATGCGTGTTAAAAACGATCAATTATATTTTGAACCACGTTTACCAGAACAATGGAAAGGTTTTTCGTTTAAAATCAATTTCCGTAATCAAATCCTAAAAGTCAATGTAAATAAAGGAGAAACTACTTTCGAATTGGAAGGAACAAAGCCATTAGAGGTTTATGTTTTCGACCAAAAAGTTATTGTTCAGCCTTCAATTTAATAAAGGGAATTCAAATACCTTGAAGGCTTTGGCTTTCGAGGTATTTTTATTTAAGGTTATAAGTTTTAAGTGATGTGTTCTACGTTTTTTTTTGGAAAACGTATTTAAAGCCTTGACTTTTTTGATTCGTTTTTGTGTCAAGACTTCCCCAAAGGGCATATGAATTCATATAAAAGAATTTATAATAGTCATGAATAAAAATGAATAATAAAAAATAAACAAAATGAAAAAACTATTCGTATTAACCTCTTTACTATCAAACTTTGCTTTTGCTCAAATACAAAAAGTAGAGCCCATGTTTTGGTGGAAAGGGATGAAAAATCCAGAAGTTCAAATTCTGGTTTACGGAAAAGATATCAGTAAATACAGTATTGAGTTATCGGATCAAATAAAGATCAAAGATATTCAGAAAACAGAAAATCCAAACTATGTTTTTGTAACGGTTAATACAAATGATGTAAACAAATCATCCTTTAAAATTAACATCAAAAACAAAAATAAAGTTGTTGATTCGTACACGTACGAGTTAAAAGATCGTCAGCCAAATTCTGCCAATCGTTCTTCTTTTACGTCAAAAGATGTGGTGTATTTAATCATGCCAGATCGTTTTGCAAACGGTGACGAAAGCAATGATTCGAAAAAAGTATTGACTGATAAAGCCAATCGTTCTATTCCAGATAGTCGACATGGTGGAGATTTGCGAGGAATTATTAATAATGTAGATTATATTCAAAATCTTGGGGCAACTGCAGTTTGGTTAACGCCTGTTAATGAGGATAACGAAAAACAACATTCGTATCATGGTTATGCACAGACAGATTTATATAAGATTGATGGACGTTACGGAACAAATGAAGATTATCGAGAACTTTCTCGTGAATTGAATAAACGTGGGATGTACTTAATTCAAGATTATGTAACCAATCATTGGGGAATTTCGCATTGGATGATTCAGGATTTACCATCGCAAGATTGGATTCACAAATTTCCAGGAGGAAAAGATGGTTTCCGTCGCTCAAATTATCGGACAACAACTCAGTTTGATAAAAATGCTTCGGAAATAGACAAAAAAGAAGCGTTAGACGGTTGGTTTGATTATACAATGCCAGACATGAATCAATCAAATCCTTTGGTATTAAATTATCTGACGCAAAATGCCATTTGGTGGATAGAATATGCAGAATTAGGCGGAATGCGTGTGGATACATATCCGTACAATAACAAAGAAGGAATGGCAAAATGGGTAAAAGCTATTACGACAGAATATCCTAATTTTAATATCGTAGGTGAAGCGTGGATGTATTCGCCAGCTCATATTTCGTATTGGCAAAAAGATTCGAAGATTGCTGAAATTGACAATTATAATTCACATTTGCCTTCTGTAATGGATTTTAATTTATTCTCAGAATTACCAAAAGCAATCAAAGAAGAAGAGTCTTGGGACAAAGGAATGATCAAATTGTACAATTCGTTTACAAATGACTTTTTATACCCAAATGTTAACAACATGTTTGTATTTATGGAAAATCACGATACAGAGCGTTGGAACGAAATGATGAATGGTAATATTAATGATTATAAACTGGGGTTATCATTAATTTCTACCGTTCGTGGAATCCCGCAAGTGTATTATGGTTCTGAAATTGGTATGCGTGGCGATAAAAGTAAAGGGGATGCAGATATTCGTCGCGATTTTCCTGGTGGATGGAAAGCTGATCAGAAAAATGCTTTTACAAACGAAGGAAGAACTTTGGAGCAAAAACAATTTCACGATTTTACAGCAAAAGTTTTCAATTGGAGAAAAAATAAAGAAGTGATCCATTCAGGGAAAACAAAACATTATATGCCACAGCAAAATGTTTATGTATATTTTAGATACAACGAGAAAGAATCTGTAATGGTTGTTTTGAATGCAAATCCAGAAAAACAAACCTTCAAATTAGATCGATTCACAGAATCATTAGATGGAATTACTTCAGGTAAAGAGATTATTTCAGATAAAACATTTCCAATTAAATCAAGTGAAGAAATCTCAATTGATGGTAAAACTGCAATGATTATTGAACTTAAAAAGTAATAAGTCATCCTGAACTGCCGCACTGAGCATGTCGAAGTGCAGGATCACATAAAGGAGAGAATGAAAAACTGAAAACAGTTCAGCTCAACATGTAATTTATAGCTTTAAGCATTAGACGTAAAGCATAAAACAAACAAAAAATATAAAAACAAACACTATGAAAAACTTTAAGTTTATACTTGGTTTAGGGATCGCAATGATGAACATGGTTTATGGACAAGAATTGAAATCGCCAAATGGAAATTTTGTGATGGATTTCTCATTGTCAAAAGATGGAAAACCGACTTATCAATTAAAATATAAAGGAAAAGATGTAATCAATCCAAGTCATTTAGGATTTGAATTTAAAACGAAGCACAAAGAAATGGATTTCGCTGTCCAAGACCGAGTGGAAGACGATAAAGCAAAAGATATTGCGAACTTTTTATCAGGTTTTAAAATCATTGCTACCAAAACATTAACTTTCGACGAAACATGGCAACCAGTTTGGGGAGAAGTCGATAAAATCAGAAATAATTTTAACGAATTAGCGGTGACGGTTTCTCAGTCAAATACAGATCGTCAAATGATTATTCGTTTTCGCTTATTCAACGAAGGTTTAGGTTTCCGATACGAGTTTCCAGAACAAAAGAATTTGAAATATTTTGTCATCAAAGAAGAGCGTTCTCAATTCGCAATGGCAGGAGATCATACCGCTTTCTGGATTCCTGGAGATTACGATACACAAGAATACGATTATACAGAATCTAAATTAACAGAAATTAGAGGTTTATTTGATAAAGCATACATCGGAAATGCATCTCAACAAGCGTTCTCAAAAACAGGTGTACAAACAGCTCTGATGATGAAAGCAACAAATGGGCTTTACATCAACTTACACGAAGCGGCGTTGATTAATTATCCTGCAATGAGTTTAAATTTAGATGATAAAACATTAACATTTGAATCGTGGTTAACACCAGATGCTTTAGGTGATAAAGGGTATTTACAAGCACCTTTCAATACGCCTTGGCGTACAATTATTGCAAGTGACGATGCAAGAGAAGTAGCATTTAAAGGGCCACAATTAATTTATAATTTAAATGAACCTTCTAAGATCAAAGATACTTCTTGGATCAAACCAGTAAAATATATCGGTGTTTGGTGGGAAATGATTACAGGAAAAAGTTCTTGGGCTTATACAGATGAATTTCCAACTATACAATTAGGTGTAACAGATTATAAAAATGCGAAACCAAATGGAAAACATGCTGCGAATAACAAACATGTAAAAGAATATATTGATTTTGCTGCAGAGCACGGTTTTGATGCTGTTTTAGTAGAAGGTTGGAACGAAGGTTGGGAAGATTGGTTTGGAAATCATAAAGATTACGTATTCGATTTTTTAACACCTTATCCAGATTTTGATGTAAAAATGTTAAATGCTTATGCAAAATCAAAAGGTGTAAAAATTATGATGCACCACGAAACATCAGGGGCAATTCGAAACTACGAAAGACATTTGGACAAAGCCTATCAATTTATGAATAAGAATGGTTATACATCTGTAAAAAGTGGATATGTAGGAGATATCGTTCCTCGTGGAGATTATCATTACAGTCAAAATACCATCAATCATTATCAATATGCGATAGAAAAAGCGGCTGATTATAAAATTATGGTGAATGCACACGAGGCGGTTCGTCCTACTGGACTTGCACGTACATGGCCAAACTTAATCGGTAATGAATCTGCGCGTGGAACAGAATATCAAGCATTCGGAGGATCTAAACCAAATCACGTCACAATTTTACCATTTACACGTCTTTTAGGTGGACCAATGGATTATACACCGGGTATTTTCGAAATGGATGTGAAGAAATTAAATCCAAACAACCATTCGCATGTTAATTCTACAATAGCAAATCAGTTGGCTTTGTACGTGACAATGTATTCGCCTTTGCAAATGGCAGCTGATATTATCGAGCATTACAAACAATTTTCTGATGCATTTCAATTCATTAAAGATGTGCCTGTAGATTGGCAAGATTCTAACTATTTGGAAGCTGAACCAGGAAAATATTTAACAATTGCACGTAAAGATAAAAACTCAAACAACTGGTTTATTGGAAATGTGAATGGCGAAACGCCTCGATCAACGAAACTCAAATTAGATTTCTTAGAGAAAGGGAAAAAATACGAAGCAACAATTTATGCTGATGCAAAAGATGCGCATTACAAAACAAATCCTCAAGCCTATAAAATCGAAACAAAAAAGGTTGACGTAAAATCAGTTTTAGATTTAACATCTCAAGCTGGTGGAGGTTTTGCAATTAGTATTAAGGAGATTAAATAAATTTTAGACTTAAAAAGTTTTAAATTCTAATTTCACGTCATTTCGAGTGAATTTTCGAAATGATAATGGAGAAAATTTATATCGAGAAGTAAGATGTGAAAATTCGCCTAATTTCTCGATACGATTCTTATCAGAATCACTTGAAATGACGAATAGAAAGTAATCTTAAACTTGTTTCAAGATTATATAAAGAATGATGAGATGTTGAAATATGTTTAACATGACAAAACGGAAATTGTCATTCTGAGCTTGTTTAAGACTCATCTATAATGTTTAAAATCAGAATCAATGATTAAAAAAATAGTAAAACTTAGTTTATTTGCAGGTTTGTTTTTTACATCTTGTACAACCTCAAAAGTTGCAACTAATAAAGAAGTTAAATCATCACAAGAAAATGAATCAAGCCAAAAACAACCATTTGTTTGGAATGCAGCAAATGTTTATTTTTTATTGACAGATCGTTTCGAAAATGGAGATAAAACAAATGATGTAAACTACGGAAGGACAACCGAAACAGCAAAATTAAGAGGTTTCGAAGGCGGAGATTTTCGTGGAGTAATTAATAAAATTGAAGCTAATTATTTTACTGATTTAGGTGTAAACGCCATCTGGATGACGCCAATCGTGGAGCAAATTCATGGTTTTGTAGACGAAGGTCAAGGGAAAACGTATGGATTTCATGGTTATTGGACAAAAGATTGGACTTCAATTGATAAAAATTGGGGAACTGAAAAAGAGTTACAAGAATTAGTTGATAAAGCACATTCGAAAGGAATTCGTATTATGTTGGATGCGGTGATTAATCACACTGGTCCAGCGACAACTTCGGATGGTATTTTTCCTTCGGATTGGGTTCGTGTTTCTCCTCAATGCACGTACGATTCCTATAAATCGACGATAGAATGTACGTTGGTGAAAAACTTACCAGATATTTTAACGGAATCCGAAAATGATGTTTTACTACCACCACAATTGTTAGCAAAATGGTCGAAAGAAGGTCGATTGGAGAAAGAAGTGGCAGAATTGAATGCTTTTTTTACAACATATAACTTACCAAAAGCACCGAAATATTATATCATGAAATGGCTTTCTGATTACATTAGAAAGTACGGAATTGATGGCTATCGTGTCGATACAGTAAAACATACAGAAGAAGATGTATGGAAGAAATTCAATGAGATTTGTCAAGATGCTTTTGAAGAATATAAAGCTGCAAATCCAACCAAAATATTAGATCAAAACAAGTTTTTCTTGTTAGGAGAAGTTTATAATTATTCGATTAATGATGCACAACAATTTCATTTTCCTGATCAAACAGTTAACTATTTCGAGAATGGATTTGATGCATTAATCAATTTCGATTTGCGCTCAACTCAAAAAGAATCCAATAAAACTGTTTTTGATCGATACAATGATATTCTTCAAAACAAAATGGACGGGAAATCTGTAATGAGTTACATTACTTCCCATGACGATGGTTCGCCTTTCGATAAAAATCGTCAAAATCCTTGGGATGCAGGTACTCGATTGTTGTTGACACCTGGTATTTCGCAGATTTATTATGGTGACGAAACAGCTCGTCCATTAGAAGTTGTGGGCGTTGAAGGAGATGCTAATCTTCGTTCGAATATGAATTGGGAAAGTATCAAACCAAATTCAGAAACGGAATCATTATTGAAACATTACCAGAAATTAGGACAATTTAGACGAAATCATCCCGCAGTTGGGGCAGGAAATCAAACTGATTTACAAAATTCGCCGTATATTTTTACACGAAAATACAAGACAGATGATGTCGTTATTGGACTGGAAATGCCTATTGGTAAAAAGTCAATTAATGTGAGTTCGGTTTGGAAAGATGGGACTAAAGTTCGTGATGCTTATTCAAGTGTTTCAGGAAAAGTTGTAAACGGAAATTTTGAATTGAATACAACTTCTGATATAGTATTATTAGAGAAAGTGAATTAATTTTTAGAAGAATTAGAAGATAAAAATGATAAAAAAAATAGCTGGTTTAACGTTGATAACGACTTTGTTTATGACAAGTTGCGAAAGCAAAAAAGAAACAAAGTCAGAGGATGTAAAAACTGAAATGAAAGAACAAGCCTTTGTCCCTTTTACAGCTGAGATGGCAGAAACGTCCGTTATTTATGAAGTGAATGTTCGTCAGTTTTCGCCAGAAGGAACTTTTGAAGCGGTAACAAAAGAAATTTCTAACATCAAAAAATTGGGAGTCAAAATCCTTTGGATTATGCCGATTCATCCGATTGGAGAAGAGAATAGAAAAGAAGGTTTAGGTTCATATTATTCGATCAAAGATTATAGAGGAATTAATCCAGAATTTGGGAATGCCGAAGATTTCAAGAAATTGGTTGATGAAGCGCACAAAAATGGCATGTATGTTATTTTAGATTGGGTCGCGAATCACACAGCTTGGGATCATCCTTGGGTAAAACAACACCCCGATTGGTACGAACAAGATAAGAATGGAAAAATGCATTCTCCTTATGATTGGACAGATGTTGTAGCGTTGAATTTCGAAAACAAAGAAATGCGCAAACAGATGATTGCTGATATGAAATATTGGTTAGATGATTTCAAAATCGATGGTTTCCGTTGCGATATGGCACATGAAGTGCCAACTGATTTTTGGGAAGAAGCGAAACCGAAATTGGCAAGTGATCGCGAGATATTTATGTTAGGTGAAACAGAAAATCCAGATCTTTTAGTAAACGCTTTTGACGCGGCTTATGGATGGGAAATTCATCATATTATGAATGATATCGCCAAAGGTAAAAAGAATGTTTCTGCGATTGATGCATACATGGATTCGATTCCAAAAAAATGGCAAGCAGATGATTATAAATTATTATTCACATCAAACCACGACGAAAATTCTTGGGCAGGAACAGAGTATGAAAGAATGGGTGATGCAGTTGAAACTTTTGCCGTTTTAACGTACACCTTGCCTGGAATCCCGTTGATTTATAATGGACAAGAAGAAGATTTCAGTCGTCGACTAAAATTCTTTGTAAAAGATTCGATTGATCGTAATCCAACTGCAAAAATGAGAGGTGTTTACGAAAAATTAGGAGAATTAAAAGTAACAAATGAAGCCTTTAATGGAGCGAAAAAAGCAGCTTCTTACGAACGACTTAAAACTTCGGATGATAAATCTATTTTAGCTTTCAAACGAAAGAAAAATACAACAGAAGCTTATTTTGTGGCAAATTTAACAAAGTCGGAAAAAGAAGTTACAGTTCCAATTAGCGGAATTTATAAAAACTTTATGAACAATGAAGATGTACCATTTGATGCGACAACTAAACTGAAATTAAAACCGTGGGAATATCTTATTCTCGTTCAGAAAAAATAAACTCTTAAATGCTGGTTAAATTTTAATCAGCATTTTTTTATGGTATAATGCTTGTTGATAAACGTTTAAAATCAAAATTATGAAAAAAATAGTTTTATCATTACTCGCTATTTTTAGTTTAGTTTTAACTGCATGCGAATCAAAAAAATCTACTGAAAATGATATTATTTCGAGTAAATCGGAAGCGCCTGAGCAACCTATCGTTATGGAAAGCGATATAGTGAATGGATCAGATTCATCGAATTCATCGAACTCTTATGTCGTTTTACAAGATGATGGTCAACAAAAAACGGTAAATATTGATTCAAATGAAATGGTCGTTTCAGCGAATAATTTACCTGTAAATGTGCAGAATTTTATTGCACAAAATTTCGGAAATCTCAAATTGTTGAATGCTATAAAAGAAGTTGAACGCAACATCACAACATATAATATTCAATTAAAAGATGGAACAAAATTAGAATTTTCAGATAATGGACAATGGATAGAAGTGAAGAATGGGTTAGGAAAAGCAATTCCAACCAATTTTTTTCCTGAAAAAATAAAAAGTTATCTTGAAAAAAATAATCTAAAAAGTCCTATTAAAAAGATTGAACGAGATAAAAAAGATGGTTCTTACGAAGTAGAATTTTTACAATCAAAACAAACATTGAAATTCAATTCGCACGGAAATTTCATCAAAATTGATTAATCCTATAAAACCTTGTCTACGGATGAGTTTTTTTTATTTTAAGTAATTTAAAATCACGCTATTTTTCTTACCAATATTTCGTAATTATCAATATATTTATAAGAGAAAAAATCAACCAAAATGGATAAAAAATATTTGAGATCGTTAATCTTTAGACATCTTGATGGTTTGGTAACTGCACCGATATTGAATGTTTTAGCGAGCAAAGGTGTGTTGCATTATATTGTCGAACATAAAACGATGTTATTGGATCAGCTAACAAAAGAATTTCAAGCAAACGAAGGATATTTAAATGTTGCTTTGCGTGTGTTGGCTTCTCAAAATATGTTAGAGTATACGGTAAATAATGAACAAAAAATTGTCGAAATTCAAACCAATAAATATTCAGACAGAGCATTTACAAATTTTGATATTTACCATGATTTAGGTGTTTTTTTAGCTGAAGATGAAGTGATTCATCAACATGATTTTTCGGAAGAATTTTGTAAAAAATGGATCAAGTTATTTGATAAGTACAAAACATATTTACTGACAAGTGATAACGAAGAGTTTCTTGAAAAACCATTGCATTATCAAATTACAAAACATATCGAAGGAGCTTTGGTTGGACCTATCATTGTTCGAATGGGAATGAGCGGTTTGTTTCATAAATATTTTATGGAAGCTTCTTTCAATCCAGATGAATTTCATAAAAATCCACAAACATTTGAAAAAATATTGGAGCGACTTGCCGAATTAGGTTGGTTTTCAAAACACGAGAAGAATTATAAATTTACTGAAACAGGCTTGTTTTTTGCACGTAGAGCAACATCTTACGGTGTTACTGTATCGTATTTGCCAATGTTTGCAAAATTGAACGATTTACTATTTGGTTCGCCAACGAAATTGAGAGAGATTACAGAAGGCGAAGATGAGCAACATGTTAATCGCGAAATGAATGTTTGGGGTAGTGGAGGTGCACATTCTACTTATTTTAAAGTGATAGATGAGTTTATTGCCGAGATTTTTAATCGTCCTATCGAAGAACAACCAAAAGGTATTTTGGATATGGGATGTGGAAATGGTGCATTATTACAGCATTTGTATGATGTGATAGAGCGACAAACATTGCGAGGAAAACATTTGGATGAATACCCTTTATTTTTAGTTGGTGCAGATTATAATCAAGCAGCATTGAAAGTAACGCGTGCTAATTTAATTAAAAATGATATTTGGGCAAAAGTGATTTGGGGCGATATCGGTGATCCAGATCGATTGGCGACTGATTTAAAAGAGGATTATTCTATTGAGTTGAGTGATTTGTTGAACATTAGAACATTTTTAGATCATAATAGAATTTGGGAAGATGTAAAAGAAGTTAAAATAGATAGAATCAGTACGTCCACTGGTGCATTTGCTTTTAGAGGTAAACGTTTGTCGAATAACGATGTGGAACAGAATTTATTGAATCATCTCAAAAAATGGGCGCCTTATGTTGATAAGTTTGGATTATTGTTAATCGAGTTGCATACAATCGCTCCAGATTTAACAGCAAGAAATTTAGGAAATACACCTGCAACAGCTTATGATGCAACGCATGGTTTTTCGGATCAATATATTGTCGAGGTTGATGTTTTTCATCGCATTTGTCAAGAAACTGGATTAATGCCTGATAAAACATTGTTTAAAAAATACCCAAATAACGAATTGGCAACTGTTAGTATCAATTTACTTAAACGATAGTTTTGAATGAATAGCATAAAAAAGCTCAGCATTTGCTGAGCTTTTCTGGTTAGCTTTGTGTCAATGAATTAGTTCAGGGTTATTTTTGCTTGACTAATTTTAAATCCATTTTCGTAAACATTGAAAGTATAAACTCCTTTTTGGAATTCTTCATTTTCCCAATCAAATGTAATATTTTTTACTTGCCCATTTGTGTAATTGAAACTAATTGCATCAGAGAAATCAACTGTATCCCCAGATCTTAACTCAATTTGTCCACCTTGTGCATTTCCGTATCTACCTAACGTTCCATCAGGATTATAGATGGCAACATATAATTTTTTGTCTCCAGATTCTGTTCTCGAATTGCGATCTACATCAAAAGAAACACGAATTTTATCAATACGTTTTGCACGTGTTTTTTCAACTTCTTTTCCACTACTTCTTACTCGGATACCTTTAATTTGTTGATTTGAAACAGATAAAGTCGAACTTAATTCATTAATTTTTCCTTTCGAAATAGCGTTATCTTTTTGGCGAACGTTTTTCTCTGTTTGGTAGTTATACGTTAATTCTTTGTTGTTTTCTCTTAAATTATTATTATCTGTTGTTAATGCAGAATTTTTATTGTTTAAATCTTCAACATTACGTACAAGAATTGCATTTTCTTTTTGTAAACGAGCAACTTCTGACTTATAATTTTTTACACTACCTTCTAAATCGTTAATCATCTTACGTGCACGATTCATTTCTTCTGCTGTAGGATTGTCTTTTTCTAAGATTTCTTGAATATCTTGATTCTTTAATTGAATCATATTTTCTTTATCGCCTAACAAATTGTTACGATCCTCTATACGCGCTTTGTATTGCGTGTAATCGTTTAAGATAGAATCATATTGTCTACGAATTTGATCTTTTTGATTGGTTTCATTTTTAAGGATTTGAGAGTTTAAAGAGTCATTTTTTTCAAGGTTTCCTATTTGATTTGCTTGATAAATATTATATCCAACACTACCAGCTAATAAGATTCCCGCTAAAGCTAAAGGAATTACTAAACCATTTTTTCCTTTGTTTGTGGGTTGATTGTTATCTTCTAATCCTTGCATACGAATTATTATTAAAGGTTAATTGTTTTTTTATTGTTTGTAGTGATAAGAAATTATGATGCCAAAAATTGTAAATGTTATGAAATGAAGCATTTTTTAACAGTTTTTTTCTCTTTTTAGACCGAAAATGAATAATTGTACAGATTTTTATTCTAAACAAATCATAAAAAAAGCTTCAGATTCATCTGAAGCTTTTTTTGAAATGAGTATGATTAAAGTTATTTTTTATCAAAAGTTCCCGTGTAAACAGAAGTCAATTTGTCTAATGAAATGTATTTTTTGAAAACTTCATTTACTTGACTTACATTCAGAGCATCAACTTTTTTCTCTAAATTATCGAAATCATCAAAACTAATTCCGTTTAACAAATAACCATTCGATAAACTTAATAAAGTACCATCCATTCCCAAAGATGTGTTACGTCCATTTTTCCAACTTACGATATTTGTTTTTAATTCTTCAGCTGTGAAACCATCTTTCAATGCTTTTGCAACTTCCTCTTTCAATGCTATTTCAACAGCTTCACGTTTAGTAGGATTCAAAAATGCGTAATATCCCCAAGAAGCAACATCGTTTTTAGGATCGTTTGGAATAGAAACATACGAACCTGCACCGTAGCTGATACCTTCTTTTTCTCTCAATCGCATAGGAATACGAGCAGATAAAAATCCACCGCTACCAATCATTTCGTTTGCCATAACCATTGCTGCATAATCTGCACTTTCACGATTCATTTTGAAGTTAATTGATCCAACTGCAGCTGCATTTTCTTTGTCAGCAATGTTGTATAATTTGTCTTCTTTTTTAGTTGCTGTAAACATTGGATATGCTTTTTCGTATTTCGATTTACTATTCCATTTGCCAAATGTATCACTCAGTATTTTTTCAACTTTAGTTTTATCATTAGTTCCAACGACAGAAACAACTCCGTTTTGCGCACCTAAAATGTTTTTATAAAAATTAACTAAATCAGTTTGTTTTATAGTTTTAATTTCATCTTTTAATTCACTAAAAGAAGCAGTATAAAAAATAGATGATTTTGGATAATTAGAAGTTAAACGATTAATCTCATTGAAAGCTAAAGCTTGTGGATCGTTAGTGTTAGCGTCTAAATAAGTGGTGTATTCATTTACAGTTTTTGTTAATTCGGCTTGAGGGAAAGTTGGTTCTGTAATAATTTGACGAACGATATCCATTGTTTTGTCTAATGAATTTTTGTACGTATTAATTGTTACGGATAACGTTTGTCCACTAAATCTAAATCCGACAGAAGATTTCAACTCATCTAATTGATCTTTGATTTGTTCTTTTGTTAGATTCTTCGTTCCAGACATTAACAATTCAGCCGTTAATTGACCAATAATTCCTTTATTCGCTAAATCTTTTTCATTCGAAACAGGTAAATTGAATGATAAAATAACTTTTTCACCTTTGATTTCTTTATCGATGATTCCGTATTTTAATCCATTGTTCAATTTCCCTTCTGCATAATGCGCTTTAAGATTTTTGATCGAAGCTTCGAAAGGTTTTGCTTCCTTCTCTGCAGCACGACCTTTATAATTTGAAACTAATTCTGTAATTTGTTTATTCGTTAATTCATTCGGTTTTACACGAATTTCATCTTTTGTAGGAATAAATGTTCCAACCGTTCTATTGTTCGCTCTAAAATATTTTTCAGCAACACGTTTGATATCTTCTTTTGTTACGTTTTCGATATTATCGCGGTACAAGAATCCTAAGCGATAATCACCAGCACCAACAATTTCGGTTAAAGCAATTGCAAAATTAATGGTGTTATTTTTTCTATTTTCGATGTTCTTGATAATATTCGCTTTTGCACGTTGTACATCTTGATCAGTATAATTAATTGTGGCAACTTTATCTAATTCTGCACGAATATCATTTTTCGTTTGTTCAATATTTTTCTCTTTCGGAATTTCTGTTCCAATATAAAAGAAACTCGCATCACGAACTTCTGGACTAAATGCCCAAATAGAAGCAATTTTGTGTGTGTCTACTAAAGCTTTATATAAATACCCAGATGGATCTGAAGTCAGAATATTGTTCAACACATCAATCGCTGCATAATCTTTGTCGCTGTAAGCTGCAACGTGATACATCACGCCAACAGATTGAGAATCACCTGCGCGTTTTACTTCTACAAATTTTTCACCGTCTTGTGCTGGTTCAACGGTTAAGACTTCGTCTAAAACACGAGTTGGTTTTGGAATTGGAGCAAAATATTGATTGACATAATCCATTGTTTTTTTCTCGTCAAACTTTCCTGCAATAATTAATGTAGCATTATCAGGTTGATAGTATTTTTCGTAGAATTTACGTAATTGAGGTGTTTTAACACGTTCGATATCTTCTTTGGAACCAATCGTCGACTTTCCGTAATTGTGCCATAAATATCCAGCAGAAATCACACGTTCCATCAGTACACTTGAAGGATTATTTTCTCCAATTTCAAATTCATTGCGAACAACCGAAAACTCTTTATCTAAATCTTCTTGTTTGATGGTTGCATTAATCATTCGATCAGCTTCCATTTCGATACTCCAACGTAAATTTTCATCACTTGAAGGAAAGATTTCATAATAATTTGTACGATCATACCACGTTGTTCCATTTGCTATTCCACCTTTATCAGATAACATTTTTTTGATATCACCAAGGTTTTTTGTCGATTTAAACAGCATATGTTCTAACAAATGCGCCATTCCTTTTTCTCCGTAACCTTCATGTTTAGAACCTACATTGTAAACAATGTTTACGACAACATTACTTTGAGATTGATCAGGAAGTAATAAAACTTGCAAACCATTAGATAGTTTGTACTCTTTTATTCCTTCTACTTGAGTAACAAAAGTTGCTCCTCCAGCTTTAGTTTGAGCCATTACATACGATGAATTTGCAAAAGCAAAAACCAAACATAAACTCAATAAAGTTTTTTTCATGTATTTATTTTTAGTATTATTAATAGGATGATATAAAATTATAATCTATTCGTTAGACGCAAATTGTATGGTGTAAGTTACAAATCTTTTGTTAAATTTGTGATGCAACAAACAAAAGAAATGGAAACAAAAGAGGTAAATAAAATTACTTTCGAAGAGTTTAAAAGTCAAATCATTAGTGATTATAGAACGGCTTTTATGTCTCGTGAAGTAAGTCTTTTAGGAAGAAGAGAAGTACTTACAGGGAAAGCAAAATTTGGAATTTTTGGTGATGGAAAAGAGTTACCACAAATTGCAATGGCAAAGGTATTCAAAGATGGAGATTTCCGTTCGGGGTATTACCGCGATCAGACATTTATGTTCGCTATTGGTCAACTAACAGTTGAACAATTTTTCGCACAATTATACGCTTTAACTGATTTAGAAAAAGAACCTTCATCTGGAGGTCGTCAAATGACTTCTCACTTCGGAACAAGATCTTTAAACGAAGATGGTTCTTGGAAAAAACTAACAGCGCAAAAAAATTCGAGTGCAGATATTTCTCCTACAGCGGGACAAATGCCACGTTTATTAGGATTAGCACAAGCATCAAAATATTTTAGAAATGTACCACAAGCCGATGAAGAGCAACAATTTTCTGTAAGTGGAAATGAAATTGCATTCGGTACAATTGGTGATGCAAGTACATCTGAAGGACATTTTTGGGAAACGATAAATGCGGGTGGAGTTCTTCAAGTGCCAATGGTGGTTTCTATTTGGGACGATGGCTATGGAATTTCCGTTCCAGCTAAATTTCAACGTACAAAATCGAATCTTTCTGAACTATTATCAGGTTTTGGAAGAACAGAAAACGAAAGAGGTTACGAAATTATTACTGTAAAAGCTTGGGATTATCCAGCGTTGATCGAAGCATATACTCGTGCAGAAAGATTTGCGCGTGAGCATCATATTCCTTGTATTGTACACGTGCAAGAATGTACACAGCCACAAGGTCACTCTACGTCTGGTTCACACGAACGTTACAAATCAGAAGAGCGTTTAGCTTGGGAAAAAGAATACGATGGAATAGCAAAATTCCGCGAATATATTTTAGCATTTGCAGATCATTCGGATGCAATTATTACAGCAGAAGAGTTGGATAAATTAGAAGCAGAAGTAAAAGCAGAAGTAAAAAAATCTCAAAAACAATGTTGGGATGATTATTTGAATCCAATTTTAGAGTTGAAAAATCAAGCATTAGATTTATTAATGAAAGTTGGTTCAGAAAGTGTAAATTCAGCATTTATCAATATTGAAATTAATAATTTAAAATCGAAGAAAAGCCCATTTAAACGTGATGTTTATGGTGCAGTTCGTAAAATAATTCGTTTAACTCGTTCTGAGAATTTAAGTTCAAAAACTGAATTAATTTCTTGGTTGGATACGAAAATGAAACGTGAAGAAGAAATTTATTCGACGAAATTAGTTTCAGGTACAGCAACTCAAGTTCCGCAAGTGAAACCTGAGTTTGGTGATAATCCAGTATTAGAAGATGGTCGTGTAATAGTTCGTGATAACTTTGATAAACTTTTCGAAAAGTATCCAAAAGCATTAGTTTTCGGAGAAGATGCTGGAAATATTGGTGATGTAAACCAAGGTTTAGAAGGTCTTCAAGCGAAATATGGAATCGATCGGATTTCAGATACAGGAATTCGTGAAGCAACAATTCTTGGTCAAGGAATTGGGTTAGCAATGCGTGGTTTACGCCCTATTGCAGAAATTCAATACTTAGATTATATTCTTTATTGTTTACAAGGAATTTCAGATGATTTAGCAACTGTACTTTATCGTACAAATGGTGGTCAGAAAGCACCGGTAATAATCAGAACGCGTGGGCACCGATTAGAAGGTGTTTGGCATTCTGGTTCTCCAATGGGAGGAATATTGAATTTGGTTCGTGGTGTGAATGTTTTAGTTCCTCGCGATCTAACTAAAGCGGCAGGTTTTTACAATACATTAATGCAAGCAGATGAACCAGCAATTGTGGTTGAAAGTCTGAACGGTTACCGTCTGAAAGAACCTGCACCAACAAATATTGGAGAATTTACAACGCCAATTGGTGAAGTTGAAATCACAAAAGAAGGACAAGATGTAACGTTGTTAACTTATGGTTCTACTTGGAGAATTGTAATGGAGGCAGCAAAAGAATTAGAACAATTAGGAATTTCGGTTGAGGTAATTGATGCACAATCATTATTACCATTCGATATTAATGCAGATGTTGCAAAAAGTTTATCAAAAACCAATCGTTTAGTAATTGTTGACGAAGATGTTCCTGGTGGAGCAAGTGCATTTTTGTTACAAGAAATTGTCGAAAAACAAGGTGGATATTTTACATTAGATAGCGCGCCATTGACGATTACAGCGAAAGCTCACCGTCCTGCTTATGCGACAGATGGAGATTATTTTTCAAAACCTTCTGTAGATGATATTACTGAAAAGGTTTATGAATTGATGCGTGAAGCAAAACCAAATGAGTTTCCTGCTTTGTACTAAAAAATAAAATTTAAAGTTATATAAGCGTGTGTCTTTGTAAAAAGACACACGCTTTTTTGTATTTTTATCAATCAAAATAGTAATGAAAATGAAATTCTATTCGATTATCCTGTGTTTATTAACGACAATTGTTTTAGGACAATATCAAGAAGTTAATCCACCAAAAAATATTAAAACTATTCAAGTTTTTAATCCACAAACAAACGACAATACACCAATTATCAAGTTAGGTTCAGAGGAAAGTTTATTTTTTCTTTTTGATGATATTAATGCAGGATATAGACGTTACCAATATTCTATCGAGCATCGAAATGCAGATTGGACAGAATCAAATATTTTTCAATCCGAATTTCTAAATGGTGTAAATGCAGATTATGCACGTACATATAAAAACTCGTTCAATACTTATCAAAAATACACCAATTATCAAATTCAATTTCCGAACGAACAAATGAATATTAAATTACCAGGAAATTACATTTTGAAAGTATATTTGGATACGGATGACAACCCTATTTTTACGAAAAGATTTGCCGTTTATCAACCAATTACAGATGTTGGCGTGATGGTTTCTCGTTTTAATAATCCAACTGTTAAAGAATTGAATCAGCGCTTACAAATTCAGGTTTCAAGTGGAACTCAAAATTTGACGGAAGTTCCAGATGGAGCAAAGTTATTTTTGATGAAAAATAACAATTGGAACGAAGGTTATTTTGTTAATCGACCATCATTTTCTCGTCCAAATCAATTAACATACAACGATACCAATACACTTTTTGAAGGAGGAGCTGAATACAATTGGTTTGATAATAAAAATTTGGAGGTTCCGAGTATGACAACCGAAAAAACATTCAGAAAAGATAGTGTATACCATACTGTTTTACGCGTAGATTTTCCGAAATACAATTTACCATATGATGATTACCCAGATATTGATGGTAATTTTTATATCCGAAATAACCGTTATGGAAATGAATATGCAGCGAATTCTGAAGCGGATTATTCGTGGGTTTATTTTGCGTTAGATGCGTTCGAAGATCAAAACGGATTGTATGAACCTTACGTCGTGGGAGCTTTTAATAATTGGAATATTGATGAAAATTCGAGATTAGAGAAAGATGATTCAGGACTTTGGGTAACCGAATTATTTTTGAAACAAGGCTATTACAATTACCAATACGTTGTAAAAAACACCAAAACAGGAAAAATAGATCCAAGTTATGTGAGTGGAAGTTTTTGGCAAACCGAAAACCAATACCAAGCTTTATTTTACTATAGACCTTGGGGACAACGTTACGATATTTTGATGGGGTACGGATCAGGAAATTCGAGGAGATAAATTACTTCAAATGAATTTTTCTAAATTTTAGATTTAAAAATTTCACTATAATTAACGATAGAATTCACTATAATTCTATTTAAATTTGGACATGAACTTTATATTCAGATTTTTATCACTCACTATATTGTTTTTTTTGGTTGGATGTACTTCCGAAACCAAAAAATCTCCCGTAGATTTTTATTATTGGCGAAGTAATTTTTCGATCAATGAAATGGAGAAAAATACAGTCGATTACCTAAAGGTAGAGAATGTTTACATTCGTTTTTTTGATGTAGATAAAAAAGCAAATAAAATTTCACCAATTGGGATTATTCAGAATTTTGATGCAACAAAACTTAACGTTAATTATATTCCGACCATTTTTATTACCAATCAAACTTTTCTAAATATATCCAAAGATCAAGTAAAAATTTTGGCTAAAGATGTGTTTAATTTTTTGAACGAAACAGCTGAAAGAGGAAGCTTAAAAAGCTTTGATGAAATTCAAATTGATTGCGATTGGACAAAATCGACACGAGAAAATTATTTTACATTTTTGTCTGAATTGAAACATATTTCGGGCAAACAAATTTCTGCCACTTTACGTTTGCATCAAGTGAAATTTAAAGAGCAAGAAGGTGTTCCACCATTGGATAAAATGGTTTTGATGTGTTATGCTACCGAAAATCCGACCGATCAAACTGAAAACAATTCAATTTTAGATTTGAAAATAGCCAAAGATTATTTACAAAATTTAGAAGATTATCCAATCAAATTAGACGTGGCTTTGCCAATTTATTCATGGGCGATTTTAACAAATCATCTTGGAAAAATAAAGTTAATCAATTCTTTTTCGGAGCAAGATTTGATAGGGAAACCTGTGAAAAAAGTTCGTGAAGGTTTTTACGAAGTTGAAGATAATTTCTTCGTTCGAAATTTTTATGTGAGCAAAGGTTTTACTATTAAAGTAGAAACAATATCACCTCAATTATTAGTTGAAACAAAGTCGTTTATCGATACAAAATTAAAAGACAATTACCGTTTGATCTATTATCATTTAGATTCAAAATTTTTAAATACAATTCCTAAAGATCTATGAAAAAAATAGTACTATCATTAAGTTTAATCTTTGGACTAACTCAAGCATTTGCTTGCGCTGATGGAGGAGGAGAAGATTACTATTATTACAATCTTTTTTCTCAAACATTAAGTGAAGCGCCACAATATCAACCTTTTTTGATGACATTGGATAATCCATATTATTCGATTGATGAAAATCAAAAAAATGAGAATATTTTAGATTGGCAAAAAACATTAGGAATCACATATCAACAAGCTTACGAATTGGTTTTTAAAGCATCAAAACAAGAAGTTGATTCGATGATTAAAACTGGAAAATCAACCAATTCAACAACCAATTTTGCGACAACAGATTGGATAAAAAAGAATAAACAACAATTGCTTTATTTATCATATGCCAAATATTTAGAGCCTTACATGGCATTTTATTACATTGATAATGGTGAGTGGTCGTATGTCGATCGTCCAGAAAAAAATGTTAATAATCTAAATTATAAAAAAGTTCTTGAGGTTCTAAAGAAGAGTTGGAATGCGGAAACAGATAAAGAATTGAAAACGCGTTATGGTTATCAATTGGTTCGTTTTGCACATTATTTCCATGAATACAGAGATGCTATTAACTATTTTAACATGTATGTAGCTTCTCAGGGACTAAAAAATTCGATGTATTATTATGCGTTAGATCAAAAAGGTGGTGCCGAACGTGCACTCGGAAATTATGTACAAGCGAATTATGATTTTTTCGAAGTTTTTTCACATTCTAATGACCGTAAATTAAGTGCTTATCAGTCGATGAACGTGACACAAGATTTAAATTATGAGAAGCTTTTGGCAAATGCAAAAACTACACAAGAGAAAAATGATTTGTATCTATTGATTGGTTACAATGACTTTTCTAATCCGTTAGCACCCGCGAAAAAAATTATTGCAAATGATGTGAATGCGCCACAAGCTCGAATTTTATTTGCACGTTCTATCAATTTAATCGAGCGTCAATATTTGCAACAAAATCCTGAAGATTATTATTGGAATTCGACACAAGGACGAAAAAAATACACGGATTTGTATTTGCCTGTAAAATTGAATAATGAATATTATGGAAGTTCGGTTGATAATTCGAAAGAAGAAATTCAAATTAATGAGTTGATTGCCTTAGCAAAATTACAAGCTACAAAAGCCGATAACAAAGAATTTTGGAATTTATCGGTTGCTTATTTGAATTTATTGAATAAAAATTTTACCGAAACGAAGACGTATTTAGCAAAAGTAAATTCGACCTCGAAAGAATTTCAACAACAAAAAAATGTAATTCAAGTTTTATTAGAAATTTTCGAACAAAAGAAAATTACGGATAGTTTTGAGAATCAATTGATGCAAAAATATGCGTCAATCCTTCATTACGAATACCCAAAATTACCAGAAAATGAATACGAATATCCTATTAGTGAGAATCAAAAAATGAATCTAAAAAATGTCATTTTAGACGTTTTGGCAAATCGATATTTTTTGCAAGGCGATAAAGGAAAAGCGTTTTTGATTCATAACGAAATTACACAATTAGGTTCAAATCCGAATTGGGCGATTATCAACGATTTGGATAAATTGGATAAGAAACCAAATAAAACAGCTTTCGAAAAATATTTAATCAATACAAAAGTAAAATCGAGTTCATGGGATTGGAGAACCGAAAAATCAACGGATATTCAATATAAATTAGCTGATTATTTAGCTGATTTCAAAGGGACTATTTATTTGGGCGAAATGAAATTTGATTTAGCAAAGAAGGAATTCGAAAAAATAGATCCAACATTTCATACTTCCGAAAGTTCATATTTTGTGTATGATTACAATTATTCGACAAAAAAAGAAACAAAAACTTGGGTAGAAAACCAATTTGATGGCTTTCATAATATTCCAAGTAAGATTTTTGGGTACAATAAAATTGAATGTTTTAACTGTGATGAAAATCAGGTAATTGAAACGCCTTATTTGAATGAGTTCAAATTTATCAAATCTAAAATGTCAAAATTAGAATTGACGAATGCAATGATTGAATTGAATAAAATCGGGAAAAAAAATTCTGAAGAAGGTGCGAAAGCAAATTATTTATTAGGAAATTTTTATTACAACACAACAACTTTAGGGTATTATCGCTATTTGTTGACATTTGATCGAAACAACGAGAATGGACCAAAATATCATAATTATGATTCGGAATATGAAGCAACAACAAATTTCTTTTATAAAAGTTTTGGTTGGGGTGGATATTATGTTGATAATTTTACACCTTCAGAAAATTATTTGAAAAAAGCGTTTGATGCAACTAAGGATAAAGAGATGAAAGCGCAACTATTGTTTGCATTATCAAAGAATGAACAAGGTCGTTTTTACAATGCAAAAGATCCAGTTTTGAAACGTTTGTATGAAGATCAATATTCGAATGAAAATAAAATATTGGCATATAAAGTGGCAAATTATCGTTCTAATTTCAAGAGTTTAAAACAATATTCAGATACGAAAGCGTATCAAGAAATCAAATCAAATTGTAAATATTTCGATTATTACACGAATAACTTTTAATCCAGTAAACGCTTCTAATTTTAGGAGCGTTTTTTGTTAGAAAATTTTTGACTCAAATAGACTATTATGAAATGTTTTGTAACACAAAAACCAATTCATCGCTATGAAGCTGTGAAAGGTAAAGAGATTCAACAAGAAATTTTTAAATTAATTCAACAAGATTATCCAGATATATCCGAAGAAGAAAATGTTTCAATTAAAGTTCTAAATAAATATCGTCGTTTATTTTTTGCTAATTTGATTTCGCAAGAAAAAGGTGAAATGGAAAAATTGGATCAAGATGTTATAGAAGCAATTCGAAATAATTCGATTCTTTCAGAAAATATCAAAGAAGAAACAGTAAAAACATTAACAATTGGTGAAAAAATAGCTGATAATGTGGCTACTTTTGGAGGAAGTTGGACGTTTATTGTTGCGTTTTTTGTGTTTTTATTAGCGTGGATGTTACTTAACTTCTGGATGTTACATAACAAAGGATTTGACCCTTATCCGTTTATTTTATTGAATTTAATTCTTTCTTGTTTAGTGGCGATTCAAGCACCGATTATCATGATGAGCCAAAATCGACAAGAAGATAAAGACAGGGATAGAGCTGAACACGATTATAAAATCAATTTGAAAGCTGAATTGGAGATAAAATTATTAAGTGAAAAAATAGATCATTTATTGGTTCATCAAAACAAAAAATTATTAGAAATTCAGGAAATGCAAATTCAGTATTTAGAGAATATCGAAAAACAAGTGATTCAATCTAAAGATAAGAATGATAGGGACCTAAAAGATTAATTTATGAGGCAATTTAGTTAATTATTCAAACTGAAAATTTTCATTTATTTTTCATAAATTTGGACTTTGAATAAGTATAAACAAACAAAATAATAAGAATGTCAAAATCATTTGCTCAAATTCCTCAAGCTGTTAACGAAGAGGTGAAATCGTATGCTCCTGGTACGCCAGAGCGCGCGCAATTATTAGACGCATACAAAAAAATGTTTAACGAGGTGACAGAGGTTCCGCAATACATTGGTTCTGAAGAGATTTTTTCAGGAAATAAAAAAGAAATTCGTCCTCCACACGATCACCAAAAAGTGGTTGGTTATTTCCACGAAGGAACTCAAGACGATGTAAGAAAAGCGATAGATACAGCGTTAGCTGCAAAAGAAGCTTGGGTTGCAATGCCTTGGGAAGATAGAGCGGCAATTTTCTTAAAAGCTGCAGATTTAATTGCTGGTCCTTACCGTGCAAAAATAAATGCTGCAACGATGATTGGACAATCTAAAAATGCGATGCAAGCAGAAATTGATTCAGCTTGTGAGTTAATCGACTTTTTACGTTTCAATGTACAGTATATGACAGAAATTTATGCAGATCAACCAGTCTCTTCTCCGGGAGTATGGAATCGCGTAGATTATCGTCCATTAGAAGGATTTACATTCGCTATCACTCCTTTCAACTTTACTGCAATTGCTGGTAACTTACCTTCTTGTATGGCTTTGATGGGGAATGTTGTTGTTTGGAAACCTTCAGATAAACAAACTTTAGCTGCTAAAGTGACTATGGAAGTGTTCAAAAAAGCTGGTTTACCAGATGGTGTAATCAATATGATTTTAACTGATGGAGCAGAAACTGCAAAAACAGTTTTAGAGCACAAAGATTTTGCTGGATTACACTTCACAGGTTCAACAAAAGTTTTCAATACTTTATGGAAACAAATTGGTGATAATATTAATAATTATAGAACTTACCCTCGTATTGTAGGAGAAACAGGAGGAAAAGATTTCGTTATGGTTCACAAATCTGCTTGTGCAACAGAAGTTGCTGTAGCTTTAGTTCGTGGAGCATTCGAATACCAAGGACAAAAATGTTCTGCAGCTTCTCGTGCTTACATCCCTTCTAATTTATGGAACGAGGTAGAAAAACAAATGAAAGAAATGTTAGCAACTGTGACATTAGGTTCTCCTGAAGATTTCTCTAATTTCATGACTGCTGTTATTGATAAAAATTCTTTCGAAAAATCAAAAGCATATATTGATCGTGCACATGCATCTTCTGAAGCTGAAGTTGTAATTGGTGGTACGTATGACGATTCTGTAGGATACTTTGTTCAACCAACAGTAATCAAAGTAACAAATCCTCAATACGAATCAATGGTAGAAGAAATCTTCGGACCTGTATTGTCTGTTTATGTATATGATGAAAATGAATTTGAAGCAACTTTAAAATTAGTAGACGAAACTTCTGCTTATGCTTTAACAGGTTCTATCTTCTCGAAAGATCGTGCTGCTGTGGGAATCGCATCTAATGCATTGAAAAATGCTTGTGGAAACTTCTACATCAACGACAAACCAACAGGAGCTGTAGTTGGGCAACAACCATTTGGTGGAGCACGTGCTTCTGGTACAAATGATAAAGCTGGATCTGCAATGAACTTGTTACGTTGGACTTCTGTTCAAACAATTAAAGAAACATTTGTTCCTGCAAAAGATTACAAATACCCATTCTTAGAAAAATAATATTTTCGAGATATAAAATTAGAATAAGCCTTACATTTGTAGGGCTTATTTTTTTGGTATGAATGATAATTCGGAAAAAGCAATCAAAGCTTCGATTTTTAGTATTGTAGGAAATGCTTCTTTGGCTGGAATTAAGTTTTTGGCTGGTTATTTTGGAAATTCATACGCGCTTATTGCAGATGCTATCGAATCTTCGGCAGATGTTTTTTCATCAATATTTGTATTCTTTGGGCTGAAGTATTCAGCTAAACCAGCAGATGAAAATCATCCGTATGGACACGGAAAAGCTGAAGCGTTAATTACATTCTTAGTGGTTACTTTTCTGATTGTTTCTGCGATTATTATTGCGAAGGAGAGTATTACAAATATTATTACACCACATCATCAACCCAAACCTTTTACGTTATTAGTTCTTGGAGGAATTATACTGTTTAAAGAATTATCGTTTCAATATGTGATGCGAAAAAGTGTCGAGACCAATAGTTCTTCTTTAAAAGCGGATGCTTGGCACCATCGATCAGATGCGATAACTTCGCTAATGGCATTTATCGGAATCTCGATTTCTTTGGTGATGGGACCAGGTTGGGAAGCTGCAGACGATGTAGCAGCACTTTTTGCATCAACGTTCATTTTATATAATGCATATAAAATTCTTCGTCCTGCTTTGGGCGAAATTATGGATGAACAATTGTATGAAGATGAAATTGAACAAATTCGTGAAATAGCCTTAAATGTACCAGGTGTTATGGCGACCGAAAAATGTAATGTTCGTAAGAACGGAATGAATTATTATGTGGATTTACATGCGATTGTAGATGGCTCTATTTCAGTTGTAGAAGGACATAAAATTAGCCATGATCTAAAAGATGCTGTTCAAGCAAAAATGCCTCAAGTAAAAGATGTGTTGGTGCATATAGAACCTACTTTTGTTTCGGTTCGAGAATATTTTCGAATCAATCAAATAGAAGATAAAAGGGTAGAGAGATAATTTAAATAAAAAAAGAGAAGCAATTGCTTCTCTTTTTGATTTTTCTTTATTTTTAAAAAATCATAATATATATAAAAGGTCGATTTTAGAATAATTTGAACCCAATACCAGTACTGATTAACCAAGGATTAAGATCTACATCTGCTGGCACATAAACTTGTTGATCCAAAGCAGCTCCAACTGTTACATCTGTGTTTAAATATAATTTTTTAACATCCACGTTCCAATATAATTTATCATTGATTTTATAATCAAATCCTAATTGAAATCCGAAGCCTACTTTATTTTCATAATCAACACTTGTTACAGCTGCATTTCTACCTTTTCCTGCACCTTCGTCGTAGAAAATTGTATAGTTAATTCCAGCTCCAATATAAGGTTTTAAATTTTTTGTAGGATACATATGGTATTGCACATTTACAGTAGGAGGAAGTAACATTACACGACCTAAATCTAAATTTCCTAATGCCGTATTTACAGCAACAACTTCATGTTTAGACGTTCCTAATATTAATTCGGCTGCAAGATTTTTCGTAATATAATACGTAAAGTCAATTTCAGGAATAACATTATTCGTAACAGCTACATTTCCACCTATAGCTTCAATTTTAGCATTTTCTACAGGAACTACACCTGTTGCTCTAACACGCATATGCAACTCTCCTGCTTCTTGACCAAATGAAATTGCTGAAGTTAAGATTGCTCCCAATAGTATAAGTCCTTTTTTCATAATCATTGTTTTTAATTTCTGACAACAAATCTCGGATTAATCTATCCGAATTAAAATGTTTAAAATCATTTTTTAAAATGACTTTAAACATTTGTAGTTAATTCAGTTTTTTTTAAATTAAAACCGCTGAGAGTCAATTATTTTTAATGAATAAAAATAATCGTAAAAGAAAAACTTTTCACTTAATAGAAATTTATTACTTTTGAAGCTAAGTCATAAAAAAATAATAAAACTCAAAAAAATGGATTTCTTAGAAAATGAAAATTTATCATTAATCGCACAGTCTGCAAGAGATTTTGCAAAACAATACATTCAGCCTAATATTATGGAATGGGATGAAGCTCAAACTTTTCCTGTAGAAGTTTTTAAAGAACTTGGAAAAATGGGATTCATGGGAATTGTTGTTCCAGAAGAATACGGAGGAAGCGGATTGTCTTATGATGAATATGTATCGATTGTAGATGAAATCTCACAAGTCGACCCTTCTATTGGATTGTCTGTAGCTGCGCACAACTCACTTTGTACAAATCATATTTTAGAATTCGGAAACGAAGAACAAAAACAACGATGGTTACCAAAATTAGCAACAGCAGAATGGATTGGAGCTTGGGGATTAACAGAGCACAATACAGGATCTGATGCAGGAGGAATGTCAACAACAGCTGTTAAAGATGGTGATGAATGGGTAATCAATGGTGCAAAAAACTTTATTACACACGCCATTTCTGGAGATGTAGCAGTTGTGATGACACGTACAGGAGAAAAAGGAGCTAAAAATAATGCAACAGCTTTTGTTATCGAAAAAGGAACACCAGGTTTTACTTCAGGTAAAAAAGAAAATAAATTAGGCATGCGTGCTTCTGAAACAGCAGAATTAATCTTTGATAACGTACGTGTTTCTGATGCTAATCGTTTAGGAAATGTAGGAGATGGTTTCAAACAAGCATTGAAAATTTTAGATGGTGGTCGAATTTCTATCGCGGCTTTATCCTTAGGTATTGCAAAAGGAGCGTATAAAGCTGCTTTAAAATATGCACAAGAGCGTCACCAATTTGGAACTGCAATTGCCAATTTCCAAGCAATTAATTTCAAATTAGCTGAAATGGTAACTGAAATTGAAGCTTCTGAATTATTAATTCGCAAAGCTTCTTATCTAAAAAATCATAAAAAACCAATGACAACAGAAGGTGCTATGGCAAAATATTATGCATCGGAAGCTTGTGTTAAAATATCGAACGAAGCGGTACAAATATTTGGAGGATACGGCTATACAAAAGATTTTCCAGTAGAAAAATTTTACCGAGATTCTAAGTTATGTACAATTGGAGAAGGAACAACTGAAATCCAAAAATTAGTTATTGGAAGAAATATTTTGAAAGATTAATGCAAAAGGATTTGTTTAATTACTAAAGAGTTGTATATTTGCCATCTCAAAAAGAAATAGATAAAATTATGTTGATTATACCAGTAAAAGACGGAGAGTCAATCGAAAGAGCTCTAAAAAAATACAAAAGAAAATTTGATAAAACAGGTGTTGTACGTCAGCTAAGAGCACGTCAACAATTTACAAAACCTTCTGTTTCAAACAGAATTAAGATGAGTAGAGCAATCTACAAACAATCTTTATTGGCACAAGAAGAAGCGTAAATAGCTGTTTTAAACAATATAAAGAATTAATTTCTATTGACCTATTTATTAAAGTTGTAACTTTGATGAATAGGTTTTTTTATGGAATTAATTCAACTATTCTTAGATTATTTAGCGCTCGAGAAAAACTATTCTACGCTAACAATTACAAGTTACAAAAGAGATTTAGATGATTTTGTTGAGTTTTATCAACAAGAAGAAGATTCATCTGAAATTCAACACGCAACCAAAAATCATATTCGTGCATTTGTAATGTACTTATCCGAATTACAGAAGTCGGAGAAAACAGTAAATCGAAAATTAAGCGCGCTGCGCACGTTTTATAAATATTTAATCAAGGAAAGTCATTTAACGATTAACCCAATTGAACAAATACATTCTCTCAAGCAAAATAAACAAGTGCTGGTTCCATTTACACAGACAGAATTAAATGATTTGTTGAATAATGATGAATTCTTTCCTGATACGTTTGAAGGAGCAAGAGATCGTTTGATGATTGATGTGATGTATCAAACAGGTATTCGACGTGCCGAATTGATAGGTTTGAAAGAAAATGACATTGATCCAGCTACGCTCTCTATTAAAGTTTTAGGAAAAAGAAACAAAGAACGTATAATTCCGATTTCAACTTTTTTGTTAGAAGATTTAGCAATTTACAATACACGAAAACATAACGAAATTACCCTACAATGTACGAATGTTTTTGTAACAGAAAAAGGAAAACCTTTGTATGATAATCTTGTTTATTCCAAAGTTAAATATTACCTTAGTCTTATAAGTGTAAAACATAAAAAAAGTCCTCATATGTTGAGGCATTCATTTGCGACCCATATGTTAGATTCTGGAGCAGATTTGAATGCAGTGAAAGATATTTTAGGGCATTCAAGTTTGTCATCGACTCAAATTTATACACATGGAAGTATAGAAAATTTAAAAAAAGTGTTTAACAAAGCTCACCCACGTGAGAACAAAAAAGAGTAATTATGACAATTAACTTTCAAGCAGTAAACTTCAATACTAAACCAGGTTTAGAGGAGTATTTAGAAAAAAAATTAGAAAAATTAGAAACTTTGTCAGACAAAATCATTGCAGCAAACGTTTCTTTTAAATTAGAGAATACTGCAGAAAAAAACAACAAGACAGTTGATATCAAATTAGAAGTACCCGGAGATGATATCGTTGTGAGTAAAACTGGACAGTCTTTTGAGGAATGTATTGATTTGTCGGTAGATACATTGAAAAAATTAATTATCAGAAAAAAGGAAAAAATTAGCGATCGATAAAAATTGAAGAATTAGCTAAAAAAAAATCATAAAAATTTGGTTAATTCAAAAAACAGCGTAAATTTGCAGTCCGTTAAACAAACAATTTTAACGGACTGTTCTTTTAAAATAAGTCTTTTATAAATAAATAATGCCGATGTAGCTCAGCTGGCTAGAGCAGCTGATTTGTAATCAGCAGGTCGTGGGTTCGAGTCCCTCTATCGGCTCTAAGTTTTTTTATAAGAACAAAAGGTAAGGCGGGGAGATACTCAAGCGGCCAACGAGGACGGACTGTAAATCCGTTGGTTTCACCTTCGCAGGTTCGAATCCTGCTCTCCCCACAAACTTAATTTTTAAAAGTTTTGTGGTTTAGGATTTAATCTTTAAATTTGCAAAGCTTTTTAGAAGTGAATGCGGGAATAGCTCAATTGGTAGAGCGTCAGCCTTCCAAGCTGAATGTTGCGAGTTCGAGTCTCGTTTCCCGCTCAAATTCTAGTTCGCTAGTGTAGTTAATCTTTGTAAGTAGTTGTTGAAACTTATTTAATCTAAGGTTGGCGAATCAAAAATAAATACCTTTATATAAATTAAAAAGTGTATTTTTGCACTTGAAATAATTAAAAGTTATTTTTTTTAAATTTAAGTATAACAATAGAAATTAATAAAAAGTAAAATGGCAAAGGAAACTTTCAACCGTAATAAGCCGCACTTAAATATTGGTACTATTGGTCACGTTGACCACGGTAAAACCACTACAACTGCAGCAATTACTAAAGTATTAGCTGATGCTGGTTTTTCAGAAGCAAAAGCTTTCGATCAAATCGATAATGCTCCAGAGGAGAAAGAGCGTGGTATTACAATTAATACATCTCACGTAGAGTATGAAACTGCTAACCGTCACTACGCGCACGTTGACTGTCCAGGTCACGCGGATTACGTAAAGAACATGGTTACAGGAGCTGCTCAAATGGATGGTGGTATCTTGGTAGTTGCTGCTACTGATGGGCCAATGCCTCAAACTCGTGAGCACATCTTATTATGTCGCCAAGTAAACGTTCCTCGTATCGTTGTTTTCTTAAACAAAGTAGATATGGTTGACGATGCTGAGTTATTAGAATTAGTAGAGATGGAAGTAAGAGATTTATTGTCTTCTTACGAGTACGATGGAGATAACACTCCAGTTGTTCAAGGATCTGCTTTAGGTGCATTAAACGGAGAACAAAAATGGGTTGATGCTTTATTGCATTTAATGGAAGAAGTTGATAACTGGATTGAAGAACCAGTACGTGACTCTGACAAACCATTCTTAATGCCAGTAGAGGATGTATTCTCTATTACAGGTCGTGGTACTGTTGCAACAGGACGTATCGAGGCTGGTGTTATTAACTCTGGTGATCCAGTTGATATCGTAGGTATGGGAGAAGAAAAATTAACTTCTACTGTAACTGGGGTTGAAATGTTCCGTAAAATCTTAGATAGAGGTGAAGCTGGTGATAATGTAGGTTTATTATTACGTGGTGTTGAGAAAACAGAAATCCGTCGTGGTATGGTTATTTGTAAACAAGGATCTGTTAAACCACACAAAAAATTCAAAGCTGAGGTTTATATCTTAACTAAAGAAGAAGGTGGTCGTCACACTCCATTCCACAACCGTTACCGTCCACAGTTCTACGTACGTACAACTGACGTAACAGGGGAAATCAACTTACCAGAAGGTGTTGAGATGGTTTTACCAGGAGATAACTTAACTATTACAGTTGAATTATTACAACCAATTGCATTAAACGAAGGTTTACGTTTCGCAATCCGTGAAGGTGGACGTACAGTTGGTGCAGGTCAGGTAACTGAAATTTTAGACTAATTATAGTCAATCAATAATATAGAAGATGTGGTAATCTTCAATGATTACCACTCTTTTTATTCTACGGGCATAGTTCAATGGTAGAATAGCGGTCTCCAAAACCGTTGATCAGGGTTCGAATCCTTGTGCCCGTGCTAAATGAAAACGATATGAAAATCGTACAATATGTAAAAGAATCCTTTGTAGAGTTTAAAGAACATGTAACATGGCCATCTTTTTCTGATTTACAAAGAGACACTATTATTGTTGCAATAGCTACAGTTCTGTTAGCTATATTTTTATATGCGGTAGATACATTATTCACACAAGTGCTTAACTTTATCTACGGCGCTTTTTAGTTTATATAATATCCCGTTTAGTAATTAGAATCATGAGTGAAAAGAAATGGTATGTAATCAAGACTGTAGCTGGACAAGAGCTGAAAGTTAAAGATTATATTGAAAGAGAAATTCAGTACCAAAATTTGAATGATTATGTAGGACAAATTGTTGTTCCTATGGAAAAAGTGATTCAAATCCGCAACGGTAAAAAATATCAAAAGGAAAAAGTACATTTTCCTGGCTACATCATGATAGAAGCTGAGCTTGTGGGAGAAATACCTCACATGGTAAAGAATACATCTGGTGTAATTAGCTTTTTGAGTGCAACCAAAGGAGGTGATCCTGTACCAATGAGACAATCGGAAGTTAACCGAATGTTAGGTAAAGTTGACGAATTAGCAGAAAATGTTGATACAAATCTTGGAGTAACTTACATTGTAGGTGAAAATGTAAAAGTAATCGACGGACCATTCAATGGCTTCAACGGAACGGTTGAGAAAATCATTGAAGACAAACGCAAACTTGAAGTGATGGTTTTAATCTTCGGACGTAAAACCCCACTTGAGTTAAGTTTTAACCAAGTTGAAAAGATTGCATGATCAATCAACAAATTAAAAGTAGAAAATTTAGGCTGCTTCCACATAACGCTTAATTTTAAGAATTAAAAAAATGGCAAAAAAAATTGAAAAAGTTGTAAAACTTCAAGTTAAAGGAGGACAAGCAAATCCTTCGCCACCAGTAGGGCCGGCTTTAGGTGCTGCAGGTGTTAACATCATGGAGTTTTGTAAACAATTTAATGGACGTACACAAGAAAAACAAGGTGCAGTGTTACCAGTTGTTATTACGGTGTATCAAGACAAATCATTTGATTTCGTAATTAAAACTCCACCAGCTGCTGTTCAGTTAATGGAAGCTGCGAAATTGAAAAAAGCATCAGGTGTGCCAAACCGTCAAAAAGTTGGTACTGTTACTTGGGATCAAGTGAGAGCTATTGCTGAAGACAAGTTAGCGGACATGAACTGTTTTACTGTTGAATCTGCTATGAAAATGGTTGCTGGAACTGCACGTTCTATGGGTATAACTGTAAAAGGTGGGCAAGCTCCAGAATAATTAAAACATTTTAGGAAATGGCAAAGTTAACAAAAAAACAAAAAGAGGTATTAGCTAAAGTAGAAAAAAACAAACTTTACTCTATTGATGAAGCATCATCATTAGTAAAGGAAGTAAACTACGCAAAGTTTGATGCTTCTGTAGATATAGCAGTTCGTTTAGGTGTAGACCCTAAGAAAGCTAACCAAATGGTTCGTGGTGTAGTTTCATTACCACACGGAACAGGTAAAGATGTAAAAGTATTAGCATTAGTTACTCCAGATAAAGAAGCAGAAGCTAAAGCAGCAGGTGCTGATTATGTAGGATTAGATGAATACTTACAAAAAATTAAAGATGGTTGGACAGATGTAGACGTGATCGTTACTATGCCAGCTGTTATGGGTAAATTAGGACCATTAGGACGTGTTTTAGGACCTCGTGGATTAATGCCTAACCCAAAGTCAGGTACTGTAACTTTAGAAGTTGGTAAAGCCGTTTCTGAAGTAAAAGCAGGTAAAATCGACTTCAAAGTAGACCGTTACGGAATCATCCACGCTGCAGTTGGTAAAGTATCTTTTGATGCTGATAAAATTAAAGACAATGCGAATGAATTAATTCAAACTTTAATTAAATTAAAACCAACAGCTGCTAAAGGAGTATATGTAAGAAGCATCACGCTTTCTACAACTCAATCTGTAGGTGTATCAGTAGATCCAAAAAGTGTAAACGCTTAAAATTAGTAGATTATGGCAATGACAAAACAAGATAAAGCAAATATGATAGATGAATTGCAAGCTGTATTAGCAGAAGCAAAAATCATCTACTTAGCAGATATCGACGGATTAAACGCTGTTAATACTACTGAATTAAGAAGAGCTTGCTTCAAAAGCAATGTATCTTTACGCGTAGTAAAAAACACTTTATTAAAGAAAGCGATGGAGAACATCGAAGACAAAAACTTCGAAGAACTTTACGGATCTTTAAAAGGAAATACAGCATTAATGACTGCTGAAGTTGGTAATGCACCAGCTAAAGTAATTGATGTTTTCAGAAAAAAATCTGAAAAGCCTATTTTAAAAGGAGCTTGGATTGAAGATAATACTTGGGTTGGTGATGACAAATTACCACAATTAGTAGCATTGAAATCTCGCGAAGAATTAATCGCAGATATCGTTATGTTACTTCAATCTCCTATCAAAACTGTTGTTTCTCAATTAGAGAACAAAGAAGCTGCGAAAGCAGAAGAAGGAGCTTCAGAAGAATAAGACACACTCATATTAAATAAAGTTTAAAAAACAAAAAGCATTAAAATGGCAGATTTAAAAAAATTAGCTGAAGAGTTAGTAAACTTAACAGTATTAGAAGTTAACGAATTATCTACAATCTTAAAAGACGAGTACGGAATTGAACCAGCTGCTGCTGCAGTTGTTGTTGCTGCTGGTGGAGCTGAAGCTGCAGATGAGCAAACAGAATTCGACGTAATCTTAAAAGAAGCAGGTGCATCTAAATTAGCAGTTGTTAAATTAGTTAAAGAATTAACTGGAAAAGGATTAAAAGAAGCTAAAGATTTAGTAGATTCAACTCCAGCTACAGTTAAAGAAGCAGTTTCTAAAGATGAAGCTGAAGCTTTAAAGAAACAGCTAGAAGAAGCTGGTGCAGTAGTAGAATTGAAGTAATTTTTATTACTAAAAAATATAGGTTTGGACCTAACACAGGACGTGTTAGGTCTAAACCTTTTTACGCATAAAGTCATTATATAAACCAAAATTCATTCGAAATTGGCCACTAAAGCAACATTAAGCAACTCGACTGAGAAAAAAGAAAGATTGAACTTCTCTTCTGCAAAAGCAGTCGCTCAGTTCCCAGATTTCCTTGACATTCAGATCAAATCGTTTGAAGATTTTTTCCAGTTGGAAACAAGACCTGACCAACGAAAAAATGAAGGTCTTTACCGAACATTTGCTGAGAATTTTCCAATTACGGATACTCGCAATCAGTTTGTTTTAGAATTCTTAGATTATTTCGTAGATCCACCACGTTACACAATTGATGAGTGTATCGAAAGAGGGTTAACGTACAGTGTACCTTTGAAAGCTCGTCTTAAATTGTACTGTACGGACGAAGAACACGAAGATTTCGAAACTGTTGTGCAAGACGTTTATTTAGGAACAATTCCTTATATGTCACCTTCAGGATCATTCATTATCAATGGTGCAGAACGTGTTATTGTATCTCAATTACACCGTTCTCCTGGGGTATTCTTTGGACAATCTTTCCATGCGAATGGTACAAAATTGTACTCATCTCGTATTATTCCTTTCAAAGGATCTTGGATTGAGTTCGCAACAGACATCAACAGCGTAATGTACGCTTACATCGATCGTAAGAAAAAGTTACCATTAACTACTTTATTACGTGCAATCGGATACGAAAGAGATAAAGATATCTTAGAAATTTTCGACTTAGCAGAAGAAGTAAAAGTTAATAAAGCTAATTTAAAGAAAGTTGTAGGTCGTAAACTTGCTGCACGTGTATTAAACACATGGCACGAGGATTTCGTAGATGAAGATACAGGAGAAGTTGTATCTATCGAGCGTAATGAAATTATCTTAGACCGTGAAACAATCTTAGAAAAAGATCACATCGATCAAATCGTAGATTCTGGTGTTAAGACAATCTTATTACACAAAGAAGATATAAATTCTGCTGATTATGGAATTATCCATAATACTTTACAAAAAGACCCTACGAATACTGAAAAAGAAGCCGTAGAGTATATCTATAGACAATTACGTAACGCTGAGCCACCAGATGAGGAGACAGCAAGAGGAATTATTGATAAATTATTCTTCTCTGATCAACGTTATTCATTAGGTGAAGTAGGTCGTTACAGATTAAATAAAAAATTAGGTTTAGCTATTAGCGAGGATATACAAGTATTGACTCGTGAAGATATCATTTCGATTATTAAATACTTAATCGAATTAATCAACTCTAAAGCAGAGGTGGATGATATTGACCACTTATCTAACCGTCGTGTAAGAACGGTTGGTGAGCAAATGGCAAGCCAATTCGGAGTAGGTTTAGCTCGTATGGCTAGAACTATCCGTGAAAGAATGAATGTTCGTGACAACGAGGTGTTTACACCTATCGACTTGATTAATGCTAAAACATTATCATCTGTTATCAACTCATTCTTCGGAACGAATCAGTTATCTCAGTTCATGGACCAAACAAATCCATTATCAGAGATTACACACAAACGTCGTTTATCAGCATTAGGACCTGGAGGTTTATCAAGAGAAAGAGCGGGATTCGAGGTACGTGACGTACACCACACTCATTACGGACGTTTATGTCCAATTGAAACTCCTGAGGGACCAAACATTGGTTTGATTTCGTCATTATGTGTATTCGCTAAAGTTAATAACTTAGGATTCATCGAAACACCGTACAGAAAGGTAGAAGAAGGAAAAGTGGACGTCGAATCAGCACCTATCTACTTAACTGCGGAAGAGGAAGAATCTAAAGTAATTGCTCAAGCCAATATCGACATGGCAGACGATGGTACTATTGCTACTGAACGTGTAACAGCTCGTGAAGACGGAGATTTCCCTGTGGTAACTCCATCAGAAGTAGACTTAATCGACGTTGCACCTAACCAGATTGCTTCTATCTCAGCATCATTAATTCCTTTCTTGGAGCATGATGACGCCAACCGTGCGTTAATGGGATCGAACATGATGCGTCAGGCAGTTCCATTATTAAAACCTCAAGCACCAATTGTAGGTACTGGATTAGAAAAACAAGTTGCAAAAGATTCTAGAATCTTAGTTAATGCAGAACGTGAAGGTACAGTAACTTATGTTGATGCTGACATTATAACAATTAAATATGATCGCTCAGAAGACGAAGAATTAGTAAGCTTCGATACCGCTGAGAAAACATATAATTTAACAAAATTCAGAAAAACCAATCAAGGAACTACAATTACGTTGAAACCAATTGTAAAAGTTGGTGATCGTGTAGAGAAAGGACAAGTTTTATCTGAAGGTTATGCAACAGAAGGAGGAGAATTAGCAATTGGTCGAAACATGGTTGTTGCCTTTATGCCTTGGCAAGGGTACAACTTCGAGGATGCTATTGTAATTTCTGAGAAAGCTGTTCGTGAAGACTGGTTTACATCTATCCACATCGATGAGTATTCATTAGATGTACGTGATACTAAATTAGGTATGGAAGAATTAACTTCTGATATTCCTAACGTTTCGGAAGAGGCTACAAAAGACTTAGACGAAAACGGTATGATCCGTATTGGAGCAGAAGTAAAACCTGGTGATATCTTGATTGGTAAGATTACTCCAAAAGGAGAATCTGATCCAACTCCAGAAGAAAAACTATTACGTGCAATTTTTGGTGACAAAGCTGGTGATGTAAAAGATGCTTCTCTTAAAGCTTCTCCATCATTACGTGGTGTTGTAATCAATAAAAAATTATTCTCACGTAGTATTAAGGATAAACGTAAACGTTCTCAAGACAAGGCTATCATTGATAGTGTAGAAGCTGAGTACGATGTTAAATTCAATGAATTAAGAGAGATTTTATTAGAGAAATTATACGTTTTATTAAACGGAAAAACATCTCAAGGTATTTACAACGACTTGAACGAAGAAGTGATCAAGAAAGGTGTAAAATACACACAAAAAATCTTATCTAACGTTGAAGATTTCTTAAATTTAACTGGATTAGAATCTCTTTGGACAACAGACGAGGATAAGAACGAATTAGTAAAAGAGTTGATACATAATTATAAAATTAAGTACAACGACTTACAAGGAGCGCTTAACCGTGAAAGATTTACAATCTCAGTTGGAGATGAGTTACCTGCAGGTATCGTAAAATTAGCGAAAATCTATATTGCGAAAAAACGTAAACTAAGAGTAGGGGATAAAATGGCTGGACGCCACGGTAACAAAGGTATTGTTGCACGTATCGTTCGCGACGAAGATATGCCTTTCTTAGAAGACGGAACACCAGTAAATATCGTACTTAATCCACTTGGGGTACCATCTCGTATGAATATCGGTCAGATTTATGAAACGGTATTAGGATGGGCTGGATTAAAAATGGGACAAAAATTTGCAACTCCTATTTTCGACGGTGCTGAAATTGATGACATCGATCGTATTACAGAAGAAGCAGGTATTCCTAAACACGGTACAACTTATTTATATGATGGTAATACTGGAGAGCGTTTTGATCAAAAAGCTACTGTAGGGGTGATTTACATGTTGAAATTAGGACATATGGTTGACGACAAAATGCACGCGCGTTCTATCGGACCATACTCTTTAATTACTCAACAACCATTAGGAGGTAAAGCACAATTCGGTGGACAACGTTTCGGAGAGATGGAGGTTTGGGCATTAGAAGCATTCGGTGCATCTAATATCTTACGCGAAATCTTAACAGTTAAGTCGGATGACGTAATTGGACGTGCGAAAACTTACGAAGCAATCGTAAAAGGAGAGCCAATGCCAGAACCTGGTATTCCAGAATCATTTAACGTATTGTTACATGAATTACAAGGTCTTGGATTAGACATAAACTTGGAAGAATAATAGGGCAACCTATTATTCTACCTTTTTCGTTATAATAATATAATTGTTAGATACATTTCTATATGTCAACAAAAAATAAAACAAGTCAATTCTCAAAAATCCGTATCGGGTTAGCTTCTCCAGAATCGATTCTACAAGAATCTAAAGGTGAAGTTTTAAAACCTGAAACGATTAACTATAGAACGCACAAACCAGAGCGTGACGGGTTATTCTGTGAGCGTATCTTTGGACCTGTAAAAGATTACGAATGTGCCTGCGGAAAATATAAAAGAATCCGTTATAAAGGTATCGTTTGTGACCGTTGTGGGGTTGAAGTTACTGAAAAGAAAGTTCGTCGTGAGCGTATTGGACACATCAACCTTGTTGTGCCAATTGCACATATTTGGTATTTCCGTTCATTACCAAACAAAATTGGTTACATCTTAGGATTACCATCTAAGAAATTAGATATGGTAATTTACTACGAAAGATATGTCGTAATTCAACCAGGTATCGCAAAAGGACCAGAAGGGGAAGAATTAAATAGATTAGATTTCTTATCAGAAGAAGAGTATTTAGATATTTTAGAAACTCTTCCAATCGAGAATCAATATTTAGAAGATTCAGATCCTAATAAATTCGTTGCGAAAATGGGTGCTGAAGCATTAGAAGACCTATTATCTCGTATCAATTTAGATGAATTATCTTACGAATTAAGACACAAAGCACATAACGAAACATCTAAACAACGTCGTACAGAAGCGTTAAAACGTTTACAAGTTGTTGAGGCGTTACGTGAGTCAAATATGCACCACGTCAATCGTCCTGAATGGATGGTAATGCGCGTTATTCCGGTTATTCCACCAGAATTACGTCCATTAGTTCCATTAGATGGTGGTCGTTTTGCAACATCAGATTTAAATGATTTATACCGTCGTGTAATTATCCGTAACAATCGTTTGAAACGATTAATGGAGATTAAAGCGCCAGAAGTAATTTTACGTAACGAAAAACGTATGTTACAAGAAGCGGTTGATTCATTATTCGATAATACGCGTAAAGCATCTGCTGTTAAAGCTGATGGTAACCGTCCATTAAAATCATTATCTGATTCATTAAAAGGTAAACAAGGTCGTTTCCGTCAAAACTTATTAGGTAAACGTGTGGATTATTCTGCTCGTTCTGTAATTGTTGTTGGACCAACACTAAAATTACACGAATGTGGTTTACCAAAAGATATGGCTGCTGAATTATACAAACCATTCGTAGTTCGTAAATTAATCGAACGTGGTATTGTAAAAACAGTTAAATCGGCTAAGAAAATTATCGATAGAAAAGAGCCAGTTGTTTGGGATATTTTAGAAAATGTAATCAAAGGACACCCAGTTTTATTAAACCGTGCCCCTACGTTACACCGTTTAGGTATCCAAGCATTCCAACCGAAATTAATTGAGGGTAAAGCAATTCGTTTACACCCATTAGTGTGTACTGCCTTCAATGCCGATTTCGATGGTGACCAGATGGCCGTTCACTTACCATTAGGACCAGAAGCTGTTTTAGAAGCACAATTATTAATGTTGGCTTCTCAAAATATCTTGAATCCTGCAAATGGATCTCCAATTACTGTTCCTTCTCAGGATATGGTATTGGGTCTGTACTATATGACGAAAATTCGTCGTACTGACCACCAATTTACAGTAAAAGGTGAAGGATTAACTTTCTATTCAGACGAAGAAGTTCAAATTGCATACAACGAAGGAGCTGTTGACTTAAACGCGCCAATTCGTGTAAAAGGAACTATTCGTGTAGGAGAGGAGTTAGTAGAAAATCAATTAATCGAAACTTCAGTAGGACGTGTGTTATTTAACCAAATCGTTCCAAAACAAGTAGGATTTGTAAATGAAGTATTAACGAAAAAATCGTTACGTACAATCATTAACAAAATCATCAAGATTACAGATTTCCCTACAACAGCTGCATTCTTAGATGATATGAAAGCATTAGGATACCGCAATGCCTTCGAGGGTGGTTTATCATTCTCTTTAGGTGATATCTTAATTCCAGAACAAAAGAAAGACCTTATCTCTGGTGCGATCAACCAAGTTGAGAACATTAAGATGAACTATAACATGGGTCTTATTACAAATAACGAACGTTACAACCAAGTTATTGATGTTTGGACAACAACAAACGCAACGTTAACTGAAATTGTAATGAAACGTATGACAGAAGATCAACAAGGATTTAACTCTGTATTCATGATGCTTGATTCTGGAGCACGTGGATCGAAAGAGCAAATTCGTCAGTTATCAGGTATGCGTGGATTGATGGCTAAACCTCAAAAAGCTGGTTCTACTGGTGGGGATATCATCGAAAACCCAATTATCTCTAACTTCCGTGAAGGTCTGTCTATCTTAGAGTACTTTATTTCTTCGCACGGTGCGCGTAAAGGTCTTGCCGATACTGCCTTAAAAACTGCCGATGCTGGATACTTGACTCGTCGTTTGGTTGACGTTGCACAAGACGTTATCGTCATGCACGAAGACTGTGGTACATTAAGAGGTTTAGAAATTTCAGCACTTAAGAAAAAAGAAGAAATTATCGAAAGTCTTTCTTCTCGTGTATTAGGTCGTACTTCGTTAAATGATATTTATAACCCAAATAACGGTGAGTTAATCATTGCTGCTGGTCAAATTATCACAGAAGATATCGGTGAAGTTTTAGAAGCTGCTGGTATCGAAAACGTAGAAGTTCGTTCTCCATTAACATGTGAAGCGAAAACTGGAATTTGTGCGAAATGTTACGGACGTAACTTAGCAACAGGTAAAGGAGTTCAAAAAGGTGAATCTGTAGGTGTAGTTGCTGCACAATCTATTGGTGAACCTGGTACACAGTTAACATTACGTACATTCCACGTTGGGGGTACTGCTGGTAACGTTTCTGAACAAAATACAATTAATGCAAAAGTTGATGGTACTGTTGAGTTTGATGACTTACGTTTAGTGCAATCTACTGATGATGCAGGAAACCTTGTAGATACAGTTGTTTCTCGTTCTACAGAGATGAAAGTAATCGACGATTTAGGAAACATTCGTCAACAAACTAACATCGCTTACGGTACAGTTTTATCAGTGAAAAATGGAGCTAAAGTTCAAAAAGGTCAAGAGATTGCAAGCTGGGACCCTTATAACGGGGTAATCATCGCAGAATCTACTGGTAAAATCGAGTATGAACAATTAGAACAAGGGGTAACCTTCCAAATTGAAATCGATGAGCAAACTGGATTCCAAGAAAAAGTTATTTCTGAATCACGTAATAAAAAATTAGTTCCAGCGTTAAGAGTTATCACAATTGATGGTGAAGAAAAAACATACAACTTACCAGTAGGTGCACACTTAATGGTAAATGATGGAGAAAAAATTAATGCAGGTAAAATCTTAGTTAAGATCCCTCGTAAGTCGGCTAAATCTGGCGATATTACAGGAGGTTTACCTCGTATTACAGAGTTGTTAGAAGCTCGTAACCCATCTAACCCATCAGTTGTTTGTGAAATGGATGGAGTTGTATCTTTCGGTAAAATTAAACGTGGTAACCGCGAAATCATCGTTGAATCTAAAAATGGTGAAATCCGTCGTTACTTAGTTAAATTATCTGCTCAAATCTTAGTTCAAGAAAATGACTTCGTACGTGCAGGTGAGCCTTTATCAGATGGAGCAATTACACCAGAAGATATTTTAAGAATCTTAGGACCAACAGCGGTTCAAGAATACTTAGTAAACGAGATTCAAGATGTATACCGTTTACAAGGGGTGAAAATTGATGACAAACACTTCGAGATTATCGTACGCCAAATGTTACGTAAAGTTCGTATTGTTGATTCAGGAGACACAAGATTCTTAGAAGATAGTTTAGAGCATAAAGACGATTTCATGGAAGAAAACGATCGCTTATTTGGAATGAAAGTCGTAGAAGATGCAGGAGATTCTGATACATTAAAACCAGGTCAAATCATCTCAGTTCGTGATCTACGTGATGAAAACTCTAAATTAAAACGTGAAGATAAAAACTTAGTAATAGCACGTGAAGCTTTACCTGCAACAGCAGAAGCAGTTTTACAAGGTATTACAAGAGCATCTTTACAAACTAAATCTTTCATGTCTGCGGCATCGTTCCAGGAAACAACAAAAGTTCTTAACGAAGCAGCTGTAGCTGGTAAAGTAGACGGTTTAGTAGGATTGAAAGAAAACGTTATCGTTGGACACTTAATTCCTGCAGGAACTGGATTAAAAGAGTATCAAAACATTATCGTAGGATCTAACCGTGAATACGAGGAATTAATAAACGCAAAACAAGAATTATAATGTCAGAAAATCAACAAAACGAAGGATTAAACATTGAGTTAAACGAATTAGTAGCTCAAGGTGTTTATGCTACAGGAGCAATCATCAACCACTCACCATCTGAGTTCGTTGTAGATTTTGTTCAGTTTTTACCAGGTGCTAGACCATCAGTAAAATCAAGAATTATCTTGTCTCCATTACAAGCAAAACAATTATCTCAATCGTTAGCAGAAAACGTTTCAAACTTTGAGAAAAACTTTGGTGAAATCAAAGAACCTCAAGTAAACAACGGTACTGCAACTTACGAAGCTTAAGAATTATTCTTAATATTTCAAAAATCCCTCAATCGTAGATTGGGGGATTTTTTTGTTTAATCAAAACTATCAGATTGATAATATTAACTTCATTAATTCTTTCAGATTTATTAAATTAATAATATTTATAAATATATTTACGAATAATCTAAAACAGATAGGGGTTAAAGTTTTTTTCTCTATTTTTTAAAATCGAAAAAATGTTTAGATTTGTAAGAAGCAAATACACAAAGCATGTCTGACTATAAATTAATTCTACCTTCGATGGGAGAAGGTGTAATGGAAGCTACTGTTACCAATTGGATCAAAAATATTGGTGATGCAATTGCCGAAGATGAATCGGTTGTAGAAATTGCAACTGACAAAGTAGATTCTGATGTTCCTTCACCAGTTGCAGGAGTTTTAAAAGAAATCTTGGTTCCAGTAGATGGAATTGCAAAAGTAGGTGAGCCAATCGCAATTTTATCTGTAGATGGAGTTGTAGAGCAAACCGAAGAAGCAGAAGAAGTTGATACAAACAGTGATCAAGAAATTGCAGATACTGCAAAAACAATCGAAGCTGAAGTTGCAACAATTAAATCTGAAACGATTATTACATCGTCTGATGATAAATTTTATTCACCTTTAGTAAAGTCTATTGCAAAAGAAGAAGGAGTTTCTCAAACAGAATTGGATCAAATTTTAGGTTCAGGAAAAGATGGACGTGTAACGAAAGATGATATTTTAAATTTCGTTAAAAATAGAGGAACTCAATCAGTAAATACTACTGTCACTGCTCCAGTTACTCAGCCTCAAGCACCACAAATACAAGCTGCACCAATTTCTGTTGGTGAAGGTGATGAGATCATCGAAATGGATAGAATGCGTAAGATTATTGCGCAAAATATGCTACAAGCAAAACAAATCGCACCTCATGTAACATCTTTCGTTGAAGTTGATATGACGAATATCGTTTTATGGAGAGATAAAAATAAGAATGAGTTTCAAAAGAAACATGGTGAGAAAATTACGTTCATGCCAATTTTTATCGAAGCTGTAGCAAAAGCTATTCAAGATTTCCCAATGATTAATGTATCTGTAGATGGAGATAAAATCATCAAAAAGAAAAATATTAACATTGGTATGGCAGCTGCTTTACCAAGCGGAAATTTAATTGTACCTGTGATCAAAAATGCAGATCAATTTAATTTAGCAGGATTAGCTTCTCAAGTAAATGATTTAGCAAACCGTGCACGTACGAATAAATTGAAACCAGTCGAAATTCAAGGAGGAACTTATACAATCACCAATATCGGTTCTTTTGGAAATACGTTAGGAACACCAATTATTCCTCAACCACAAGTCGCTATTCTTGCTGTTGGAGCAATTGTGAAGAAACCTGCAGTTATTGAAACTCCACAAGGAGATATGATTGCCATTCGTCACAAAATGTATCTATCCCATGCTTACGATCACCGTGTAGTGGATGGCGCATTAGGCGGTATGTTTGTAAAACGTGTAGCCGAATATCTTGAAGCTTTTGATATGAATACACTTGTATAAATATTCATTTGTTAAAATATCAATTATATATCGTAAAAAACTCTGATAACATCAGAGTTTTTTTATTTTTACAATTAGGTTTAATATATAATGAGGTATAGGTTTCTTTTTTTGATTGTATCGATGTTGTCAGTGTTTGTTTTTTCACAAAATACTGAAGAAAACAATACTTTTTACCAAGAAGCAATTCAACAAATAAAAAAGGATAATGGAAAAAGTATCAAGATTTATGAATATTTAATCAATAATGCAACAAATCCAGAACATAAAATTAATTATCAATTAGATTTAATTAAACTAAAAATCTATGTTTCGAAAGATGTAGAAGCAATTGATATCTTTTTTGCCATTCAAGATGAAATCGAAAGCTTAAAGAATCGAGAAATAGAAGATAAATACAATATTATTGGGGCAGATTTGGCACAATATTTAGGATTTAATCAATATTCTCAAAAACTTCTTAAAAAGGTAAAATCAAAAGATAAAGAGTGGATTGATAGCATTCATCACAAGTTTTTAGATCTACGAACAGATTTAGCTGTGAACTCATTTCCCACTTCTCCTATTCAGTCCGAAATAGATGCTCATACAACTATTGATAGTTTAAACAATACGATTAATGAGGTTGAAAAATTTATCTTTTTAAAGAAACTTAAAAATTATTATCTTAAAAAAAACTCACTCGAAAAATACGCTATATACAATACACAATTAACAAAACTTAATGAGCAATTAAAAGTTGAGAAAAAAGGAACAAAAAATCATCTTGTCAACAAACTATTGGAACAGAATAGAATCCGATTAGCAAAAGAAAATCGAAATATTAAGAACTTATCTTACGTTTTTAGTGCAGTTTTAGTAGGTTTAATTTTATTTGTAATTTTTTATAAAAAGAAGGAGAAAGTTGAAGAAACAATTACGAAACCAAATTTAATTTCGGACAAAGTTGAAAACGAAATATTAATCAAATTAGATCATTTTGAACATAATAAAGGCTATCTAAATCCTCATATTACGATTGTACTTTTGGCTAAAGAACTGGATACAAATGTCAAATATTTATCCTCGATTCTGAACAATAGTAAACAGAAAAGTTTTAATAATTACATCAACGAATTGCGAATTGAATATATTGTGAAATGTCTACAAGAAGACCATAAATTTCGTTTGTACAAAGTGAGTCATCTTGCCACTCTAAGCGGGTTTGCTTCACAAAGTAGTTTCACAACTTTTTTTAAATTGGTGACAGGAACCACTCCATCTGTATTTATCAAAAATTTGACTGACAATGAAGATTAACATATTCTATATATTTTTTGTTTCTTTTGCTTCTGTTTTATGCGCTCAAAAAGTAGATAGCATTCGAATTGCGTATGATTACGTTTATTTTGATCCTCAAAAAGCGATTGAAATGGCAGATCAAATTATTAAAAATTCAAATGATAAGAACGATCAAATCACAGCGCGATTAATCAAGACAAATGCGTATACATCTTTAGATGACAGTTACAATTCGTTGAAATATGCCTTCGAAACATACGATTATATCAAGAAAGAAAAAGATATTTTTAACGAAGCGCGTATTTTAGGTCGATTAGGAGAACTTTTTCAGGGATATGGATTCAATACGCAATCAAGAGAATACCTGGATGAATCAGTCAATTTGATTTCTTCTAATGCCTTTCCATCAGAAAAAAAAGCCATGTATTTTGGAAATATTTATGGTATAAAAGGGAATGGATACAAAGATGATTTGGATTGTGATTTTGCGATTAAATACTATGATAAAGCAATAAAAGCATATAAAAATTCGGAAAGTAATCAGTCTATTTTAAATAATTTAGCGCTTGTTTACATCGAAAAATCCAATTGTTTAATTGATCAACATCAGGTAGATTCTGCTAAAATTTATTTGAATGAAGCAATGGAAGTTGTTCAGAAAAATAATTTAGAAGAATATGACCAATCGGCAAAAATTAGTCTTGCAAAGATTTATCAGTACGAGAAAGATTATCATAAATCAAACTCATTATTGATAAATGTTTTAAATGATATACAATCTTCTCGACCTTTGCAAGTTAGTAGTGAAATATATAAATTATTGGCTCAGAATTCATTTGAATTGAAGGATTTCGAGGCTTATAAAAAGTATGTAGACTTAGGTAATAAAGCGAATTTTACTTTAGAAAAAACCTTTTTAGCAACTCAAGAGAAAAGTTTAAACTATTTATTACATAAAGATGATACTATTATTGCGAGATTATTAAAATTTTGGCTTCCTATTTCATTAATTCTTATTTTATCAGTTTTAATATTTCGGAAAATTTACATCATTAATAGAATTAATAATAAAAATACAATTTCTTAAATAATAAAGGTTAACTATATTTAAATCAATGTTTTGCATTATTTTTATCCGTAATGAATTTAAGTAAACTTCATTTTTATTGTGTTAGAAAGGATTTCTTATTCGGAAAATATTTTTTTCATTTGAAAAAATTAAATAACACATTGAATTATGAAGAAGACTTTTATTCTATTGGCAACAATTTTTGGGTTATGCTCAACTACTTATGCGCAAACAATTTTCGAAAAATCGAATACTACAGTTTTTGAAAGAATAAAGAAGGATAAGAAAGAGACGTTAAAAAGAAATTTTGACTGGACAACTTATAATAGAGGAAAAGATATTAATTCTTTTGGAGAATTTTCTCAAGTTAATAGTTCAGTGAAAAGTAGAGCGACTGAGAAGAATGATATAAAACCTTTTGGAAATATAAATGCGCAACGTTGGGCATATGGAAAAAATGTAGATAATAATGAAACGATTTTGTTTTCTATTGATTCTAAATATGGACCAAATGCAACATTTACATTAAAAACATATACGGATGATTTAAAAGTAGATAAACAATTTACAATTAGTATTCCAGAAACAACAACAAGAGCAGAAGCAATCGCAGATTTTTCAGCAAAAATATTAGACAATAATGATAAATTAATTGTTGGGGTTTATGTGCATTTTACAGATGGAGGACAAGGTCCAGAATCTGTAAAAGATCAAATTTGGTTTGTAAATGAAGCAGGAGAAGTTTTATATAAAGAGGATACTACTTCTGCAGAGTTTTTAACAGATTCGAAAGGAAAACAACAAGCGTATACTTATAAAACGAATGATGATTTTGTAACAATTAAGAAAATTAATTTAACTGATACATCGAAAAATTTAGAATATAAAATTCCATTTAGTCTTGCTAATTTTTATGTAGGAATGCCAATAGTACATAAAAATTTGAATGGAAAAGATTATGTAGTTTTAGCGCGTTATACTGAACAATTAGTTGATAATTCAACATTAGAATTTAATACAAATGCAAAATTTGCTTTAGATTTCATTGATGCAGAAACGTTTGTTTTAGATAAAACATATATTTTACCAGTAATCGGATTTGATGAAGAAAATCCGTACACAATTCCGATGGCTACTTTTGGATTGTTCTATAATACTGATAAATACGATATTTCATCTAATATTTATAATACGGATAGTAAATTAGAGTTTACTTATGGTTCATATATTTATGATTTGATGGCTGATAAAGAGTCGTATAATTATTTTGTTGTGAATGAAGATGGTACTATTTTAAAATCACTTACCGAAGATGTCGTAGCTGGTGGTATAGAAACTGGGATCGAATTAATAGAGATACCAAATCAAAAAGATCAAGTAGCAATGTTAGTTGACCAAAATGGTGAAGGAGGATCTAATGTTAAAATATATAATTTACCAGATTTCGAGTTAGCACAAGATTTTCCAGTATTATATAATGATGATATTTTGTCTCTTAATATGAATAGAATTCCAAGCGATAATTCTTTTAATTATGTAGTTGGTTTAAACGCAGGTGAAATGGATGGAGATAAAGCATTTGGTCTTGTAAAACATTATGATGCGAAAGGTGTAGAAGTGAAAAAAGTCAGATTACCAATTACTCTTGAAACAGAATTATTTGCTCCGTTTTTAAATGCATTAACGTTAAATCCAACTATTGTTAATGATGATGATAAGATAGAATATGTGTATGCTTATCAAGATAGAGAAAACGGTGTTGCAGCGAATACATATGGTATTGCGCAAGATGAGAATAATGTTTTAGCAATGTTCTCAGGAAGAACAGAAAGAGGAAACATAACGACAATAGGTTATGGTATGAATAAAAAAGGAGAATTTGATCGTTTATATGCTTATTATGGAAGCGATTATTCTGCTACATCATTTATAACAGATTTCTATAAATTCCCTTTCGAAAGTTTAGCAGTTAATGATATTCAAAAAAATACACAATCAATAAAATATTTGAGTAACGTAAAAGAAATCCGAGTTGATTATGATTATGCTACATATCAAGTATTTAATATGAGTGGAAACTTAATTTCTTCAGGAAATTCTTCTAAAACAATTTTCACAAACGGATGGAATAAAGGAGTTTATGTCATCAAAACAATAGACAAACAAGGTAAAGCTAATACAGCAAAAATCTTAGTTTTCTAATTCTAATTAACACTAATTATGAAAGGAATCCAACTAATTTTAGTTGGATTTTTTTCGTTTAAATTTATAAGTAAGCATTACACCGCCTTTGTAAAGCATCCACTCCCCACTTTTATTAAATGATTGCGCAGAATCATATCGTCCGAAATTAGGAGAATCTTCTTTATAATAACCTTTGTAATTTCCTTGAGAGTGTCCTCCACCAACAAAAACATCTAATCCCCAATGTTCGTTAATTTTTACTTGATAACCTATTGTAGCTCCTGTTAAAATTGCAAAACCACGTTGGTATTTATCGGTGTTCCAATAATTCCATTTTTGAATATCAAAGAAACCAACTCCTATGTTTGGACCTATATAAAATTTACTAAAAGATTTATCAAAGTAATATCTACCTTCACCAAAAACCATATACATTTGTAAATGATTTCCTACAAATGATTTCCAAGGAGAGATAAAACGTCAGCTTGTAAAGTTATTCTATCTGTGATTGCATGTTCTACACCAAGATTTACCATTGCAAGAGGAAGGGTTAGAACATTTGCTTTGAGCTGTGTTTCAGTTTTTTTGAGCAAATAATGTGGCAGGAAATAATATGCAAAAAAGTTTTTTCATCATCAAAATTGAATTCATTAGCTTGCAAAGGTAAAAAAAGTGATTTATTAAGAGGTTAATTCAAGCTTTTTTATAACTTTACTTAACATTAAATAACACTATGGCAGCGTTTATATCAATCTTAATCATTTTTTTAATTTTCGGAATTTTTGTTTCGATATTTTTTGTTATTGCCGTTTCTGATGCAAAAGTTAGAGAAAAGAACGAGTTGCATACGTTGAAAAGCTTACCCGAAGATATAGAACTGAAAGCGGTTGTGCGATATAACATTGGGCGTCCACAAGGGAGATTTCTTAAAATGAAATCCTTTCAAGGAAGTGGGGTGCTATATGTTCAAGGTGAGCAATTAATTTTTAAAGATATTTTAGGAAACGAAGATCATGTATATGATTTAAATACATGTAAATTATCTTGGGTTGAAAACAAAATTAACGGAATTACAAATGCGTTCAAGGTTGCAGATCACGAAGCGATTATATTCTTTTATATCGATAAAGGAGTTTCGATTTTTAGTACGATAGAAGAAAATGCTTCGACATCAGATTTGTATATTCGTCTGAAAGAGTTGCGCAAAAGCATTCGAAATGCTAAAAAAGTTGAGTCGGCAAATGAATAGTTAAGCCGGCTCTAAATCCGCTCATATCTTTAAAATCTTTATTCTCTCTAAACTCAAAAGAATAACCCGCATTTAATTCCACAATACTTAATACAGCAATCCCCGCTTTGGGTGTAATTGTCCACGGAGAAACTTCGGCTCGAATCACATAAAAAGCTGAACTGAAGTTTGAGCTATACGGATCAACTTGGTTGTTGCGAAAATTAAACATATATCCCGCACCAATCTCTGGTATCACACGAAATTTATCTTTCATATACCCCAAATTTGCATTTGCATTAAAGGTCAAAATATTGTTATTGTCTTGGACTAAAAATAAATCTGTTCCAACTTTTCCGTAATTTCCGTTCCAATATTCATAACCAAGATTAATTGTAAAATAATCGGTTAAATTTTGTTGTGCTTTCGCTTGAAAACTAATGATAAAAACAAAGATTGCGATGAACTTTTTCATGTGATAAAATTAATGAATAATTATTTTATAGGAAGAATATTAATCTTATAAAAAATAAATAGCTACAACAAAATATGTTGTAGCTATTTAGATTGATTTATTAAAATTTAAAATCGACTCGAAATTTTAATCCATCGTAAATCCTTTCGTATAAATACGTCCGTAATAATCTGCAAATTTAATTGAAACGCGTCCTTTATAGTTTTTCAGGATTTTTTCTATGTCTTCTTGCGAACTTACATTTTTTTCATTGATAGAAAGAATAATAAATTCATTCTGAACACCAGCTGCAGCTAATTTCCCTCCTGATTCTAAATCTTTCACCATTACACCATAATTGATTCCAAAATTATCTTTTTGACGTTCTGTTAATGGTTCAAATTGTGCTCCCAAAAGTTCAGTTGGTGTTAAGTCAGCTTTGCTTCTTACTTTTGTACTTCCTTTCGCATCTTTCAACGTAATTGTGTATGTTTTTTGTGCATTTCCACGTTTTACAGTCAATGTTACTTTATCACCAGGGCGTTTGCTACCTACGATAAAAGATAATGTAGAGAAAGATGTAATTGGTTTTCCGTCTACAGCTGTAATGATATCACCTTCTTCAATTCCAGAATCGATTGCAGATCCTTTCGAAACCAATTCAGTAACCATTACACCTTTATCAGTTTTTACATTTTTCTTAAATTCTCTGTTGTATTGTTTTACAGCGTCTTCATTTGATAAATCAAAGCCTTTGATACCTAAATACCCACGCTGAACCATTCCATAAGATTTAATATCCTCCACAACTTTTTTTACCAAGTTTGCAGGAACAGCAAATCCATAACCAGAGTATGCACCTGTTGGCGAAGAAATAGCAGTGTTAATACCAATCAAATCTCCATTTGCATTCACTAAAGCTCCACCAGAGTTACCTGGGTTAATCGCGGCATCTGTTTGAATAAATGACTCGATTGGTGATTCAGAATTTTTACCTAAAATATTAATGCTACGTCCTTTTGCTGATACAATACCAGCGGTAACAGTAGAGGTTAAACCAAACGGATTTCCTACAGCTAATACCCAATCACCAACATTAATAGCATCAGAATCTACAAACTTAGTAAATGGTAAACCTTTCTCTGTAATTTTAAGTAACGCAATATCTGTACTTGGATCTGTACCAACTAATTCTGCTGTATAGCTTTTTTGGTTATTTAGGGTTACTTCAATTTTAGATGCACCCTGAATCACGTGATTATTAGTAACAATATATCCATCTTGCGAAATAATTACACCAGACCCCATTCCAGATGGTTGATCTTGATCAGGTTGTTGTTGCTGTCTTCCTCTTTGTTGTGGTGAAGGTTGTCCAAAAAAGAAATCAAAAGGATCAAAGAATTGCTGTTGTTGTTGCTGTCTTCGATTCGAATAATTTTTAATACTTACAACGGTGTGCACAGCTTTATTAGAAGCTTCTACAAAATTAGGCGCATCGTAGCCGTAATTTCCTTTATAATCAACTAATTCGAAATCTCCATTTTTTTGTTCGTTGGCATTGGTAATAAATGGATTGTTTGTATTATCATTCATCAAATAAAAACCTCCCATAGTTGTCATAGAACTAACTAAACCAACTAATAAGTAGCCTGTATATTTTTTCATTTCTTTTTTATATAAGTTTTTAATGTTTTTGATTAAATCAAATTTAAGACCAAAATTTTAACATTTCAAACCGTTTAACGGTTGTTAACACTATATTATAAATCTTTTATAACATTAGTTAAGAGTGATAAAAATGTATTTACTTTGTTTAAAATTTAAGAAGTTGAAATTAAAATTTTATAAATACCAAGGAGCTGGGAATGATTTTGTCATGATTGATGATAGAGAAAAAACATTTCCTATTTCGACAGAACTGATTAATAGGCTGTGTGACCGTAACTTTGGGATTGGAGCTGATGGATTAATTTTGTTACAGAATGACGATCATTCAGATTTCAAAATGGTGTATTTTAATTCTGATGGAAACGAAAGCACGATGTGTGGAAATGGTGGACGTTGTATTATTCGATTTGCCAATGATTTGAACGTTGCCAATGACAAAATGACATTTAATGCAATCGATGGTTTGCATCATGGTGTAGTAGATCACGATGTTATTCGGATACAGATGATTGATGTGAATGAAGTTGAAGACCACGATGGTTATTTGTTTATGAATACAGGTTCGCCACATCACGTAGAATTTGTAAATAATGTAAAAGACATTAACGTGTACAAAAAAGGAAAATCTATTCGCAATGGAGCTCCTTATTTTGAGCAAGGTTCTAACGTAAATTTTGTAGAAGTCATGCCAGATCATTCGCTGAGAATTAGAACGTACGAGCGAGGTGTAGAAGACGAAACCTTGGCTTGTGGTACTGGAATTACCGCTGCTGCAATTGCTGCTTATGTGAAAAATTTAGTAGACAAAAACGACATCAAAGTAAAGGCAATGGGTGGTGATTTATCGGTGAATTTTGAAGAAAATAATCATAACTTTGTCAATGTTTGGTTGAACGGACCAGCCGTAAAAGTTTTTGAAGGTGAAATTGAAATTTAATTCGATCCTATGAAAAAAATAAATTTTGTATTACTATTATTCTGTTCATTTGTACTGATAGGATGTACATTTATAGATGGTTTCAAGGGAAATGCAACAAAAGATGGTTACATCTATATTTCTCGCGGAGCTAATTTTGATCAAGTCTTAGATTCTTTAAAACCATTTTTAAAGAACGAAAAGTTGTTCAAACAATATGCTGAAGATGCAGATTATCCAGCAACCATTAAATCTGGAAAATATAAAATTTCAAGCACAGATACTAACCGTGATATTATCGATCGTTTGCAAGGTGGAGAACAAGAAGAAGTGAAACTTCGTATCAAGAATGAACCTACAATTTATCATTTGGCAAGTTCTGTTTCGAAGCAAGTTGATATGGATTCGGTTCAAGTTTTAACAGCGATTCGAGATTTTGTAAAAGAGAAAAATGATACCACGTTAAATGACGAAACGGTAAAACAATATTTTATTCCAGAAACGTATTTTGTGTATTGGGGAATTACACCAGAAAAATTTGTAGAAAAAATGGTGGCTCAACATGATAAGGTATGGAACGAAGAGCGTCTTGCAAAAGCAAAAACACTTAAGCTATCACCTTTAGAAGTGACAACTTTGGCTTCAATAGTTCAGTTAGAATCATCTGATAATATGGAAGAACAACAAAAAGTGGCGCGTGCTTATATGAATCGTTTAGCGAAAGATATGCGTTTGGAAGCGGATCCAACTTCTATTTATGCTTACAAAATGGAAAATGGTTGGAACCAAAAAGTACAACGCGTGTACAAAAAATGGACATGGTCGTCGAATGCTTACAATACCTATCGCAACAAAGGTTTGCCTCCTGCGCCCATTTGTTTGCCGAATTTAGGAGCAATAGACGCGGTTTTATCACCAGCTAATCACGATTTTATTTTCTTTGCAGCTGACCCGAAAAAACCAGGTTATCATATTTTTACTGCCGATTATCAAGAACATTTGAAAAATGCAGATGTTTACCGAAAATGGTTAAAAGAGAATAATATTAAATAGTATTTAGCTAAACTTAATTTAGTTATCAACAACAAAATAAGATCAATAGAAAATCCCTCAACAGCTTTAAAATAAGTGTTGAGGGATTTTTAATTCGTTATTATTTGATTTTTTAGAACTTATATCGAAGACTCACGATAAAATATCTGCCCAAAACATTGCGTGTTGTAGTCGATATGTAGTTATCTGTAAAGCCATTTGAAACGATGATATTGTTTCCTAATAGATTTCCACCCGTTAAAGTTAGGTACGTTTTCTTCGCAATTTTATAACGCGCAGAAGCATTCCATTCTTTTGCATCATTTAAACGTTCTCCATTACGGTATTGTAAACGATAGGAAAAATCGGACTGAATTAATAAATTATCCGTCACCGACCAAGCGGCATCTCCATAAGGACGCCAAGTTTCAAATTTTTGTTCGAACAAAGATTTGAAATTACTTAAGCTTAAATTTAATCCAGCTTTTAATTCGAATTTCTTATTGAATACAAACGAATTTTCTAAATTATACGTCTGATTAAAAGACGTATTATTAACCACTCGTTCTGTATCGTCGATTTTACTTCCTGTGTAAGTGTAATAGTCAGAATAATTTAAATTAGCTGTTCCACGCACATTGTACCATTTAGCAAAACGTTTGTAAATCATAAAATAACCTGAATACGTATCATTGTCATAATCCGAATTCAATAAGGTGTTAATCTGTGTTTGATTTTCTTGATTTAGGACAGAAGTTGTAACGATACTTTTTTCACGTTTCGAATAGGATACATTTCCAAAAATATTGAAAAATGAAAAGGAATTAAAATGATTGAAACTTAACGAAGCAGTATGTGTTAGTGCTTGTCTTAAATCACGATTTCCTTGAAAAATACTGAAGTAACTTTGCAAAACATACGAATCGGTCAAATCTTTTGCATGCGGTAAATCGTAGGCTTGTTTATAATTTGCCGTTATAGAAGTCGCATTGTTAAACTTATAATTCAAGCGTGCGTGTGGTAAAACCTTCGTTTCATTAATCTTCTCGTTTGTCCCATCTGTGAACTTTGCATTTTCTGAAAAGAAAATCAATCCAGCACCAAGATCAGCTTGAAAATTCCCTATTTTTTTTGTCAATGTTACATCTCCAAAGGTTTCATTGTAATCAAAATTCGTATCACTTATGGTATTGAATGAAGTGATCAAGTTTTGGTAATCATACAATGAATTTTCAAAACGTTGAAAACTGAAATTTGTTCCAACCTTAAATTTAAGGTTCGCTGTATTGGTTAATAAATGATTATAAACGGTATAAAACTGAAACGTATTGACATTATATCGTTGGTCTTGATTCAAATTATATTGATCGTTAATTTTTGATAAATTCCCAAAAATAGTAAATGGTTGATTCGATGAATACAAGTTGAAATCTGGTGTTTCATTTTGGAATTGATGACGAAGATAAAAACCAATGTTATGATCACGACCAATCTTTTTGATGTACGATAAATTTTGACTTAATCTGAAATTTTCGCGATCTGTAAAGTTATTTCTAAAACCTGTTTTTTGCCCATCAAGAAAATTATCAACCGATTGTTCGTCTTCATTTTTCATGTAGTTAAAGTTCAGGTTATATTTAATCTGTCCTTTATCATTCGGATTATAGTCAAGTTTTATACGAGCCATTCCCATCAACGTATTGTTTTTGTTTCGTTGCTCATCTATGGTTGTATAAGGATTTTCTACCGTATTATAAAAACGTTCTACCGTAGAATTGTACTTGATGTTGTTCGTGTTAACTAATCCAAAACCAGAAACTTTAAGCCTTTTATTAGGCTCTACACCGTAATGTAAAGCGCCGTTATACGTACTCATTTCTGGAGCATCAGATTCTGTAGGAAACGATAAACTTGCATTTCCTCCTCGAATGGACAGTTGACTACCGTCTTCCGTAAAATTAGACATTCCACCAAAAAATGTCATGTAATCATCAAAGTCAAAAACCTTTTTTCCAAACGTATTGAAATCATGGATGGTTGTAGCATCACTTTTTTCAGAGAAATAGAAAATTTTAGCTTGCACATCAGCGTGTTTGTCGGCATCTCCTCCAATTGTAACATTTCCAAAAGCGATACGTTTCATATCTTCTTTTAGTTCGATGTTTAACGCAAATTGTTCGTCATCTTCTTGTAAGGAAGAAGCAAAAGGATTGGATTTAAACTTTGTATCCAACTGAATTTTAGAAACAGCATCAGAAGGTAAATTTTTATTCAATAACTTTTCGTTACCACCCAATACTTCGCGACCGCCAACGGTAACTTGAGACATCGGTTTCCCTTTGTACATCACTTTTCCATTTACGACTTCGATTCCTGGTAATTTTTTTAGAATATCTTCTAACGTTTCTTCGTTTCCAACCTTGAAAGAATCCGCATCAAACTCGATTGTATCACCTTTTACTTTGATGGCTTGCTGCGCCTTTACAATGGTTTCTTGCAAAGAAATTTGATTTCCTTTTTTTAGCTTTAATTTTTTGTTGACGTTTTCTGTTAAGTCAACATTTTCTATGTAAGTCTCAAAACCAGCCTGTTCAATTTCAATATCATATTTTTGACCACAAGGTAATTTGAATTCAAATTCTCCAACATTACTTGTAAAAACAAAACCTTTACCTTCGTTATTTTGATCAAAAATAGAAACTGATGCATCGGTAACAGGAATACCATTTTCGTCTGCAACAGAACCTTTTAGTTTACATTCTTGTGCAAATGTAAATTGAGCTGCCCCAACGAGTAAGAGTGGGTAGAGTATTTTCTTCATAGAAATATAGTGTTATTGTATACTAATTTTTGTAGAGGTTTTGAGTAGAATTCAATCAGTTCAACTTAAGTGGAACTGATTGAATTAATATTTTATAAGAATAGCTTATTTGGTGTCTACACCGCCGCCCATCAATTCTTGTGCTTTTTTCTGGATTTCCAATACGACTTTCATAAATTCGTCTTGTGTAACAACTTCTCCTTTAGTCGGTAAGGCAATTTTTAAATCTTTATCCGAAATTTTCAAATCTTTTAAGGTATAAATCATTTTAGCACCATTCATTTCAAATTCTGCTTTGATAATTAATCCTGGTAAACCAGCTAAAGAAGTAGGTCCGTCTTTGATTGGAATTGCTGGTGCATACCAAGCGGTAACTGGAATAGAGTCCATCATCACACCTTCTGCTTTTGTTGCTTGGTATCCTGCGATATCCGTTTTTTCGCGTGAGATTTTCCATTTATAATCTGGAATCTGATCTTTGATTAAATATTGTTTAACCCCCATATCCACTTCTTTGTAGTATAAATGAGGTGTAACCGTAAAATCTTTATACGTTGGTTTATTGTCCATTGCAGCCATTTGTTGCGCAATAATTCCTAAACCACCTTGACCATTGTTTACTTTTTCTTCTAATGTAAATGTTGAATTTTTAGAATTACTTTTGAAGAAATAAGTCATAAAAATTCCACCATCAATTTCAGCTTTTAACATAGGGCCAAATTGTGCTCTGTATGCTTCTGGAATAGTTTTCATGGTTTGATCATAATCCATTTTAACTTCCATGACATAAGTGGCGTCAATATTTTGTGCTTTATTGTCTTGTGCGATAGAAACTGTTGTTGTAAGAATTCCTAAGGCAAATGTAAAGATTGCTTTTTTCATAATTGTTGTATTTTGTATAGTTAGTCTACTTAGTAGGTTGAATGTTACAGAAAAATATTTCATTGTTTAGTCAACATAAACTGTCATTCAAAAAAAAAGAAAGGTTTCCAAGTGACATTTTTTACGTTTTATTTATTGTTTGATTATAATAAATAAGTCGAAATATGACCACCTTTCTTTGCAAACTCTTTTTTCAATTCATCAAATGAATCTTGGTTAATCGCTTTTGTCGAACCTTCTAAAATATAAGTTGTATACCCAAGCGATAAAGCGTCTTTTGCTGTGTAGTACACACAAAAATCGCCTGCTAAACCACAAACATATACACTCGAAATATTGTGATCTTTTAGATAACCATTTAACCCTGTCGGATTTTTTTTATTCACATCAAAAAAAGCACTATATGAATCTATATTCGGATTCATTCCTTTTCGGATAACCGCACTAATCTTTTTTTGATTGATATCTTTATGCAATTCAGCTCCTTTTGTTCCTTGTACGCAATGATCTGGCCATAGAACTTGTTGTGTTCCATTTAAATCAATCACATCAAAAGGATTTTTTTCTGGATGTTGAGAAGCAAAACTCTTATGATCTGCTGGATGCCAATCTTGTGTAGCGACCACCAAATCAAATTTTTCTTGTAATTTATTGATGCGTTCGATAATTTGATCTCCTTCATTAACAGCTAATGCTCCTCCTGGCAAAAAATCGTATTGCATATCCACGATGATTAAAGCTTTCATAGTATTTTATTTCTTAAGATTAATATGGTATTAAATATAAGTTTTTAAATACGAAAACAGCTTAATTTTCAAGGAAATTTAATCCCGTTTGTTCACGCCAGAATTTCGCATCTCTTCAAAACGTTTCCGTTGATCGTTCATTAACTTGTTGTATTCCTTTTGTGAAATTGCATTTTTATCTTTTGGCTTTTCGATTGATTTAGTATTTGTTGCAGTCGAAATATTCGTTAAAGATATGATACGCTTACCACTTATGGGACCTCTGTTGATCTCTGTTTCTACCTCTGCAATTAAACCAGGTAGACCCCAATAATTTTCAGGACCAGTTTTGTATTTTAAAGTCGGAATGTACCAAGCTGTTGTTTGAATACTATCAATAATAGCTGTTGCTTTTTTGGCTTCGTTACCTAAAATTGTTTTAGTTTCTCGCGTTAATTTCCACTCATAATTTTGCAAAGTGTCTTGTATAGTATAACTTTTCATCATCATGTTTTGTTCTTTCAACAACTGTTGTGTAGACGTATTTTTGTAAATGTTATCTCCATTCATCAACATCATTCTACCACCACGCAAACCTCTCATTCCTTGTTCTTGCGAATTAGAAATTTTCTCCACCAATTTATAAAGTGATTCTTCGCCTAATATGGTCAAGGTAAAATCTTGGGGTTCTTGTAACGATTTCACCATTTGTTCTTGTATATCTTTTGGCATTTGTCTACTTCCACCTCCTGGAGGTTGAAATTTAAAATCGTCGGGTAGAATAATTCGAGAAGTATAACTAACTTCTAACTTTTCTTGTTGCGCAAAAGAAACAATACTTATAAGTAAAATAAAAACTGAAATTATCTTTTTCATTTGTGTGATTTTGTCATTAGACAATTAAAAGGTGAAAATGTTTAATCGACTCAAAAAATATTTATTCTCAAAGTCTAATCTTTATCTACACCTTCTGAACGCATTTTTTTAAATCGTTCCATTTGTTTTTTAGACATTGTTTCAAACTCTTTTTCAGAGATTACGTTTTTTTCTTTTGGTTTTTCGATAGGTTTCATATCTGCAACTTCTTTTACTTCTGTTGCTTTTATCGTTACATTTCCAAAACCTTTATTACTCGTATTTTTAGTACTAATAATTTCTAATTCCAAAATCAAACCTGGTAATCCATTGTACATCGCAGGCCCGTCTTTGATTGCAATACTTGGAGCGTACCATGCCACTACAGATTTTGTACTGTCAATAATTGCAGTCGCTTTTTTGACATCAAAACCAATTATTTTTTTCGTTTTTCTGCTTAATTGCCATTTGTACTCGGTCAGCTTATCTTTTATTAAATAAGGTTTATCCATGAGATTAACACTTTTTGCAAATTCTTTTGTCGATAGATTTTTGTAAAGTCCATTTCCTCCCCCAGACATGCTCATTGAAACAGAAAAACCATTATTACCTTGATTATTACTTATCTTTTCAACTTTTTTATAAGTTGATTCGTTATCATTGATTACTAAAGTAAAATCTTTTGGTTCAGAAAGACTCTTGAAAACATTGTCATAAAAATCACTTGGTAAATTTACTGAACCAGAAGTTTCGACTTTCATGTTCTTTTTAAATTCATCTTTGTCTATATTTATAGTTTCTTGGTAAGTTACTTCCAGTTTCTGTGCAAAAGCGATTGTTGCCAATAATGAGAATGTAAATAGAGTTAATATTTTCTTCATTGTATGTGTTTATAAAACAATATTATGAAGAATAAATTTAATTTCTATAAATGTAGAGTATTAAATAAATGTTAAACCTTTATTGAAAATAAAAATTATTTTAAGTCGTTGAAGTACTGACGTTTTTGAATGAAGTATTGAAAAGGTAATAACCCAATGTCAGAATATTTTTTTGATTGATGTTTTTGACGTTTTCTGTACATCTTAAAGAAACCTCCATAAAAATGCATATGTGATAAGAAAACTGCCCAAACATGTGGAAAACCTTGGGTTGGTAAAAACGCAACAGCAGCAACTCCGTCCATTGAAAGACGTGTAAAAAGCATTGGGAATAATTTGTTTGCAGGTAGATTTTTTAACATCATCCATAAACTATTTCGATAATTTAAATACCATTTTTTAGGATTTGATTTATCTAATGTTGCGCCACCTAAATGATAAACCGTCGATCCCCCGCAGTAGTAAATTTTTCGACCCGAATTATTTAATCGCCAGCATAAATCAATTTCTTCCATGTGCGCAAAATAATCTTCATCAAAACCATTTTGTTCAAAGAAATCTTTTTTTCTGATGAATAAACTTGCACCCGTTGCCCAGAAAATTTGTGTTGTGTCGTCGTATTGACCGTTGTCTTTTTCTAATGTAGAAAAAACTCGTCCACGACAAAATGGGTATCCAAATTTATCAATGAAACCACCTCCAGCACCGGCGTATTCAAAATATTCTTTGTTTTTGTAGTCTACTATTTTGGGTTGAATAGCCGCAATATCTTGGTTGCTGTTGAATAATTTTTCAATTGGATCAATCCAATTTTCAGTAACTTCAACATCCGAGTTTAGTAAACAGAAATACTCTGCTTCAATATGTTTTAAGCCTTCATTATAACCTTGTGCAAAACCATAATTTCCTTTGTTTTGAATGATTTTCACTTCAGGAAATTGAGTTTTCAACAATTCAATAGAATTGTCAGTCGACGCATTGTCAATGACATAAATCGATGCGTTTTTAGAATGGTTAATAACTGAAGGTAAAAATTGAGGAAGTAATTTTGCTCCATTCCAATTTAAGATGGCAATTGCTGTTTTCATGAATATTTAAAATTACAAATCGGCATATTTCCAACGTTTGTGGCTCCAAAGCCAATTAGCTGGATGTTGTTGAATAGTTTTTTCTAAATGATCGAAAAATTGATGAACGATTTCATTTTCGACAAATTCCTCTTGTTGAGGTTGCAAACGAATGAAAGTTGTATGATAATGACCACGTTTTATTTTTTCGGTTTGACAAAAAACGACACCCATATCTTTACGGCGTGCAATTTTATCAAAACCATTAAAAACAGGTGTTCTCTGATTTAGAAAGTTAATGAAATAATGGACAGCTGATTTTTTTGGACTTTGATCGGCGACAAATAAATACGTTAATTCTCCATCATTTGGTGCTTTCATCATAAAACGTAGGACCTCCTTCATATCGATTGCTTTTGTTCCAAAACGCGCGCGCATTCCGTTGATTTTATCGTTCCAAAATGGATTTCGAATTTTGTGGTAAACGGCAGCAGTCTCTTTTGTTGGAAGGTATTTTACAGTTCCAATAAACCATTCCCAGTTAAAAATATGCCCACACATTAACATGGTGTTGCGGTTTTCGGCTTTTATTTCATCAAAAACCTCGAGATTAGAATAGGTAAATCGTTTGTCTAATTCTTCTTGTGAAATCGAAAAGCTTTTTAAGGTTTCAACCAAATAATCACAAAAATTTGCATAAAACTTTCGGTGAATAGCTTTGATTTCTTCGTGGGATTTTTCTGGAAAAGATTGCTCTAAATTTGTTCTTATGACGCGTCTTCTGTAACCAATAACAGTGTATAACAGAAAAAACAAAAAGTCCGAAAATCTGTACAAAACCGAAAGCGGTAAGCGCGAAATCTGATAAATAATAAAATAAAAAATGCTGTTCATTCGACAAACAAATAAGCGACAAATTTACGAATTAAAATTTGGTTGTCGCTTGCCAAATCGCATCTTTCGGAACTGGAGCAATAACCGTCATTTCTTCCTTTTTAACGGGATGTTCGAACGTTATTTTATAGGCATGCAAGCAAATACTTCCATCTGGATTAGATCGTTTTGCACCGTATTTTAAATCACCTTTAATAGGGCAACCAACAGCAGAAAGCTGTGAACGAATTTGGTGTGAACGACCTGTGAAAAGTTTCACCTCTACACAATGAAAAGTATCTAAAGCACCTAAATAGGTGTATTCTAAAATCGCTTTTTTCGCATCAGGTGTTGGTTTAGAATAAACCGTTGTTTTATTGTTCTTTGGATTTTTCTTTAAATAATGCTCCAAACGTTCAAAATCTTTTGGAGGTTTACTTTGTACAATGGCACGGTAAACTTTGTCAATATTTCGTTTCTGAAACATTTCGTTCATACGTGTCAAGGCTTTTGAAGTTTTAGCAAAAATTAAAACGCCAGAAGTTGGTCGATCCAAACGATGCACTAAACCTAAAAAAACATTTCCTGGTTTATTGTCGCGTTGTTTTATATAGTCCTTTAGACTATCGATAAGTGGAATATCTCCCGTTTCGTCTCCTTGCGCTAATTCGCCTGCTTTTTTGTTAATGATTAACAAATGGTTGTCTTCGAATACTATTTCTGGATTCATGATTTTTTGAGATTGAGATTGAGGTTGAGGTTGAGGTTGAGACTGAGATTTAGGTTGAGGTTGAGGCTTTCTTAACCTTAACCTTATCCTTTATCTTTACTTTATCCTCAACTTTTAGAATTATTTTAATTTTTTAAAACTTTTTTGAGTTTATTTATCTCAAAAATTGTAGCATTTAATTCCTCAAGAAGTGGATTAATGGAATCTTCTTTGAAATATCCAACTTTCTGCCCATAGAATAAATGAGATTTTGTTTCAAAAGCAGAACCTTTTGCAATTTCATAAAATCTAACTTTATCATTTATACTCGACTTACCAAAACCTTCGGCAATATTTGCTGAAATACTTTCTGCAGAACGTCGAATTTGTGATGTTAAACCATAATCTTCCGTTCGTGGTAAATTTGAAGTTAATTCAAAAAATTGAACTGCAATATTCATGGCTTTTATCCAAATTGGCATTTCTGTGAAATCGTGATAAGGCATAATTTGAGACTGAGATTAAGTTTAAGAAAATAGACAGAGATTAAGGTTAAGGTTAAGATTGAGTTTTGTCTTTATCTCAACCTCAACCTCAATCTTTAATATTGTTCATTAACATTTGGGAAATCGCCCGATTTTACATCAGCAACATATTGTCCAACTGCTTGGTGAATTTGATCTTCTAAGTTTAAATATTTACGAACAAATTTTGGCTTAAATTCATTATTCAACCCTAACATATCATGTACCACTAAAACTTGTCCATCGCATCCAGATCCAGCACCAATTCCGATTGTAGGAATGTTAATTGATGCAGTAACTTTTGCAGCTAAATCAGCAGGTATTTTTTCCATAACCAATGAAAAACAACCCAATTCTTCTAATAATTTAGCATCATTAATTAATTTATCTGCTTCGTCATTTTCTTTTGCACGAACTTTATACGAACCAAATTGGTAAATAGATTGTGGTGTAAGTCCCAAATGTCCCATAACAGGAATACCAGCATTTACAATACGGCGAATAGATTCTTCAATTTCTTTTCCACCTTCTAATTTGATGGCATGTGCACCAGATTCTTTCATGATTCGAACTGAAGATTCTAATGCTTTCTGCGGATCAGATTGATACGTTCCGAAAGGTAAATCAACAACCACTAAAGCACGTTTTGCACCGCGAACAACACATTGAGCATGATAAATCATTTGATCTAATGTGATTGGTAAAGTAGTTTCGTGACCAGCCATTACATTTGCAGCAGAATCACCAACCAAAATAACTTCCGTACCAGCTGCATCTACAAGAGAAGCAATGGTAAAATCGTATGCCGTTAACATCGAAATTTTCTCTCCAGTAAATTTCATGTTACGAACAGTTTCGGTTGTAATACGTTTGATTTCTTTATTTACAGACATTACGTTTAATATTTATAACTTCTGTAAAGTTAAATTGAATATTAAAACAGAACTAATTTTGTTGAAATTATTTCATTTTATATGAAAGAGATTTCTCAATACCTCGAAATGATATACTATATGGGATTCTTCGACAAGTTCAGAATTATAACGAATTTGAATATTGAAAAAGGCTGAAAAAAGTGTCATATAATTTGGAGACGAGTGTCAAAAAGTTGAAAGTCATGGTTAAAAATGTTATACTGTTTGCGTAGCAAATGATTTAAAACATTGAATGACTGAAACTAATTTTGACCGTTGAAAATCAAAGACAAGTCTTTTTTCGTTAGTTTTTTTGACTGTTCCTCGAAGGGCATATGAATACCGATAAGTAAAATAGATATGTAATGAATAAAAAAGTGACAGAAAGTATTTTACATTCATTTTTTCCTTGATGAAAAAACGAACCAAAAAAATCAAGTCTATGCTTACAAGTCGTTCAATAATGGCTATTCGCTAAATGCTTTAAATCATTCGCATATAAAATGCGAAAAGTAAATCATTTTTAACGCTCTTTACGCCGAATTGACGCTTGACTCTTCAGCAAGGACGGTTTATAAATTAGTTGTTATAAACGAATTCGAATGTTTAAATAGGAATTAAAAAAATCCGACGATTTAGAATCGAAATGTAATTCAACTCTAAATTATTGAAATTAAAAAGTTGGAGTGTTTGAGTGGAGCGAGTTGCCAACTTTAAGAAAATAATTTAGTTAGTTGAATCATTGAGAGACTACTGTCGGCATCTTTTTTTGTTTCGTTTTTTTGGATGAGCAAAAAAATGAAAGGAAGAAATGAAAATAAAGAAAAGGAATACCTGAGCCATACCATGGCTCCTCCTTTTAATTTCAAATTTTTAATTTCAAATTTTTTTTTGGATGAGCTTCCCCGAAGGGCATATGAATACCGATAATTAAAATAGATAAGTAATGAATAAAAAAGTGACAGAAAGATTCTTCAAGAAATTTTAATATTCATTTTCATTCCTGATTTTTTACATTTACTTTAATAGATTGAAGCTCGTCTGCAAATCGTATGTCGACTCTAAAATTGGTTGTTAAAAGTGATTGAAGATGAGATTGAGATCAGGTTGAGATTCTTCGAAAAGTTCATAAAGACAACGAATTTAAGTATTGAAAAAGGTTGAAGAAAGTGTCATATGATTTGGAGACGAGTGTCAAAAAGTTGAAAGTCATGGTTAAAATGTTTTACTGTTTGCGTAGCAAATGATTTAAAACATTGAATGACTGAAACTAATTTTGACCGTTGAAAATCAAAGACAAGAGTTTTTTGGTTACTTTTTTGCTCTTTTCCCCGAAGGGCATATGAATACCGATAATTAAAATAGATAAGTAATGAATAAAAAAGTGACAGAAAGATTCTTCAATAAGTTTTAATAGGAGAAGCTCTGGTTGAGCTTAGGTATATATGTTCATTTTTGTCTTGACACAAAAACGAACCAAAAAGGTCAAGACTTCGATTTTCGCCGTTCAATCATCATTTTACTCACTAAAAAGATTAAATGATTCGCATAGGCTCACTAATCTTTTTTACGTTCGTTTCAATGGATTGAAGCTCGTCTGCAAATCGTATGTCGGCTCTAAAATTGGTTGTTAAAATTGGATGAGGTTGAGATTCTTCAAGAATTATTAATATTCATTTTCATTCCTGATTTATTGTAAAGCGTTTAAAATTACTTTTAAAACACTCACGCATAATATTACGGCAATAAAAGCCTTGGAATTCAGCTTCTATTTACTCATTTTTAGTGAATTGGTGTTTATATTTAGAGATTTTGACTAAATTTGTTCTCTTAAACTAATTATAAATCACCATCAATGAAAATAGCAATAGTAGGAACAGGCTACGTTGGCCTATCTAATGCCATTTTATTAGCTCAACACAATGAGGTAGTAGCGTTAGATGTTGTTCCAGAAAAGATTGCACTGCTTAATGCTAAAAAATCTCCGATTGAAGATGCTGAAATCATAGATTTTTTACAACACAAAGACCTTAATTTTCTTGCAACTTTAGACAAAGAGGAAGCGTATAAAAATGCTGAATATGTAATTGTTGCAACACCTACTGATTACGATCCGAAAACAAACTATTTTAACACATCAAGTGTAGAGTCGGTTGTACAGGATGTAAAACAATATAATCCGAATGCTGTAATTGTAATTAAATCGACTGTTCCAGTTGGTTTTGTAGAGGATTTAAAATCAAGATTAGATTATCAGAATATTATTTTTTCTCCCGAATTTTTGAGAGAAGGAAAGGCATTGTATGATAATTTATATCCCTCTCGAATTATTATTGGTGAACAAAGTGAAAGAGCGGAAGTTTTTGCTAATCTTTTGAAAGAAGGAGCGATTAAAAAAGATATACCGACCTTATTTACACATTCAACAGAAGCCGAAGCAATCAAGCTTTTTTCGAATACTTACTTGGCGATGCGTGTTGCTTATTTCAATGAATTGGATAGTTATGCGCAAATTTATAAGTTAGATAGCAAACAAATTATTGAAGGTGTTGGTTTAGATCCTCGTATTGGCTCGCATTACAACAACCCATCATTTGGGTATGGCGGATATTGCTTACCAAAAGACACCAAACAATTGTTAGCGAATTACGATGCAGTTCCAAATAATATCATACAAGCCATTGTCGATGCAAATAGAACGAGAAAAGATTTCATTGCCGATTCTATTATTGCAAAAAATCCTAAGAAAGTTGGGGTTTATCGCTTGATTATGAAATCTGGTTCTGATAACTTTAGAGCTTCAGCTATTCAAGGTGTGATGAAACGCATCAAAGCAAAAGGAATAGAGGTTGTTGTTTACGAACCAGTTCTGAAAGAAGATACGTTCTACGGATCGAAAGTAACGAAAGATTTAGAAACTTTTAAGGCAGCATGCGATGTAATTATCTCGAATAGAAATGCGCCTGAATTGGCCGATGTACAAGAGAAAATTTATACACGCGATTTGTTTGGAAACGATTAAATAACAACTAAAATACTATGAAAACAATATTAATTACAGGTGGAGCTGGTTTTATCGGTTCGCATGTTGTAAGAGAATTTGTCTTAAAATACCCAGAAACAAAAATTATCAATCTTGATGCGTTGACATATGCTGGGAATTTGGAGAATTTGAAAGATATCGAATCGTATCCAAATTACGAGTTTGTAAAAGCGGACATTGTTGATGCAAAACATATTTTAGAAATTTTTGAACACTATCAACCCGATGGTGTCATTCATTTAGCTGCCGAATCGCATGTGGATCGTTCGATTACGAATCCATTAGAATTTGTGATGACCAATGTGATTGGAACAGTTAATTTATTGAATGCCGCAAAACATATTTGGAAAGATAATTTTGAAGGGAAACGTTTTCATCATGTTTCGACAGATGAGGTGTTTGGTGCTTTGGGAGACGAAGGTTTTTTTACAGAAGAAACATCGTATGATCCGCATTCGCCTTATTCGGCATCCAAAGCGTCTTCAGATCATTTTGTAAGAGCTTACCATGATACATATGGATTACCAATTGTGATGACGAATTGCTCAAACAATTATGGGCCAAATCATTTTCCAGAAAAATTGATTCCATTGTGTATTCACAACATCTTAAACGGAAATCCACTTCCAATATACGGTGATGGAAAATATACGCGCGATTGGTTGTTTGTGATTGATCATGCGAAAGCGATTGATTTGGTTTTCCACGAAGGTAAAAATGGAGAATCTTACAATGTAGGAGGTTTCAATGAGTGGCAAAACATCGACTTGGTGAAAGAATTATGTAAGCAAATGGATGAAAAATTAGGGAAAGAAGCAGGAACTTCGGAGCAATTAATCACCTTTGTAAAAGACCGTCCAGGACATGATTTACGTTATGCCATTGATGCCACAAAAATCAACGAAGAGTTAGGATGGAAACCAAGTGTGACTTTTGAGCAAGGTTTGAGTCTAACTATCGATTGGTTTTTAGAGAACCAAGAATGGTTGGATAATGTAACCTCTGGCGATTACCAGAATTATTACGAAAAACAATATAATTAATCTGTTTTATGTTGATTCTAATCAACTTAAAACCTAACAACCTAAATTTATTTTATGAGTTTGAAGATTACAACGTACTCTTCCAAAAGAAAAACGGGTTTTGTTTCAGAAATCAAATCAATGATTAGTGATCTTTTTGCCTCAAGAGAGTTGGCAAAAAGATTATTTATCCGAGATAGAAAAGCAGAATATAGACAATCCGTTTTAGGAATACTTTGGGCGTTTATTACGCCTTTAATCAATGCAATGGTTTGGATATTCTTGAGTATGTCTGGAGCAGTACAGATCGAAACAGATCAGTTGCCTTATCCTTTGTTTGTATTTGTCGGATCAATGCTTTGGAGTATTTTCTCCGAGAGTATCAATTCACCTTTAGTTTCAACAAACGGTGCAAAGGCGTTAATTTCAAAAATTAATTTTCCAAAAGAAGCAATTTTATTATCTGGCTTTTATAAAGTTGTTTTTAATACGCTTATAAAACTTGTAATAATTGGAATAGCACTTGTTGCGTTCAAGATAAATCCAGGAATCGAAGTATTGCTTGGATTGGGAATGGTTTTATTTTTAATCTTTGTGGGTAACGCCATAGGCTTATTAATCACACCCATTGGAATGTTGTATAAAGATGTAGGACGAGGAATTCCATTATTTTTATCTTTTGCGATGTACACGACACCAGTTGTTTATCAAGAAATGAAAAATCCTTTTTTAGCCAAACTGGTTAATATTAATCCCTTAACACCTATTATCAATTCTACCCGAAATTTATTAACAGGTTATGGATGGGATCAACCGATGTATTTGCTGTTAATATTTGTAGTTAGTGTAATTGCCTTACTTATTGGATGGATTTTTTATCGTGTATCTATTCCAATTATTGTAGAACGTATGTAATTGATCAATAATGGAAAATGAAGTTTTAATAAAAGTAGAAAACGTTTCGAAGAAGTTTTGTAAAGACCTTAATTTAGGATTATTGTACGGCTTACAAGATTTAGGAAGTGGTTTTTTTGGAAACAATAAAGTAAGAGATTTACGTAAAAAAGAATTCTGGGCTGTTGACGATATTAGTTTTGAGGTAAGACGTGGCGAATGCCTTGGTTTATTGGGGCATAATGGTGCTGGGAAAAGTACTTTATTAAAAGTATTAACTGGTTTAATAGCACCTGATCGTGGTCAAATTACCATGAAAGGACGTGTGAATGCGTTGATTGAGTTAACAGCGGGTTTCAATCCTATTTTGACAGGTCGAGAAAATATATACAACAACGGTGCTGTTCTTGGTTTAACGGAAAAAGAAATCGATGCCAAGTATGACGAAATTGTAGCGTTTTCAGAATTAGAAGAATTTATCGATACACCGGTTCAATATTATTCTTCAGGGATGAAAGTACGTTTAGGGTTCTCTGTAGCTGCCTTTACAGAACCAGATGTTTTAATTTTAGATGAAGTCTTAGCCGTAGGAGATGTAGGATTTAGAATTAAATCCTTTAATAAGACTTTAGAAATTATGCAAAATGCGGCTGTAATTTTTGTAAGTCATTCGATGCCAGATGTAACGCGAACGTGTAACCAGGTTTTATTTATGCGTCACGGTAAATCTTATTATCACGGAACGAATATTCATAAAGGCATCGATCTTTATCTTAATGAATTTAATAATGATAAATTAGGGTTAATAGAAATGCAAGATGGTGCAGAATTATCCAATTTCAAAATTAATAACGAGCCTGTAATATTCCAAAATAATAATAGTTTAAATAAACCTATTCCCATCCCATTTGGAAAGGATATTGTAGTGGAATTTGATGTAGACTTAAAGAAAGAGTTAGCAGAGTATTTTGCTATAATTAGGATTAGTGATAAAGATATGAAAGTAATCGGTTCTGTATATACTAATCGTTTTAATGGTTATTTTAAAGGTGAAAAAAAATCAACGATAAAAATAGATCTAAAAGATATTCGATTAATTGATGGAGAATATTCTATCACCTATATGTTAGCGGTAAATACGGATAATAACTCAGATAAAATAAAAGAATGGTTATGTATTTATAGAGATTATGTCAAGTTTAAAGTGGAAGGTTTAGAATTGGCGGATTATGCACCTATATTTTTTGAATCTGAAGTAAAACAAACATTAACCTAAATTATATGGAAAATAAATCAGTAACAGTTGTAATAGCTTCATATAAATATGGACATTTAGCTGCACATTGTATAGAATCAATTTTATCTCAAACAGTAATGCCAGATAAAATATTTTTTGTTGATGATGGAATTGGAGATTGTAAACATTTAGTTAAATTATATCCTCAAGTTGAATTTATTCTACGTAAAAAAAATTTGGGTACCGTCGCTAATTTCCAGGATATGTTAAACAGAGTCACTACAGACTTTTGTATGTTTATTGGAGCAGATAATTGGCTAAGATCTGATGCGGTTGAATTATTAAAAAGCAAGAATGCGGATGTAGTAACATACGATATTATCGTGACAGGTGAATTGAAAGATGAAATGTTAGAAGGTTGGTCTAATAAATTAAATTTATATAAAGGAGATTTTTATTGGAATAGAGAAGGAAATCATCACGGTTCAATTTTTTATAATGTAAAACTTGCTAAAAAAGTAGGATATAAAAAATATAAAGAAGGACATAGATATACTACTGAAGATTTACGTTTATGGAATGGACTAATCAACCAAGGTGCTAATATTGAATATATTAATGAAGGGTTATTATATTATAGGCGACATAAAGAAAATTTTAACAAGTATGGTAAATATTATCGTCCGAAAATTGAATATACTTTTTCTCAAAAACTTAATCGTATTTTAAAAAAATATTTAAAAATTGATTTTTAGTATAATAGTCATCTACAACGGAATGCGTAATAATTGGATTCAGAAATGTTTCGATTCAATTATTAACTCTAGTATACCATGTCAAATTGTAGCCATTGATAATAATTCTAGCGATGAATCAGTAGAGTATATTAAAAAGACCTATCCTAATGTTCATTTAATTATAAACGAAGAAAATAAAGGCTTTGGAGGTGCAAATAATCAAGGAATTTTGTATGCTTTAGAACAAGGGGCAGAGTGTTTTTTTCTACTAAATCAAGACGCTTGGGTAGATCAGAATACAATAGAAGATTTAATTAAAATATCTTATAATAACCCAGAATTTGGAGTCATAAGTCCAATTCATTTAAATGGAAAAGGTGATGCATTAGATTATAATTTTTCGAATTATATTGTACCAAGTAGTTGTAAAGAATTATATTCAGACTTTGTGTTAAATCAAACTAAACCTAAAATTTACGAATCAGGTTTTATTTGTGCTGCTGCATGGTTGTTAACAAAAAAGTGTGTTGAAAAAGTAGGAGGTTTTAGTCCAACATTTTTTCATTATGCAGAGGACGATAATTATATACATCGATTAAAATACAAAGGGCTTAAAATTGGAGTTTATCCAAAAGTTTTTATTTATCATGACCGCGAAGGAAGGGATAATTCTATATATTTTAACCCTAGTATTTCAAATGAAAGGAAGTTGTTGTTAGAATTTTCTAATCCAAATCATTCACTTAATCACAAAAAAGAATTAAATATTATTCGAAATAAAATTATAAAGAATACATTATTATTTAATTTTAAAGAAGTCGATCGTTTAAAAAAACAAAAAGATTTAATAAGTAAAACCTTTCAACAATCTATTCATAATTTGACTTTATCAAAAGAAGATAAATCTTACATTTTTTTAGATTTCAATATTTTATAATTCTGAATCTATAATTTTCTTATTTATGTTACCATTTTCAATAAACATTCGAAAAAGGTATTATTATATAAAATGATTAATATTATAAGTGTCGAATTGAATTTATAATATCAGAAAGGAAAATTGCAACCCCAAACAAATTGCACAACAGCATTTAGATTTATACAGAAGTATTTTAAAGCTAAACTAAACTAAACTATAACCTAAGTAGGTGCCTTTATCTATACTCTATCTTCCTTTTTAGGTCGAACAAACCATGGTATAGAAGGGGTATAAAAGCGATATAAAGGTAGTATAAAGGCGTTATAGAAAGAATATTCAAATCGAATAAATTTTGAAGAATTGTAAAATAATAGTATATTTAAACTATTGACATTCAGTAATGTAAATATAATACTATTATGGCAAAGTTAGACAGTTTATTTAGTATCCGAGGAAAAGTAGGAGATTTGATCTTTTTTGAACGTAATGGACAATCATTTGTCAAAAAAAATACAGGAGGGTTTGTAAATGGAAAATCTCATGAACACCCAAATACCAAAGCCGCACAACAACGTTTCAAAGAAGTCGCCACATTCGTAGGGCGTTTTAAAAAAGCAATTAATCCTTTGATATGGCGTCAAAAAGATGGAACCTTTCACAATCAATTGGTATCATTCTTTTCTAAGGTTAGAAAACAATCGGATCAAGAAAATTTATATTTAGCATTGAAACAAGCTTATGAGGAACGGAGGCTTCAACAACTAAAATTAAATAAAAACTCGAAATTATATCCGTTGGATTGTTCTTATTCGTTGGAGAAGAACAGCTTGGTGATAAGCATGAATCTACTTCGATCTTGTGCTCAAAAACACCCTAATTCGTGCTTAGAGATTTCATTTGCATGGATGCAGTGTGACGAAAGTTTAGAATTAGACCTCGTCAATCTACAGTATTTCTATTTTCCTCTTTCCGAAAAAGAAAAACCTTTGCATCAAATTGAATTACAGTTGAGGGAAGAAGCTTTATCCTCTGTTGGTTTTGCTTTTCCTATTGTTAGTGTAACAGTTGTTTATCAACCACATGCATCTTCTGGGGCGGCGCATCCTTATCATTTTACCCTCACAACAATTTTATAAAATACATGTCATGCCAAATCAAATTCTGTATATTTGCGTGACTTAAAACACTATGTAGACTACATTCAAGCGGAAATCATTGCGTTTGAACAATAAATTATACAACATCACTTGACCCAATAGGTCAAGTAATCTGTTGCCGTCAAGTTTGTGTCCTAATAGGTGATTTAAGAAGGATAAAGTTCTCGTTAATTTACAGAACTATCCTATTAAGAAAAACAATTTGACAAATGACCGAACAACCTTTAGTATCTATCATTATTCCAACATATAATCGTGCTGATTTAATTGGTGAAACCCTTGATTCTATAATCGATCAGACTTACCAAAACTGGGAGTGTATAGTAGTAGATGACGGGAGTACCGATCATACTTCAGACGTTTTAGATCACTATACAAAAAAAGACATTAGAATTTCCTATTACCATCGACCAAATTATTTAGTAAAAAGTGGAAATAGTTGTCGAAATTATGGATTTGAACTTTCAAAAGGAGAATTAATTGTTTTTTTTGATAGTGATGATGTGATGTTAAAGGATTTTTTGTCATCTAGAATATATTTATTTACACAAAAGAATAAAATAGTATTTGCTACATATACTACGGTTGATGAAAACCTTAATATAATTAAGCAAAATAGATTTAAGATAGAAGATATTTTGATAAAAGAATATATGTTTTGGAATTTCCCAATATTAACACACAGTGCATTAATAAAAAGAGATTTTTTAGAGAATAAAATTTTGTTTGATCCCTTTATTAAGAGAGGGCAAGAAACAGACTTTTATTTAAATATATTACCAGATATTAAAAATGATGAATTTACCTTTGTTGAGAATCCAACATTTTTATATCGATTACATGATAATACAATAACAAATAAAACGAAGATATATAATCCTGAGTATATACCATCTCTAGTACATATAAGAAAAAAAGCTATAGATGTAGGTATGAAATTACAGCAGAAGGAATTAGTTGATAATTCTTATTTACATTTAATATTATTATTATTCAAAATTATAAAGAATAAGGATACTCAAAATTTATATTTCTTCAATAAACATTTGAATAAAATTGACTTAATCACAACAAGTCAAAAGAATGAAATAATAGTTATCTCAAGAATTTTAATTTTGATAGGTTTAACACCAAAAAAACTGGAATATAGATGGATTAAATTTTGTGAGAAATGATAACTATTTTCACCCCTACCTTTAACCGTGCATACATTTTACCAATATTATTTCAATCGTTGTTGGAACAGTCTTGCAAAAATTTTGAATGGATAATTGTTGATGATGGAAGTTCTGATGATACAGCGCAATTGGTGCAGCAATTTCAAGAAAAGGCAGATTTTACAATTCGTTATTATCATCAAGTAAACAATGGTAAACATATTGCCATTAATTATGGATTGAAAAAAGCCAAAGGAGAGTTATTCTTCATTGTAGATAGTGACGATTTCTTATCAAATGATGCTATTGAAAGACTTACTGCTAAATATGATCATATAAAAGATACTAAAAACGTCGCAGGAATAGCTATTGGTTGTCATTCTATAAAAGACAAAAGCAAAATTATCTACTCAAAAAACCTTCCGAAACACGAGATTCTTTTAACCCATAACGAACTCGTTTACCAGTTAGGAATAAAAGGAGATTTTGCAACAGCTTTCAAAACCGAGATTCAGAAACAATATCCTTATCCACATTTTGAAGGGGAAAAATTCTTCCGAGAATCCTATGTTTATCGTCAAATAGGTAAAAAATATAAAACACTATATATTGACGATCCTATCTATTTTGCAGAATATTTGGAAGATGGCTTAACAGCAAATTCGTGGCAGTTATTAAAAAAATCACCGAAAGGAGCATCTTTATTTTTCAAAGAATTAAGCAAGGAGAAAATTCCTTTCAAAGCAAAATTAAGTGCTCTTAATGCCTATTGGGATTTTCAAATAAATGATATAAAGTCACCTTGGATAGAAAAATTTAGAGGTGTTAATTTATTATTGTCAGTTTTAATATTAACGAACAGAAAAATGAAATTTATCAAATTATGATAATAGGTAAGGGGCTAATTGCATCTCAATTTTTGGAACATGATCGAGAAGATGTGGTATTTTTTGCGTCGGGTGTTTCAAATTCATCAGAGCAAGATGAACAACAATTTAAACGGGAATTGGACTTGGTTTTAGAAACAATCGCCCAATATCCTACTCAATTATTGGTTTATTTTAGTACGTGTTCCATTTATGATTCTTCTAAATATAACAGTCCATATGTGCTGCATAAGTTGCATATCGAAGAAGTAATCAAACAAAATACAGCCAATTATCTTATTCTTAGAATTAGTAATGCGGTTGGAATAGGAGGAAACCCTAATTTGTTGATGAATTATCTTTATCGCCAAATTATAACGAATCAACAATTGAATGTGCACCAACACGCGACACGTAATCTAATTGATGTAGAAGATGTAAAGGATATTACGCTTCAATACATTCAGTCTAACCGTTGGAATAGAATTGTGAATGTGGCTTATGCCGAAAATTACTTTATACCAGAAATAGTAGAAGCCTTCGAGGAAATACTACAAAAACCTGCGATGAAGTTAATGGAAAATAAAGGGGAGCATTATTCAATAGATATTCATGAATTGCAGTATCAATTTTCTATTCAAGATAAAGAAGCGTATTTGAATAATTTAATTAGGAAATATTATAAATAGAAAAAAATGATACCTAAAATAATCCATTATTGCTGGTTTGGCGGTAATCCACTCCCTGAAAATGTAAAGAAAAATATTGAAACATGGAAGCTTTTTAATCCTGAATATGAAATTAAAGAATGGAATGAAAGTAATTGTGATTTAACTGTCAATGCTTTTGTAAGGGAGGCATATACTAATAAAAAGTGGGCATTTGTTTCTGATTATATACGCGTTCAGAAAGTTTATGAATATGGTGGTTTTTATTTAGACACCGATATGGAAGTAACATCTTCTTTTGATGATTTATTAATTTATGATTGTGTGTGTGGTTTTGAGATGCTCAATAAGCCTTTTTCTGCTTTTTTTGGAGCAAGAAGTAAGCATGTTTTTGTTGAGGATATGCTAAATTATTATGAGAGGCAAACAGAATTTAAACAATTATCGAATACAAGTATTTTTTCTAAATTATTAGTAGAAAAATATGGAGCAAATCCACTAAGAGATAAGTTTCAATTACTACAAAATAATACAGCATTATTTCCTTCTTCTGCCTTTTCATTGGACATTCCAAAAAATTATGTCATCCATCATTTTGAAGGAAGTTGGATAGAAACGGAGCAATCTTTTTTTAAACGTTATGTGAATATGTATGGTGTGCTTCATCAACTAATATCTGCAGAAAAATCAAAAGAAAGTATAAAGCATTTGATTTATCATAACAAGGTTTTTACAAGTGAGCAGATTTTAGATCAAATTCCCTTAAAACTTATAGTAGAATATGTTTTTAATCAACTAAAAAATAAAATATTAGGAAAAAAATAATAGTTTATTTTACCCTTCATAACGTTTCTTAAAGATTTTAAATCCAATATTCGCAGGAAGATTTAGTAATAGATTTTCCTTTTTTTGTTCTTTTGTAAAATCAGCACTACAATAGTCAGAAAAAGTAAGCGATGGAGCTTTTTTCATACGATTATAATTTATTTTGAAATATTCTTCATCTTTTAAGACTTTCCATTGCATTTGAATAATCAATTTTTTAAAGTTAATAATCCAGCCTCTTATCAATTTTTTTCGTTCGGTATCGTCTGTATTTTTATATGATTTTACAATCCATTCTAAAATGGTTTGATGATTTTCTGAGTTTCTTTTTGTTCGGTTAAAAATAACAGAATTTGCGTGTAAATAGTAATTATACGTAATGTCATCAATGATCGATAAAGTATCTATTTTTTCCATGCAATGAAACATCCATAATTCATCTTGTGCATATAAACCTGGAACAAAATAAATGTTATTTCTTTTAATAAATTCTAAATCAATTAATTTGTTCCATGAAGTTATTGGGAACATTTTACCGCAATATGCTTTAAAAATACTGGTATTTGAATCGTAAATTTTTAATTGAGATCTTGTAGGAAACCCAAAATCTTTTACAGACTGATCAAACGTATTTATCCATCGATTTTGAGCAATAACCATTTGTGTATTATTAATTAGTACATTTTCTACTAATTTTTCGATACAATTAGAAGTGATATCATCATCACTGTCTAAAAAATAAATATACTTTCCTGTCGATTTATCAATTCCTGTATTACGAACAACAGACAAGCCTTGATTGGTTGGTAGATGATGTAATTGAATGTTTAATTCCTTATTCGAAACCATATATTCTTCAATGATTGCAATACTGTTATCAGGCGTACAATCATTAACCAAAATAATTTCCAGATTTTTATACGTTTGATTTTTGACAGATTCTAAACATCTGAAAATATATTGTTCACATTTATAGACAGGTATGTTGATGCTAACAAGAGGGAGGTTATTCATTGGTTAAGTATTTTATATTGTAGTTCAAAATTACATTAATATGTTACATTGTTAAATAACATCGTTAGAAATTATTAACTTTAGATATATTTGTATATCTAAACCTAAATGATATGTTGCATATTATTGCAAAAATAAATAATAAAATTCAGCTTAAACTTAATAAAATTGGTTTTGTGAGTCATCCTAGTCTTTCTATTGGAAAAAACTTTAGATTAGGTAATTATACAACTTTTATTATTCATCCTACTTCTAAGGCTTTATTTGGAAATGATATTGAGATTAGAAATAATTTTAATTTAGTTTTAGGGAAGAATGTAAATTTGACAATCGGCGATAATGTTTTCCTTAATAATGGTTGTTCGATTAATTGTTTAGAAAGTATAGTTATTGGAAAAAATACATTATTCGGTGAAAATGTAAAACTGTATGATCATAATCACAGTTATAATGAAAAAGAAGTTTTTCCTAAAGATTTTACAACCAAAGTAATTAAAATAGGTGAAAATTGTTGGTTGGGATCGAATTCGATAATTTTAAAAGGAGTAAACATAGGCAATAATGTCATTATTGGAGCAGGCTGTGTAATTCACAAAGATGTACCCGCCAATTCGATTATCGTGAATAAGCAAGAACACAAAATTATTTCGAATGAGTGATATTAGAATTACTCCTCTAATTTCTGTTGTAATGTCAGTTTACAATGCAGAAAAATATCTTGTTCAAGCAATCAATTCTATATTAAATCAAACATTTACAGATTTTGAATTTATTATAATAAATGATGCATCAACTGATACTTCTTTAGAAATCATTCATTCGTATCATGATGTTAGGATAAATTTAATTAACAAACCTTACAATAAAGGATTTAAAGGATTTGTCGAAAATTTAAATACAGGCTTAGATTTAGCTAAGGGTAAATATATCGCACGAATGGATGCTGATGATATTGCAAGGGAGGATCGATTTCAAATTCAATATGATTTTTTAGAAAAAAATCATGAAATATTTATGATAGGAAGTGATTTGAATTTAATTAACGAGAACAATCAAAATATTGGTTATTTAAAGTCTTTTGCCAATCATGAAGAGATTACAAGAAAGTTTAATGCTGAAAATGCCTTATATCATCCCGTAATATTTTTCCGAAATGAAACAGATATAAGATATCGAGATAAGTTTAAAGCTTGCGAAGATTTTGATTTTTATTTACAACTTTTATCAAGCGGTAAAAAATTTGGAAATATTACTCAACCTCTTTTAGATTATAGAATTTTAGAAGCGTCAATTTCAAGATCAGAAAGTGGATTTTCTAAGCGATTACTAATGGAAATTTCAAAGGATTTTTTTATTTCCAGAATGACTACCAAAAAGGATAATTATGATGAATTAGATGATCAAATTGTACAGAAAATTTTGAACAAAGATTTTAATGTTACTGTTGAAGAATTAACCAAAGGACTTGAAGTATCGCTTTTGTACAACTATGATTATTATGATTTGATTTATAAACAATTAGCTAAACAGGGTAAAACAACATTTTTTGATTCTATCTTTTTAAATAAAAGTTTGAGAGCTATTCATTCTAAAATAAATTTAAAATTATATTCAAAATTTGGTAAAATAACAACAAACTTATGACTACAATTATTATCAAATCGTTTAACCGACCACATTATTTGGATCGTTGTTTACATTCTATCTATTTACATGTAAAAGGGAGTTTTGAAATTAAAATTGTTGATGACGGGACACCAAATAAATATTTAATTAAGTTACAACAGAAGTATCCTGAAATTAAAATCCAAAAATCTAAAAATTACGATCGTAAAGTGATTGCAATAGAAGAAAACCTTCGATCAGGTAAATTAATCAATGGGTTTGAAATTCCTATTGATGATTGGAAACAAAGTGTTGAAGAAGCTCAAGATTATGTTTTAATGACAGAAGATGATGTTTGGTTTACTTCCACAGTCGATATAGATAGTTTAGTTAGTAGTATGAAAAATCATAACACATCTTTATTGAAGCTTGGTTGGATTTCCAATAAACCAATTAAAAGTCCTATAATAAAAGACGAAAACGAGATACAATTTATCAAACCTCATTTATTAACCGGTTCAAGGTTTGTAATGAATTGTATTTTGAAGAATAAATTCAAAGTTTACTCTTTATTATATCGTTTAGGTATTATGGATAAAGAATCCAAAAATGAATATTGGATTTTAAATGCTCTTTTAATGGGACTTTATGACAGAAATTATTGGTTATTTGTTTGGTCAACTTTACATAATAAAGTTGATGAAATGGAACAAGTTATAAATGCATCTATTTGGTACAATAAATATAAATCGAATAATTATTTGTATGGGAAACTTAAAAAATTAGTCATGAATACTACTTTTCAAAGCTCGGCTACGACTTCGTATCATGAGCATTATGATATACAATTGGATATAAATAAATTTAATTATCTACTGAATGAAGAGTGGTATCATGACAAATTGGATGTAATATCAGATTTACCAAAAGACATAAAATCGGATCGTATTATCGAGATATTAGATCATGCACATATTGAAAACTGTTCATCTGATTTATGGATTCGTTGGAGAAATAAATTTAAAGAACAATATATAAAACAAGGAGTAAATGTTAATTAAGAACGGTATTCTATCTCAAACTGTGTAAGCTATATACCTGAGTTCGATTGTAAATTTAGACTATAAAAACTTGTTACAAAAGGTAAAAATTAGCGTATTTAAATTGCTGATATTCAAGTATTTGACCAGATTTGTCTTATAATTTGTTTTGATAACAATTACGGAAATTTATTCAATTGTTGATGAGTTTTGTAAAGTTTTGAATAATTTTTAGAACCTTTCCTTCTTGGCAACAAATCAAAAAAGAAACCTAGAATGAGCACTTCGGAAGTAATCACTTTAACAATACTTTTTCACCTAAGTGGTTTTCGTACTTTTAAGCATTTTTAAATTTATTATGTACAAAACATATGATACAAGATTTCCCTCAAACCGTTTGCTATAACCGATTTGTAGCATTAATGCAGTCTGCATTAATGCCGATGACTACATTTGCAAAAGCTTGTTGTTTAGGATGTTGCAAATGTATTTCTTTTATTGACAGCACTCCAATCAGAGTTTGTAAAAACAAAAGACTTAAGCGAAACAAAGTATTCAAAGACATTGCTACGACAAGAAAATCTACGATGGGTTGGTTTCATGGTTTTAAATTTCATATAATCATCAATGACAAAGATGAACTTTTAAGTTTTTGTGTGACACAGGCAAATCTGGATGATCGCGAACCTTTGAAAACGAACCTTTTTTACAGTCTATTTTTGGAAAACTATTCGGTGACAAAGGATATATCAGCGAAAAATTGACTCAATTATTATTTGTCGATGGGATCCAATTAATCACTAATATTCGCAATAATATGAAGAATAGTTTGATGAAAATGAGTGATAAAATTTTGCTTAGGAAACGCTCTATCATTGAGACCATAAATGATAAATTGAAAAACATTTGTCAAGTAGAGCATTCTAGACATCGTTCCGTTGTAAACTTTATGATGAATCTTTTTGCGGGAATAATTGCCTATAGTTTTCTACAAAAAAAACCTTCATTAAAATATTAAACATTGAAAATTAATTAGTTATAAATATTTTATTAATCGGACTCAGGTTATAAATAACTTGAGTTAGGATATTTTAGACCTTGTCTACACCTTTGTGTAAATAGAAATAAGATGGGTTTGACTGTTTCTTACAGTTGAATCTTTTTCAAATATAGTTAAAAATTGATTCACAATAATTCCCCAATTTTTAATTGGATGTGACCATTTTTTTGAAATTTGCATAAAAGAAAGATAAACTGATATTTTTAGGGCATTGATCGTTGGAAAAACTATTTGTTTTTGGTGTGATATTAAATTTTACCTTTAAATTCTAAATAATATTAGTTTTGTAATTTTTTTAATCTCTAAAGTAATTCGAAAAAGATACTCAAATTCTACGTTATCGAAGATTCATAATATCAAAAATAAATGTTGTAATTTTTTTTTACAGTTGCTACAACGTATAAATATTGTGACTCCCATTTCATTGTAAGTTTGTCCATAGCTGCTTGTATGCTGGAAGCTGTGTAATTATATTTATCCGTTGTAAATTATTTTTTATCTTTCCTAACGACAAATTTACATGGATTCTTGTTTTAATATGGTATACATAAAACTTCAAAGTTGATGAACAACATAAATTTGAGTTTTTAATAGAGGAAAAATCTTTTGAATAATATTCTTAAAATAATTTCAATTGTCCGTAGCAATTATTAAAATATTCATCAAATCACGCGTTTACATATTATTAAAAAACTTATCTAAAAGTAAAATGATTCGTTTTCCAAGCTGTAAGCCCCAAACTTCTTTCTATCCATTCTTTCTTAGTTCAATTTTTTTACTTACACAGTATGTGAAAAAATTTAAGTCCTGTTTTTTTTGAAATATGCTCTTATATTGGATTCATCTTCGGGTTTTTCAAGTTTCACTGGATGAATAATTTTTTTGTTTTTTGCACAAATTTCTTCTAAAGGAAATGGTAATCCTCGCCAATTAATAGCCATAAAGTTATTATCTTCTTTGGGATCTGATAATTCAAAACCAATGCTTGAGACTAATAACGAGAACAATGAATCTTCACCTACTAAAGAAAACCTTAAATCATCATTCAATAATTTATTCATATTTAATTTATGTAAAGCATTGTAGCTGATAAAATATCCTCCTCCTGTAACTGTATCACCTGGTTTATAATTAGAGAATTTTTGAGCATTGGACATAATCTTAGATAGTTTTAACTTTAACTTAAAGTTTCTTATGTAATATGGAAATGAAATTTCTTTTTTTAGCATGTTTCCTTTTAATCTCATTCCATTAATCTTACATGTACCATCTCCCTTTTTTAAGTAAGATCCTAAAATACCTACATTTTTATTATCTTTAAAAAAATCAATAGCATCTAAATGAGGATGGTAGCCTGTAATTAGAGTGTCAGTATCCATTTTTAAAAACACCTCAAATTCGATACTGTCTATAACAGAGTTTATAGCCGTAATAATTTTCCCGAATAATGGGCCATTAACAGGTTTACTACGGTTTTTTTCAGCAGAATAATCTTTTGCTTTAATATGCGTAATATTCTCTTTCGAAAAATAAGCCGACGTAGTTAGTGAATGATCTCTTGTGTCGTCTAATAAAATAATATAGCAATCTGTAGTCTTATTCCCTATATAATAATTTACACTATCTAATGTGTCATCTAAGTAGGAAATGTTCGTATTAGGACCTACAGGAATTAATATTAAGCATTTCGTTTTTATTTTTTTCATCTTTAGTAAATTTTTACATTGTCAAATTCTTTTAACCACATCGTATAAAATCTACTTAATTTTTTGTGTTTATTATCAATAATAGTAACATTTTTATCCAAAAGAATTGCTAAAATTAACCCATGTAATCTAGTTGTGTAAATTGTATCATATCCGCTAAGGAATTGTATCCCTTGTTTTATATAGTTATCTTTTTGATTACGTGATTTTAATCCAAACCTTGAATCTACTAATCGATTCAATAAAGGGATATTTAAAAATTTTTTAGATAAAATACGGTTATATCGTTCTTTTCTATATTGTATTCTATGGATGTTTCTCGATATATTAAAAGTTGGCCAATCTAAAACATCTACATTGGAATTGTCAGTCACAATTTTATCTAATAGTGAATCTGTATTTAATTCTTTATCCTTTCTTTTCATTAATAAATTTTTATCTGTAGAAATAGAGGGAATGTTGAATTTTGAAAAATTAATACAAAATGCCATATCAGGAAGAAGGTATATGTTTTTTAATCCATTATCTATTAGCAACTCATATGATTCTTGATCTCTCACACAAATGTGCAAATTTGGATGTAATTGAAAAATCTTTAAATCTTTATTGAAATTATCAATATGATTATAATGTATACTCTGTGGAAAAATAACAATCTTCCTGTCAATATATTTTTGAATCAAATGAATTTTTAGATTTTGCGATTCAGGATATAAATCACCAAAATTTCCACCTCCTTGTAATAAAATCATCCCTTTTTTAGGAAGATCTTTATCTCTAAAACTCCAACAATTTGATTCATAGATTTTCTTTAAAGGCAAACGTGATAAATAATCTAATTCACCTTCCCAAATTAAATTATCTCCAATATTATTGTAATCAGGAATATCTAATAAAGAGTAGTCATCATCGATAATAGGATCTAGTGTATTAAAGATAATCTGTTGTAATTTTTCGATATGTTCTTGGTTGTGATTTTTCATCAATAAAGGTAAGTTAGTGTACAAACATAAATAAAAAACTCCATTAGTGAAAATCTAATAGAGTTTTTATATTTTTAGTGATGATGGATTATTCTTGTACCAATAATCTGAATCCTTCGCCGTGAATATTCACGATTTCTACTGCAGGATCTTTCTTTAAATACTTACGTAGTTTTGCGATGTAAACATCCATTGAACGTGATGTAAAATAGTTGTCATCGTGCCAAATGCGTGTTAAGGCAATTTCACGTGGCATTAAATCGTTTTTATATACAGCCAATAAACGTAACAATTCGTTTTCTTTTGGAGATAATTTCTGAGACTTACCATCGTAAATTAATTGTCTCAATTTTGCATTGAACGTGAATTTACCAATTTTGAAATCTTCTTGTTCAAATTTTTCTTCTTCACCCGAATTACGTTGTAAAACAGCTTTTATTTTGTACAATAAAACTTCCGAATCAAATGGTTTTAAGACGTAATCGTCTGCTCCAATTTTGTAGCCATTCAACACGTCTTCACGCATATTTTTGGCTGTTAAAAATATAATTGGTTGTTCGCTTTTTAGTTCTTTGATCTCTTTTCCTAATGTAAAACCATCTTTTTTTGGCATCATCACATCAAGGATGCATAGATCGTAATCACTTTCTTTAAATTTGGCAAGACCATCTTCACCATCGATTGCGTGCGTAACGTCAAAATCGTTTATAACCAAATAATCCTTTAAGACGCTTCCAAAGCTTGGATCATCTTCTACTAAAAGTAATCGTTGTTTATCACTCATTGATCTATGATTTTAGAGGGATTTTAATGAAAAAAGTACTTCCTTTTCCTGCAGCACTTTCTGCCCAAACTTGTCCGCCATGCAGCTGAACAATTTTTTTGACATAAGCCAACCCAAGTCCATGACCTTTTACATTGTGTATATTTCCCGTTTCTTCTCTATAAAATTGTTCAAATATTTTTTTCAGAACGCTTTGCGGCATTCCCATTCCTTTGTCCGAAATCTCAATTATAAAACTGTTGTCTTTATTGTATGTTTTTACGCGAATCTCTGGTGTGTTTGGAGAGTATTTTCGAGCATTATCCAATACATTAATCACGATATTCTCTAAATGGAACGGGTCTCCGTTGACAAAAGACTGTTCTGCATTGTATTCTTCAAATATTGTACCATTTCTTTCTTCTACAATAAATCTTATCGGCTCAATACTTTTTTGTACAACACCGTTCAAGTTGACTTCCTGAAAATTCATATCCATTTGATTGCGATCTAACTTCGACATGCGCAGTACCATCTCAACATGAGCGTTCATCCGTTTGTTTTCTTGTTTGATCAAATCAGCATAATATTTCACCTTTTCGGGGTCTGTATATATTTTTTCGTTTCTCAACGCGTCAGATGCAATATTAATGGTTGCAATAGGCGTCTTGAATTCGTGTGTCATGTTGTTGATGAAATCAGTTTTGATTTCCGAACTCTTGCGTTGCAACTGCATATAATAGATCGACAAGGAGAAAACCGTTATGATGATCATGGTTAAGATAAAAGTCAACGAAATAACCGGTACTGTTGGCGCAACAATGGCTAATTTTCGATTGACAAAATTGGCAGCCAAATAATATTCGATATGGTCTTTTCGATCCAAAAATAAAGGAACCATAAATTCGATCTTGTTGCGATCAAAATCAGCTGATTTGACATTGGTTTCAGTTGAATCTTTCTTTAAAACGGCTAAGATCGGAATGGCTTGATTGATTCCTCTGTTGCGTAATTCATTTTTTAGAATAGAATCCAACATTTTATAGTTAACGCGTTTGTCGATAGGCGTTGTTCCTGCATCCCAACGTGCCGCGCTTTCTAAGGTAAACGTTCCGTCTTGTAAAGCGTTTTCGAAATTCAAGTTTAGATTCGAAATTCCTGAAGAAGCTGAATCTTTGTCAATTTTAATGACACGTTCTTGTGAATAGATATTTGCTTTCGTTAAACTATCATTGTATTGACCAGAAGGCAACATCGATTTTTCGACCACATAACGTGTGACATAGGCATAAGTGACACCCAAAGAATCTTTGATGACTCTATTTGTCACGACTTGTGGTTTATCTTTACTTGATTTTAAATCAGATTCTATCGTACTAAATTTCTTGTAGTACTTATCTAATTCAACCTTATTTATTTTTTCAGTCGTGTAATTCATCGCTTGGTACACGTTGTTGTTAAAGCTTTCTGTACCGTTCTGAATGGTTAAATTCAACCAATAGAATTGAATAATAATCAATCCTATAAGCGCAACACTCATGATAACGATTAAGATTTTATAAAATCCTTTTTTCATCTATATGTTTATTGAATGATTAAAAATAGTTTAATCTTTTCTAATTTTTTCTAATTTATGCGAGATTGTTAGTGTGAAGCCATCTTTTTTTTTGATGTTCATCAAGGCTTGTTCAACTTCATTTTTGAGGTGAGCAAGATCGCCATTGTTATCAATGATTACATCTGATTTGGCTATTCGCTCTTCATCCGAAATTTGATGATTGATTCTCGCCAAAATATCTTCTCGTGTTAATCCATCTCTTTCCATCGTTCGTGCAATTCGCTTTTCTATGTCCACCATAACACTTATTACCATATCGCAATCTTTGTAGCTCCCACTTTCGATTAAGATCGCTGCTTCTTTCATTACGATAGGTGTTTGTTGAGCAATTTTCCACGCTTCAAAATCTTTGAAAACCGCTGGATGAACAATTGAATTTAAAACTTTCAATTTTTCATTGTCTTGAAAAACTTGTTTGGATAGATAGGCTTTGTTCAACCCATTTTCATCATAAGCTTCTTCACCAAAAGCAGCAATGATTTTTGCTTTTACTTCAGAATTTTCGTTCTGAATAAGTTTTGCTCTTGTGTCAGAATTATACACTGGAATGCCCAATTCCTCAAAGAATTTTGCTGCGGTACTCTTTCCAGAGCCTATTCCGCCTGTGATTCCTACTACAAAAGGGTGGTTGTTTTTCATAGTTTGAAGTTAAAAAAATGCCGAAGAATAATTCCTTCGGCAATCAGTTAAATATATGTTAACCTTGAACTTAGTTTTTTTCTTCTACTGCTTTTTCTACTTTCTCAACTTTTTCAGTCGATTTTGAATAACGAGCAGCAGTTAATTCACGAGAAATAGCAGCTTTTTCAAATTTAATTTTTCCAGCTCCAGTTTCAATGACAACAGCATCGTCGTGAATCTCGTTAATTTTTCCGTGAATACCAGAAGTTGTTACGACTAAATCTCCACGCTTGATGTCAGTTTGGAATTGTTTTTCTTGCTTTGCTTTCTTTTGTTGAGGACGAATCATGAAAAAATACATAATCACGAACATTCCTCCGAACATTAAAAGCATCGACATTCCTCCGCCTTGAGCACCTGCTTGTAAAAAGATTGTTTGAATCATTTTTAATTTTTAATGGTTTATTATTTATTGTCCAAATGCTTGTTGAGCATTTTGATCATTTGCAGTTGCTCCAATAACGTTTGCAGAAATGTCAAAATTTTCTTGTCCATTTACTGTGTTTGTTACTAAAGTAACTGTTTTTTGTTGTCTTCCGTTCATGTTACCCGCCGTATACACAACTTTGATAGAATCTGTAGCTCCTACTGCAATAGGCGTAGATGGGAACTCAGGAACTGTACATCCACAAGTTGCAGACGCATCACGAATAACTAATGGTGATTTACCGTCATTTTTGAACTTGATATATGTTTCTACTTTATTATTGGCCTGTACTTCTCCAAAATCATGGTTTGCTTCGGCTAATGTTAAAACTGGAGCAGTAGCAGGATCTACAACATTTTCAGCTTGTTGAGCTGTTTCTTCTGCTGTAAAGTTATCGCTTGCTTTTTTTTCTCCACAAGAGCTGATTGCGAATGATAGGGCGAATGCACCTAAAATAAATAATTTACTTTTCATATTTATAATTATTTGTCTCAGTCAAATTTAAGAAAAAATAAAGATTATAATAAACCTCTACCGTATTTTGGTAAATTATTATTGTCTTTTAACTCTTTTAGGGTTTTATCTAAGATTCCGTTAACAAAAACGCGTGATTTTTCTGTCGAATAATTTTTCGCTAATTCGACATATTCATTGATGGTTACTTTGGCAGGAATGTTAGGGAAGTACATAAATTCTGTCAACGCCATTTCCAAAATAATCAAATCGATTGTTGCTATACGTTCTAATTCCCAGTTATCTGCTTTTTCGTCAATTATATTCTTCGTTTCCGATTGATGACGAATTGTTTTACGAAATAATTCTTCTGTAAACTTTTTGTCATCTACATCTTTGTACACTTTGAACAACGAAATCAATGGAGAACTATTTTGACGGAACGATTTAATCGTCGTATGAACCATTGCATTAGCAATGTGTACATCATCTGCCCAAGTAATTTGAATTCCTTCTAAGTAATCGTGCAGATCTTCGTATTCAGCAATCAATTCTACGAAAAAGTTCAAAATAAACTCTTTGTCTTCTTCGAAAGAACGGTTACCGCTATTCATGTACGTTTTGTACAATTCGCTTTCTGTTAAGTTTTTGTAGATGTTGTTTGGATAAGAATCATAAATATCCCAAAGTAAAAACTTGTTATCGTTCGAATGACGAGATAATTCAAGATTTTCTTCTAAAATTTTGAAAACTTTATTCTGAACAAATTTTAAATTTGGATTTAAATCTTCTTCGGTTGGAAAGTTTTTTGATTTTGCAAGATCTATTTTATGCTCTGCAATGTCCTTTTGAACTTTGATTAAATTTAGGATATAAATGTACAAATCATAGATTTGATCGATACTTCTCATCATATTTTTCTCGACCATTCTTTCTTCGCCTTCCGTACCTAAACAATTGTAAGCATAGATATTCTGCATTACTTTTTCGCGTAGTTGTCTTCTTCCCAACATAATTTCAATGATATAACGTCTAATAAATTGATGCAAAGGTAAAAAAAAGAATGTAATTTTGTTTTGTGAAATCATTACAAAAGTTAAATAAATTTTTATGGAAGTATAAATGGAGGATTTTTTTAGGCTTCATTTTTACGATTTGTGCCAATTGGGTGCAAGTTTTTTCCGTGACATATATCAAAGAAGCAATCAATACGGTTGAAGAATTATTGCAAAATTTTAAACAAAACGGTACAGATAACCTCGAATTATTAAAAGAGGGGTTGATGTATGCCAGTTTGGCTTTTTTCTTTTTTAAAGTTTTGGGTGGAGTTTTAACGGTAGGAACGCGACAAATGATTATTGTGGCTTCTCGTTATATTGAGTTTGATTTGAAAAACGTGATTTATGATAAGTATCAAAAGTTATCCTTGTCATTTTACAAAAAGCACAAAACGGGAGATTTGATGAATCGCATTACCGAAGATGTCGCATTGGTGCGTATGTATCTTGGGCCAGGGATTATGTACCCCGTTGATTTGGTTTCTCGTGTCATCATAATCGCGTATTTTATGTTGCAGATAGATAAAGAGTTAACGTTATATACCTTAGCGCCTTTGCCTATTTTATCGGTTTTGATATACAATGTTGCACGAAATATCAACAAAAAAAGTAAACGTGTGCAGGAACAACAATCTACGATATCTTCTTCTGTGCAAGATACTTTTGCTGGAATTCGTGTCATTAAATCATTTAATTCCGAAACATTTGTAAAATCTAAATACCAAGTAGAAGCAGATGAGTACCAAAAACGCGCACTAAATTTGGCTCAAATTCAAGCAGCTTTCGGGCCATTGATGGTAGTTGTAGTTGGCGTAAGTAATTTGGTGATTTTATATTTAGGCGGGATAAAATATATCGAAGGAACGATGGATATTGGTTCTATCGCTCAGTTTTTTCTTTACCTAAATATGTTAATTTGGCCTTTTACTTCTCTTGGATGGATTACGATGGTGGTACAACGTGCAGAAGCATCAATGACACGTATTAATGAATTTTTGAATGCTGAAACAGATGTCAAGGAAAAGCAATTGGTGAATCATCATGTACAAGGAACAATCGAGTTTAAACATGTTTCTTATGTGTACGAAAATACAGGAATCAAAGCCTTGGATAATGTTTCGTTCAAAATTAATAAAGGAGAAACGTTGGCAATTCTTGGAAAAACAGGATCGGGTAAATCGACCATCGCTTTATTAATTGCACGTTCTTTAGAACCGACTTCTGGTGAGATTTTAATTGATGGTAAAAATATTCATGATATCAATGTGGAGTCTATTCGAGAAGAAATTGGATATGTACCGCAAGAAGCATTTTTATTTTCGGACTCGTTGACCAATAATATTTTATTTGGTTCGGATGATGAAGATGAAAAAACAGCAGAAATTTTTGCCAAGAAAGCTGTTGTACATGATAACATTGATCGTTTCAAGGAACGTTATGATACTGTTGTTGGAGAACGTGGTGTTACACTTTCGGGAGGTCAGAAACAACGAGTTTCTATCGCTCGCGCATTGGTAAATGATCCAAAAATTTTAATTTTTGATGATAGTTTGTCAGCTGTAGATACCGAAACAGAAGAACAAATCTTGAATAATTTAGCTTCAGAAATTGAAGGTAAAACAACAATCATCATCACACATCGTGTTTCTTCGGCAAAACGAGCAGATCAGATTTTAGTATTAGAAGATGGTCGTGTTTTAGAGAATGGATCAAACAGCGAATTGTTAAATAAACAAGGTTATTATTACGATTTATACAATAAACAACTCTTGGATTAGGTTTTTAAGAGTAGAATCAATAAAAAAATAGAAAATATTTGCCTAAAATCTTGTTGTTTTCTTAATTTTTTTTAGATTTGTTATGAAACATTTAACAAAAACGCTATTAGACTTATGAATGATTTTGAAAACCAAGAAAAGGTGGATGCAGAAGGAGTCTTTTCCAAGGTATTAAGGGCAGGAAGAAGAACCTACTTTTTCGATGTCCGCGAAACAAGAGCAGGTGATTATTACTTGACGATTACAGAAAGTAAAAAAAATACACAAGAAGATGGGAATGTGTACTATAAAAAACATAAAATCTATTTGTATAAAGAAGACTTCGAGAGCTTTAAGGAGATGTTAGACGAAACAACAGATTTTGTTTTTGCTCAGAAAGGACAAGAAGTGATTTCGGAAAGACATCAAAAAGATTTTGATCCAAAAAATAAAATGGCAAGTAAAGATGATACACAAGTGGAGTCTTTTACGAATATCAATTTTGACGATATATAAGCCTATTTAAATGCGTAAAAAGGAAAACCTCCTCTCAATTGTTGAGAGGAGGTTTTTTATATCTTTTTTTTTACATTGATTAATTTGTTGTTTTTCACTGTTTATCTAAAAAATGATAAAGATTTCTCGCTTCTTCAAAATGACATATTATATGGGATTCTGAAACGCGTTCAGAATGACAACAAATTTGAATATTGAAAAAGGTAGAAGAAAATGTCATATGATTTGGAGACGAGTGTCAAAAAGTTGAAATTAAAAGGAGAAGTTCTGTTTGAGCTTAGGTATATATGTTCATTTTTATTCATGATTTTTTTTATTGTTTTCAAATGAATTCATATGCCCTTCCGGGAAGTCTTGACACAAAAACGAACCAAAAAGGTCAAGACTTCAATTTTCGCCGATCAATTATCATTTTACTCACAAAAAGATTAAATGATTCGCATATGCTCACTAATCTTTTTCACCTTCGTTTCAATGGATTGAAGCTCGTCTACAAATCGTATGTCTGGTCTAAAATTCGTTGTTAAAAGTGATTGAATGAGCTTGGGATTCTTTGGCAAGTTCAGAATGAGAACGAATTTAAGTATTGAAAAAGGAAATAAAATCCGACGATTTAGAATCGAATTGTAATTCAACTCTAAATTATTGAAATTAAAAAGTTGGAGTGTTTGAGAGAAGTGAGTTGCCAACTTTAAGAAAATAATTTAGTTAGTTGAATCATTGAGAGACTACTGTCGGCATCTTTTTTTGTTTCGTTTTTTGGATGAGCAAAAAATGAAAAAATGTTAATGATTTAAAACATTGAATGACTGAAACTAATTTTGTCCGTTGAAAATCAAAGACAAGAGTTTTTTGGTTACTTTTTTGCTCTTTTCCCCGAACGGCATATGAATACCAATAATTAAAATAGATAAGTCATGAATAAAAAAGTGTCAGTAAGAAAGAAAAGAAATTTAAAACGTAAAAAACTCCCAAAGTTACCTTTGAGAGTTTTAGATATTGTGATTAAACTAAAGCTTAGTTTAATAATTCTTTTACTTTATCCGCTGCATCTTGTAAAGTGATTGCAGAGTGAACCTGTAATCCAGATTCGTCAATCATTTGTTTTGCAACTTCAGCATTTGTTCCTTGTAAACGAACAATGATCGGAACATTGATCGCGTCTCCCATGTTTTTGTAAGCATCTAAGATACCTTGAGCAACACGGTCACAACGTACAATACCACCAAAGATATTCACTAAGATTGCTTTTACGTTTTCGTCTTTTAAGATGATACGGAAAGCTTTCTCTACACGCTCAGCATCAGCAGTACCACCAACATCTAAGAAGTTAGCTGGGTTACCACCAGATAATTTGATGATATCCATAGTTGCCATTGCTAATCCAGCTCCGTTCACCATACACCCAACGTTTCCATCTAATTTTACGAAGTTTAATCCCGCTTCACCAGCTTCAACTTCTGTTGCATCTTCTTCTCTTGTATCACGTAATGCAGCAATATCTGGATGACGGAATAATGAGTTGTCGTCGATAGTAACTTTCGCATCTACTGCGATAATTTGATCGTCAGATGTTTTAAGAACTGGGTTAATTTCGAACATAGAAGCATCAATTGCTACATATGCGTTATATAAAGCGGTGATAAATTTCACTCCTTCTTTGAATGCGTTTCCTGATAAACCTAAGTTAAAAGCAACTTTACGCGCTTGGAAACCTTGGATTCCTACAGTAGGATCAATTTCTTCTGTAAAAATTTTATCTGGAGTAGACTCTGCAACTTCCTCGATATCCATTCCACCTTCTGTAGAATACATAATCATATTTTTACCTGTTGCACGGTCTAATAATACAGATACATAGTACTCTTCTGTTTGAGATTCACCAGGATAATACACATCCTCTGCGATTAACACTTGATGTACTTTTTTCCCTTCGGCAGAAGTTTGAGGTGTAATTAATTGCATTCCGATAATATCGTTTGCTCTTTCTTTCACCTCGTCCAAGTTTTTAGCAAGTTTTACTCCGCCTCCTTTTCCACGACCACCTGCGTGAATTTGAGCTTTTACAACATGCCAACCTGTACCTGTTTGTTCAGTTAATGCTTTAGCAGCTTCGACAGCTTCCTCTGGTGTAGTAGCAACGATACCACGTTGTACTTTTACACCATATTTACTAAGGATTTCTTTACCTTGATATTCGTGAAGATTCATTTTTTTTGATTTTTCAATTACAAAAATAAAAATATTGTTGATGTATTCTAAATTTTGCCATATTAATTTTATCAGCTTCTACGAAAAAAGCAATTAAAATTAGTTATATGCATGGTACAAGATACAACTATTCATGATATAACAAGTCAAAACAAATGGGATATGATTTTTTAATCGTATTTTGTACACTATAAAATCTTTTATAAAAGTAGAATGAAAATTTAAGCTAAAAAAACTTAGAACTTCTGATTTAAGACTTAACACATAATTTATATCTTTACCTCATGATAAAAGCAGAAAATATTGTCAAAAAGTTTGGTGAATTAGAAGTGCTAAAAAATGTTTCTTTATCCATTGCAGAAAAAGAAATCGTTTCGATCGTAGGAGCTTCTGGAGCTGGTAAAACGACTTTACTTCAGATTTTGGGAACGCTTGAAAAAAGTTCTGAACCAAAGAAATATAATACGTCTATTCAAATTGCGGGACAAGATGTCACCAAGTTAAATGATCGTGATTTATCAAAATTTCGAAACGAAAATATTGGATTCATCTTTCAGTTTCATCAATTGCTGCCCGAATTTAATGCCATAGAAAATATTTGTATTCCAGCTTTTATCAAAAAAACTAAAAAAGCGGATGCCGAACAACGTGCCAAAGAATTGATGTCGTATTTAGGATTGTCGCATCGTTTGACGCATAAACCGAATCAATTGTCGGGTGGAGAGCAACAACGTGTGGCTGTTGCGCGTGCATTAATCAATCAACCAAAGATTGTTTTTGCAGATGAACCTTCAGGAAATTTAGATTCTAAAAATGCAGAAGAGTTGCACGATTTATTTTTCAAATTGAGAGATGAGTTTGGACAAACCTTCGTGATTGTGACGCATAATGAAGAGTTAGCGAATATGTGCGATCGAAAATTGGTGATGGCAGACGGAATGTTTCAAACAGAATTATAATGAATAAAAAAGAACTGAAAGATTTTTTAGACGAAAAAGTTCTTCAGTACAATACGTTAGATTTTATCGATTCTGATCCTGTTCAGATTCCACATCGGTTTTCTGTAAAAGAAGATATCGAGATTGCAGGGTTTTTGGCTGCTACAATTGCGTGGGGTAATCGTAAAATGATTATCAATAATGCCAATAAAATGATGCAGTTAATGGGAAATTCGCCTTATGACTTTGTGATGAATTTCTCTGAAAATGATTTAGAAAATTTAGATGGGTTTGTACATAGAACATTCAATAGCGATGATTTGAAATTTTTTATACAATCGCTTCGCAATATTTATCAGCATCACGGAGGGTTGGAGCAGGTTTTTGCGAAACATCAAACTTCAGACTCGATGCAAGTCGCGATATCGCATTTCAAACAAACTTTTTTTGAAATTGAACATTTACCTCGTACAACTAAACATATTTCAGATCCATTGAATAATTCTGCTGCAAAACGCATTAATATGTATTTACGATGGATGGTGAGAGCAGATAAACAAGGGGTAGATTTGGGAATATGGAAATCGATTCCAACCGCTGTACTTTCTTGTCCATTGGATGTGCATTCAGGAAATGTAGCGCGAAAACTGGGGGTGTTGACTCGAAAGCAAAATGATGCAAAAACCTTGAAAGAATTAGATGGCAAACTTCGTGAAATGGATGCAAATGATCCTGTGAAATACGATTTTGCTCTATTTGGATTGGGTGTTTTTGAAGGCTTTTAATCGTTAAAATATCATAAAGTAAATTAGCATATTTCAAGATTTTGATTGGTGTTTGTAAATAAAACATTGATTTTAAATTTTAGACCCGTTGTGCATTTTGTTTATTTTAATTTAAAATACACAACTGATATTTTAAGATTAATTTTTATCTCGTTTAACATTCATTTTCGTTCAGATGGTTTATTTTAGAGGAACCTAATTTAATTGATAAATAAGAGTAAATGGTAAAGGTACTTGTAGGAGAGGAATTTAAAGAAGTTAATTTAAAAGGAAACTTGCGAAATAGATATGTTATTTCAAATTTTGGACGCTTGGTAAGTTTTCAAGAGGGGATAGAAATAGATGGTCGATTATTGAAAGGAAGTTATACCAACGGTTATCGAATTTTGCGATACAGTTACAAAGATGAGTTAGGGAAGAAAAAGTATACTCAAAATTTAATCTATCATCTCGTTGCAGAAAATTTTTTACCACGACCAACAGAAGATCAAAAATATTTATTACACCTCGATTTTGTAAAAGACAATGACAATGTAACTAATTTGAAATGGGCAACATTAGAAGAATTTAGAGAACATTTTATGAGTAGTCCTTACTATGAAGAGGGAAAAGAAAAGTCTAAAAAGACACGACAAATGATGGATGGTAATAAATTGACTACAACTGATGTTATTCGAATCAAGAAAATGTTAGCCAATCCTAATCGTAAAACAAGGTTACGAATTATAGCCAAACAATTTGGAATTAGTGAAATGCAGTTGTACCGAATAAAATCGGGTGAAAATTGGGGGCATATAAAAGTTGATTAATCAGATTAAATACAAGTGATTAGTTTAGAAAACGATAGTTGAATTATTTCGAGTATCGTTTTTTGTTTGATATAAATTGTATTTTTATCCAAAATAAAGTTGAAATGAAAGAATTAAATGGTATAAAATATATCGAGCGTTTACCTGCTGTTAAGTCGGATGCAACACCTTTGTTTGTCCTGATTCATGGTTATGGGAGTAATGAAGAAGATTTGTTTTCGTTTGCGCAAGATTTACCACCGCATGCACATATTGTAAGTGTTCGTGCAAGATATGATCTTGTTTATGGAGGTTATGCGTGGTATGATATTAATTTTGTGAACAACGAAAAATGGATGGATGAAGAGCAGGCAATAGAATCTCGAAATAAATTAGTTGAATTTATAGATACGATTGTTCAACAAGAAAAATTAGACGACAAAAATGTAACCTTAATGGGGTTTAGTCAAGGCGCTATTTTGAGTTATGCCATTTCGTTGAATCATCCAGAAAAGATCAAGAATGTCGCGATTTTAAGTGGTTATCCAGAACATAAAATAATAGGTGAAATAGATGCATCTAACGATTTTTCGAACTTAAATTTCTTTGTTTCTCACGGAACAGATGACGTGGTTTTACCTATCGATTTGGGAAGAATGGGAGATGGATTTTTAAATGATTTGAACATCAAACACGAATACCATGAATACAGAAGTGGACATGGGATTATTCCTCAAAATTATTTTGATTTGATGGATTGGATCAAAAGATTTTAAATAAATTTAACTTCTATGGCGTCGCCATGATATTCTTTAAATGAGGCGTCATAGAATTCGATATTGGTATAACGATACAATAATTCGGTGATTTCTTTTTTTAGAATTCCTTTTCCGTATCCATGAATCAAAATCAACCGAACTTGACTTTCGAACATTGCACGTTCTACTTCATTTCGTGCCACATCCAATTGTGTTTGTATGATTTCTGCATTGTTTAAATCTCGCCAATTGTCTACCAAATTTTCGATATGTAAATCAACTTCTCGTGTTAAATAGGGATGACGGTGCGATTTGCGAAATGTTTTGAATTTGGGTTTCGAAAATTCTTTGATTTCCTCATCACGGTATTCATCATAATCAATTTCAATCGCTTTGATAATTTCTTCTTGATGATATTCATACTCAAAACCAAACGCATCATTAAAGTATACAAAATCACCTTTTAACTTGGTAATTGTCCCTGAAATATTATCATCTATCACTTTAACTTTCGTTCCAATCTTGAACATTTCCTACATTTTTAGCAAAATTAAGAATTATTTTATGAGTTTTTAGATTGTTGTATTATTCAATTCAAAATCAATGTTGTATTTTTGACCATTAAACTAACCAAATGTCAAATCAACCTAAGAAAATAAAAGTACTTTTTAGGCTTCGTTCGTTAGAAATGGGTGGAGTTCCGAGAGTAGTTTTAGATTTATTGCGCAACTTGCCGAAAGATAAATTCGAATTCACATTGATGCTTAATTTATATCAAGGTGAATTGGTCAAAGAAATTCCAGCAGATTTAAAAGTAATTGTTGTAGAAAAAGGAAAAGAACAGATGAGTTCTAATTCTTTTGTTCAAAAAATGCAACTGATTTGGCGCCGATTGAAATTAGAAGTTTATGATCGATTTCCTTCAATATTATATGCCTTAAAAGTTCCTGAAAAATATGACATCGAGGTTTCTCCAGGTTATGCAGAATTTGATATGGTATTGAATTCTCCCAATAAAAACTCGCGTAAAATAGGATGGTTTCATACAGATGTTGGTTACGATAAAGACCAAAAGCGTGTGTTGAGTAGAATTGAAAAAATGAAACATTTTGATTTTATGATTTTTGGTTCAAAACAAACACGACAAGTGATTGATGATTTGTATCAAGTAAAGTATCCAAAATCTACCGTAATTTATAATGTGATAAAAGTAGATGAGGTTCTTAAAAAAGCTGAACTATTCGAGCATTCTTATGAAACAACGTTACCTGTATTTTCTTCAATGGGGCGCTTGCATCACCGCAAAGGCTATCATACATTGATGAAAGTTCATAAACGATTATTAGAGGATGGGTTTCATCATAAAATTGCAGTTATTGGAGGTGGTAATGAAATGGAAAATTTGAAGAATCAACAAAAGGAATTAGCTGTTGAAAACTCGTTTTTATTATTGGATTCTCAGACCAACCCATATCCCTATATCAAAGCATCCGATTATTTTATATTACCTACACAATCAGAGTCTTATCCGTTGGTGATAGGAGAGGTGATGTGCATGCGTAAACCAATTATATCTACAAATGTTGGTGGAATAGCGGAGATGATTGAGGATGGAGTTGATGGAGTTTTGATTCAATATGATGAAGATGAAATGTATCAAGCAATGAAATCATTTTTGACTAACCCAGAGTTGGTGAATAAAATTATACAAGGCACATCTACTGCATCTACTAAATTTGATGAAAATGAAATTTATCGTCAAGTAACTGAGGTTTTTGAACAACAATATCAATTAAAATTAGCAAATGAACGAGGTTAAAATAACGATTATTACACCTTCGTATAATCGTGCGCATACATTGCCTCGTGTGTATGATTCGTTGAAAAATCAAACGTTCAAAGATTTCAAATGGATCATTATGGATGATGGGTCTACGGATAACACCAAAGAAATTGTTGAGCACTTCAAAACTGAAGGTTTAATAGATATAGAATATTTTTGGAACGAAAATCAACATAAGTTTATTACGGTTTTTGAAGGAATCAAGAAAGTAACTTCACCTTATTTCATGATTGTTGATTCGGACGACTCTTATCCCATAGATTCGTTACAACTATTATTTGATGAAGTTGAACAAATTCAGAATCAAGAGGAGTTTATATCCGTGATGGGATTATCTCAGTTTGAAGACGGAAGAATAGTTGGTCACGAGTATCCAAATAATGGGTTTGATGGTTCTATATTTGATATGCGTTACAAGTACAAAGTACGTGGTGATAAATTTGGGATTTTTATCACAAAGACTTATCAACAATTGTTGATAAACTTCGATTATTCAATTTATCAAGGGAAAGGTTACATTCCGCAAGCGGTATTCTTCAATACCTATGATGCAAATGGAGTGAAAACAAGGTTTGTGAATAAAGTTGTTCGTAACTATCATTTAGACGAAGCAGATGAACATTCTGTTTCCAATACACGTTGGACAGGTAAAAATACATTTGGATTGATGGAAGGTTATAAATCATTCTTAAATTCTTATGGAACAAAACTATTTCATTATCCCAAAACTTTAATTCGTAATTTAGTTGGATACCAAATCTATGCGATGATTAATCATAGAAATCTTTCAGAAATAAACAAAGAATTGAAGCATTTCAACATGTTGTCTATCTTGATTTATCCGTTGTCATTCGTTTATTATAAATTAAAGTAAAATATGCTATTTAATTCTATTTCTTTTGCTATTTTTTTACCTATCGTATTTGCACTGTATTGGTTACTAAGAAAGAGTTTTAAACTCCAGAATATATTACTTTTAATTGCAAGTTATTATTTCTACGGATGCTGGGATTGGCGTTTCATGTTTTTGTTAGGCTTTTCGACATTATTAGATTACTATTCGGGAATAAAAATAGAAGAAGCTACCTCGCAAAATTTAAAAAAGATTTGGCTTACCATTAGTATTGGAATCAATTTAGGTTTTCTTGGATTCTTTAAATATTATAATTTCTTTGCAGATTCTTTTGCAGAAATGTTAAATGGTTTTGGACTGAATGTGCACCCATGGACTTTGCAAATCATATTACCTGTGGGAATTTCTTTTTATACATTTCATGGGTTATCATATATTATTGATATTTATTATAACCGAATAAAAGCTGAACGTAATATTGTTGATTATTCGGTGTTTGTTAGCTTTTTTCCGTTGTTAGTAGCAGGACCTATAGAAAGAGCAACGCATCTTTTGCCTCAAATCAAAAAAACAAGGGTATTTAATTATTCGCAAGCAGTAGACGGAATGCGTCAAATACTTTGGGGATTATTTAAAAAAATGGTCATTGCAGATAACTGTGCAATTTATGCGAATGAAATATTCTCTAATCCAGAATCGCAATCGGGATCTAATTTAGTTTTAGGCGCAATATTTTTTGCCTTTCAGATTTATGGCGATTTTTCTGGCTATTCAGATATTGCATTAGGAGTTGCTCGTTTGTTTGGAATAGAACTTTTAAAGAATTTTAATTACCCCTATTTTTCAAGGGATATTGCAGAGTTTTGGAGAAGATGGCATATTTCATTATCAACATGGTTTCGTGATTATTTGTATATTCCATTAGGAGGAAGCCGAGGAGGAAACTGGATGCGTGTAAGAAATACATTTATCATTTTTATCGTAAGTGGATTTTGGCACGGTGCCAATTGGACATTTATATTCTGGGGATTTCTAAATGCACTGTTTATAATGCCTTCAATTTTATTAAAAACAAATCGTACTAATTTAGAAATCGTAGCACAAGACAGATTTTTCCCTACGTTTAGAGAACTATTCAACATGATGTTGACATTTGCTTTAACCGTTTTAGCTTGGATATTTTTCCGAGCGAATTCTATTACCCACGCTTTTGAATATATTGGAGGAATTTTTAATCAATCTTTGTTTACCTTTCCAACATTGCGTAAAAGTGCTTTAGCAACGCTATTTTTAGTTGTTTTCTTATTGTTAACGGAGTGGATGGGGAGAAGAAATAATTATGGAATAGAAAAATTACTGCTTGAAAAACCAAGATGGGTTAGGTGGAGTTTTTATGCTTTTGTCCTTATGTTAATAGGTTTGTTTCTACAAACAGAAGAAAGTCCTTTTATTTATTTTCAATTTTAAGCAATGAAGAAGTTTTTAATTAATATCGGCTTGTTTTCACTTTTTGCTATGATTTTTTATTTGGTCATCATGCCAATTTGGAGCTCCGTTTTACCATTTTATATGTCGAAAAATGTTAGAAGCTGTATGGGATGTTACGGACACACCTTTACACGGATGCAAGATGCTCAAAAAACAACAAATGTAGATGTCTTAATTATAGGTTCTTCACATGCTTATCGAGGAATTGACCCTCGTATTTTAGCTAAAGAAGGAATCTCTGCTTTTAATTTAGGATCAAGTGCTCAAACTCCTATCAACACAAAGGTTTTATTACATCAATATTTAGAACAAATTAATCCAAAACTTGTTGTTTATGAGGCTTATGCAGGAACTTTAGCTATTGATGGAGTGGAATCTTCATTGGATATTCTGAGCAATAATAAAATTGATATTAATTCAATTAAAATGGCGAATGAGGTACATAATCTTTTAGCATACAATACGTTGATTTTTTCTGGTTTTCGTCAAACTTTTGGATTGAATAAAACGTTTTCTGAAAAAATACACCAAGAAGATGACACATATATTTCGCCGACGGGATATGTAGAAACGAAGTATAGGAAAAATATATTTAATAAAGGAAATAATACCTCTTGGAATCTGAAAGAAAGTCAAAAGGAAGAGTTGATTGATAATGTTAATTTCATAAAAAGTAAAGGAATTGATGTCTATATCATTCAAGCACCAATTACCAAGATATTGTATAACAGTATAGATAATCACCAAGAAGTTGATCAATTTCTAAGCACTTTAGGAAAATATAAAAATTATCAGGGCTTAGTTGAATTGAATGATTCAACGGATTTTTTTGATAACAACCATTTAAATCAAATAGGCGTTGAGAAATTTAATCAACCCTTAGTAAGTGATATAAAAAACATCTTAGAAAAAAATAAGAAATAAAATGTCAGACCAACCTAAAGAAATACTATTTGTATATTATAAATTATTTAAAGCCGGAGGAGTAGCAAGAGTTCTTGTGTCATTGGCAAATGAATTGGTGAAGCAAGGACATGGTGTTACTATTCTTGTTCTAATTAACAATACAGAAAGTTTTTTTGAATTAGATAAACGGATAAAGATAGTTGAGTTGATACGTTTTCACATTGGGGATTCAAAAAAATAAATGTGAATTTAAACAAATATTTTCCAAAATTGCCCTATAAAAATAACATCAAAAATTATGTTTATGATTTCGGTCAATGGGAAATGTTGAATAAATGGATCAATAAAAATCATCAAAATTATGATGTGATTATTTCTTCTTGGTACAAGCTGTCAGCTCAATTGGCATTGAATAAAAACGTGAATCGCAAAACAATTGCTTGGGAACACGCAAACTTCGAAGTAGGAGGCAAGTTGTGGAAAGATACGTTTAGAAAATATTATAAAAATTTAAAAGCTGTTGTTTGTATCAATTCAAATTCATTAAATTATTATAAAAACATTCATTTAAAATCTTATTTAATTCCTAATTTAATTGGTGAACCATTTGAGTCTTTTGATCAACAATTAATAGATAAGAAAGAAAATACGTTAATCTATGTCGGCCGATTAGATGCAGATAAGAATGTTGGTGAATTGATTGATATTGTTAGTGAGGTAGATTTAAAAGATTTTCAATTCAAAATTATTGGTGATGGCCCAACGAAGCAAGCTCTTGAAAATAAAGTTAACTCATTAATGGAGTTGAAAAATAAAATAAACTTTTTAGGAAGCAAGAATGTAAACGAGGTTTATCATGAGTTATCTAAAAGTAAAGTATTTCTTTTTACGAGTAAAACCGAATGTTTACCTACTGTTTTGATCGAAGCTATGATGATAGGTAACGCTTTGGTTTCTTATGATTGTAATTATGGACCATCAGATATTGTGAATGAAAAGAATGGTTTTTTAATACCAATGCATGATAAACAATTATTCAAAGAGAAATTACAATATTTAATTGATAATCCTCAAGAATTAGAAAATTTATGCAAATCCAGTTATGAACAATCCAAAAAATGGAAGAAAGAAAAAATATTGAATCAATGGATTACTATTTTAAAATAAAACAGATATTCTAAATGACACACTATCTAAAACTTATGCGAGTCAATCAATGGGTGAAAAATTTGTTTGTTTTTTTACCATTATTTTTCTCGGGAAATCTATTCAATATTGATTTGTTAATCGAATCATTTTACGGATTTCTGATATTCTCTTTTGTGGCAAGTAGTATTTACATCATCAATGATTATGTTGACATCGAAAAGGATAAAAAACACCCAGAGAAAAAAAACAGGCCATTGGCGAGTGGAAAAATCTCTAAACAAAATGCGTTTATCTTATTTTTGGTATTGCTTGTTTTAACGTGCTTTCTACTTTGGACTTTTGGTACGTTACAAGTTGCGATTCTTGTCGGGATTTATTTTTTAATGAATATTGCTTATTCGTTCAAACTTAAACAAGTTGCCATATTGGATGTGATGATTATTGCATTTGGCTTTTTGTTACGAGTTTTTGTTGGTGGTTATATGACGGGGATTTTAGTAAGTGACTGGACCATTTTGTTGGTGTTTGATCTTGCGTTGATTTTAGCTTTAGGAAAACGAAGAGGAGAATTGGTGAATGCCGAATTAGAAGGCGTTACTCGGAAATCATTGAACGGCTATAATCTCAATTTTCTTAATTCTGCATTAGCAATAACTTGTACCGTAGCAGTTATTTGTTACATGATGTTTATCCTTTCTCCCGAAACACAATCCAAATTTCATCATTATATAATTTATACCTTTGTCTTTGTTTTTGCGGCAGTTTTACGTTATTTGCAACAGACATTTGTGTATGCTAAAACCGAATCCCCAACGAAATTAATTTTTAAAGATCATTTTATCCAATTGTTGATTGTGTTGTGGGGAATTAGTTATGTTTTATTGATTTATTTTAACAATGGAAAATAAAAAATTAACTCCAGTAGCTAACTGGGGACTTTATCCATCTATAAAAGCACATGTTGTCACTCCAACAACAATTTTAGAATTTCAGGAAGCAATTCTTTCGAATGAAGAATTAATTGCTCGTGGAAATGGACGTTGTTATGGGGATGCTTCATTGCAAAATACCATTATCTCAACTTCGAAATGGAACAAGTTTATTGCTTTTGATCGTGAACATGGAATTATAGAAGTTGAATCGGGTGTTTTATTATCCGATATTTTAGAAGTTTCTGTTCCATCAGGTTATTTTATTTCAGTTACACCAGGAACCAAGTTTATCACCGTAGGTGGAGCTATTGCATCAGATGTTCATGGGAAAAATCATCACATCGACGGATGTTTCTCTGATCATTTAATTCAGTTCGATTTGATGATAGAAAATGGTGATGTTTTACGTTGTTCGAGAAATGAAAATCAATCCTTATTTTGGGCAACTGTAGGAGGAATGGGGTTAACAGGTGTTATTCTTTCTGCTAAATTTATGATGAAGAAAATCGAAACCGCTTATATCCGAAATGAAGCTATTCAGGCTAAAAATTTAGATGAAATTTTTGAGTTATTCGAATCTTCCGAATCTTGGACATATAATGTCGCGTGGTTAGATTGTTTACAGAAAGGAGAGACTTTGGGAAAATCGATTATGTTGCGTGGAGAACATGCTACCTTAGATGAATTACCAAATAAATTCACGAAGAATCCTCTTCAAATCAAAAAGAAATTTAATTTAACTATCCCTTTCTTTTTTCCAAGATTTGCATTAAATCCATTGTCAATTAAGATTTTCAATTGGTTGTATTTTAATAAGCAAGGTAAAAAACACCTGAAGAATTATGTAGATTACGAAACTTTTTTTTACCCATTGGATGCTGTTCATAATTGGAACCGTATTTATGGTAAAAATGGATTCATTCAATACCAATTTGTTATTCCAAAAGAAAGAGGGAAAGAAGGAATGCGAAAAATATTAGAAACCATTGCAGCAAGTGGAAATGGTTCTTTTTTGGTTGTATTGAAATTATTTGGAGAAAATAATCCACAAGCTTATAATTCTTTTCCAATGAAAGGTTATACGTTGGCTTTAGACTTTAAAGTGAATGATAAATTAGAAAAACTAATTGGAAGTTTAGATAAAATTATAATGGATTACGGAGGACATATTTACCGAACGAAGGACGCAATGTCAAATCCTGCATTAACAGATTATTTAAACAACATCGATTCTCCAAAATTTGAGTCGATGCAAAATGAACGTATCAATAGATTTAAGCAAAAATGATAGTATTAGGATCAAATTCAGACGTTGCAGTAGCTTTTGTAGAAAAGGTTTTAAAAGAAGGAAAACGTTTTCCAATGGTTTATTTATTTACTTCCAATGTTGATAAAACGGTTAAGTTAGCCAACCATTTTTTTGCGAAATATGAGCAAACATGTGAAGTGGTACATTTTGATTTAACCAAAGAAAATGATTTATCTCAACTCCATCACATTGAGTCTGAATTGTTATTTTGTGCGGCAGGATATTTAGGGAAAAATTCGGAAGAAGGTTTGTATGACGATTGGAATACTAAACAAATTGTCGAAATCAATTATTCGAAGCTAATTGTTTTAATGAATCATTTTGCAAAGAAATTTGAAGAGAAAGGTGCTGGAACAATTATAGGTCTATCATCTGTTGCAGGAGAGCGAGGGCGACAAAGTAATTTTATATATGGTTCGGCCAAAGCAGGATTTACAGCTTATTTAGCAGGTTTGAGAAACTATTTATTTCACAAAAAAGTCCACGTTATGACAGTGATTCCTGGATTTATGGACACACAAATGACGGCTGATATCGAAACACCAAAACCATTAACCGCACAACCAGAACAAGCTGCAACGATCATTTACAACGCTTATAAAAAGAAAAAGAATGTGGTGTATGTGACATTTGTATGGTGGGGAATTATGATGATTATTCGAAATATACCCGAGTTTATTTTCAAAAAACTTAAAATGTAATGAATCGCAAATTATATCTTTTTGATTTTGATGGAACTTTAACAAAGAAAGATACCTTATTCGATTTTTTAAAATTCTCTTTTCCTAAAGTCTATTTTATTAATTATCTGTTGTTTATACCATTATTTGTCGGTTCTAAATTAAAACTTTTAGAAGCTGGATTTGTAAAAGAAAAATTTATTTCAACATTCTTAAAAGGAAAACCTTATGTTGAAATCAATCAGTTAGCACAGAGCTATTTTGAACAGAATCACAACGAATTAATCCATCCAAAAGCAGATGAATACATCAAGTCATTAAGTAATTATCACGATAAATTTATAGTATCGGCATCGGTTGATTTTTGGGTTCAACCTTTTGCTGATTATTATGGAATGGGGTTAATTTGTACTAAAGCAAAGTTCGACGAACAAGGTTTTTATTCAGGTTATTTTGCTTCACCAAATTGTAATTATCAAGAGAAAAGAATTCGCATCGAAAAAGAAATCGACTTGTCTTTATATGATGAAATCATCGCTTTTGGTGATACAAAGGGAGATACTGCTATGTTTGAAATTGCTTCTGAGCGTTATTATCAATTTTTTAATTAATATATTTGTTGCACTAAACTAAACTTATGGAAAACTTTATAGATAAGAAGAAAGTATTCTTTGCTTCTATTCTCATAATTGCATTAAAATCAATTTTCTTTTTTACACGTCATATTCAAGAAGATGCTTTAATCTCTTGGCGTGTTGCGCGTAACATTATAGAATATGGTGTATATGGTTATAATGGAGTTGAAAAAATTTCTGCTTCTACCACTCATCTTTATGTTTTTATAGGCGTTATTTTTCAATCGGTTTTCGGAGAAGGAAACTTTATTTATCCTTTACTTATTTTTAATACCATTTTATTTACGATTGGGATTTATTGGTTAGGAAAACTACTTTTTAACACCACAACAAAACTTATCTTATTTATCCTTTTTGTCAGTTTTTTACCACCGGCTATAAAAATGTCTATTTTAGGAATGGAGTTCGGAATGCTGTTCTTTTTCTATATGGCACTTATAAAGTATGGGTTTGTTGAAAGAAAAAATTGGGCTTTTATTGTAATGCCTATACTTATTCTTTGGACACGAATAGATACGTGTATTTTCTTAGGGTTATTGTTCATATATGATGTGATACAGCAGCGAAAATGGAATACAGCTCTAATGATTGGAGGTATTTTAGCGGTTGTAACTACAGTTGCATTCAACTGGTTTTATTTTGGGGAGATTGTCAATAATACAATCACTTCTAAGAAAAATAATTATTCTAACCCAACTTTATTAGAACGTTGGGCAGAATTTAAATATTTTGGACCAAATTTTTTTGGAATCATAAAATTTCCAACCTCAATATATAATTTTTCGACATTATTATTTTTTATTATCTCATTAATCAGTCTATTCTTTCTTTCGGGAAAATTAGAAACTAATCGTAAAAAAGTAGTTGGATTTTTATTCCTTTTTGGTTTGGTCAAAACGATTATATTCGGAGCAACAAATTCATGGTTTGACTGGTATTATTGGATACCTCAAATTTGTTTGTTCTTGCCAATTATAATAGTTGTATTAGACTCGGATAAATATAAATCCTTGTCAATTGCTTATATTGTTATTATTTTTATTCCTTTTACCGTTTACCAAGCTGTACATTCTATAGCAACTGGACATGGAGAATGGAATCATGCACGCAAGATTGGGTTGTATTTGGATTCGATTGAGCCAAATAAAAACAAATATATCTTCTTAGAACCTGCTGGTTATATTCCCTATTTTTCTAAATTGAAAGTTATTGATTATGTAGGATTAGTAGACAAGCGCTTAACAGACGAAAACATTGTTGAAAATGGGAAAGAAGTCGGTTTTTCCAACTTGATTAATAAAGCAAAACCCGATTATATTTTAGAAGATTTTAAACCCATGTTCAAAGGAACTTTAGCAGATCAATCTATTTATGAGGATTACGAACTTATAAAAGAATTTAAAATAGAGGATGTTGCTAAATCGGATCATCCAATATTAGATAAGATTTATAAATTCAAACCATCAGGTAGAGATTTTTATTTATATAAACGTAAATCGACAGCAAAATAATGGGTCAAAAAAAGAAAATATTAATACGTATAGGCTCGCTTCGTCATGGAGGTGCTGAAAAAGTATTGGTCACTTTTCTCAAAAATCTTTCACCAGAAAAATACGAAATAGATTTATTGTTGAATCTTTATTCGGGTAAATACCTAAAAGATGTTCCTTCTTGGATTACTATCTATTACTTGAATAAAGGTGAAATGATAACGACCAATCGTCTGCAAGATATTCCTCAAAAAGCTTATCGGGTGATTTATCAAGCGATTTTAAAGAAATTTCCAAAGTTGCTTTACACCTATATTTTACCCAATAAAACGTACGATATAGAGTTTGCTGCGATTCATGGAATGGCTGACGAAATTTTAAATTCGCCGATCAAATCATCTAAAAAAATCGTTTGGATTCACAATGATTTATCCAATATTCCAGCATATACAGACGAACGTTTAAGGTCTTTTTTTAAGTTTGATCAGATTTTAGTGATTTCTGAAAAGATCAAGCGACTTTTTTTAGATTTGGCGACTACGGAAGCTGAAAAAAAGAAAGTAGTTCGCATTTATAATCCAATTGATGTGCACGAAATAAAATCATTAGCAGCTGAAAAATGTGACATCAAGAAAGCTGAGAATCAACCAACTTTTGTATCTATTGGTACGGTTTTTCCTCAAAAAGGTTTTGATCGTTTATTGCGAGCTCACAAACGATTGTTGGATGAGGGTTTTCCACATCAGGTATGGATTGTGGGAGATGGTTATGATTTTCCAACGATCAAGAAGTTAGTGGATGACTTAAAAGTGAATGATACAGCTCACTTAATTGGATTCAAAGAAAATCCATATCCGTATTTTGTATTGGCAGATTATTACATTTTATCGTCTCGTTACGAAGGTTATCCTACGGTTTTATTTGAGGCGATGGTTCTTGAAAAACCGATTATTGCAACCGATGTATCAGGAGTTAGAGAAATGTTGAATGACGGTGAGTTAGGTTATATTATCAAAAATGAAGAGGAAGCAATTTATGGGGGAATGAAGTATTTTATTCAACATCCTGAAATTGCAGATAACTATCAACAAATTATTGCATCAAAATCATTGCCATTTCAATTAGAAAATGCCGTACATTCAATCGAAAAATATTTAAATTAAATGAAAACAATTATTCAGAAAGATTTTTATAGAAATTTTGGGTATTGGACCAATTCGCCTTTTCTGAAAGGCTTTATGAGCCCTGGTTTTCGATTTATTTATTGTTTAAGAAAAGCCCAACAATATTCATCCAAACATCCTTTTGGCATTTTTTATCGTTTATTGCTTCGTCGCTATTCAATCAAATACGGTTATCAAATTTCAGCAAAAACAGAAATTGGAGCTGGTCTTAATTTAGGGCATTGGGGAACAGTTGTTGTAAACCCAAAAGCAAAGATTGGTAAAAATTGCAATATTGCACATGGTGTTACCTTAGGGCAGACAAATAGAGGAAAGTCAAAAGGTTATCCTACGTTAAAAAACGATGTTTGGGTCGGAACAAATGCAGTTATTGTTGGAGGTATTACGATTGGAAATAATGTATTGATTGCACCTAATAGTTATGTAACGCAGGATGTACCTGATAATTCGGTCGTGATGGGAAATCCTATGCAAATTGTGCCGAATGAAAAAGCGACTGATGGATATATTAACAATAGAATAGAGGATTAATAGTTGAAAACGATACTTTTTATATTACCAGACCTTAATCAAGGTGGAGCAGAACGTGTCATTACAACGTTGTGTAACGAACTGGATCGAACAAAGTTTTCGCCAAAATTAGTGCTTTTCAAAAAGGAAGGTTATTATTTGAATCATTTAAAAAAGGATATTGAAATCATTGAATTAAATATCTCTCGTATTCGATATTCTATTTTTAAGATTGTTCCATTAATCAAGAAAATAAAACCCGAAATTGTTTTTACAGGTTGGGGTGAAATTTCTGCTTTTTTATCACCCTTAATTCCATTGTTTCCAAAAACGAAATTTATAACGCGTGAAACAAATGTCGTTTCAAAACATGTTACGCGAAAAGAAATTCTATTTTTCTATCGTTTTTATCCTAATTTTCATCAAATCATTGCGCAAAGTGATGATATGAAAAACGATTTGATTCAGAATTTTAATATTTCGGAACATAAGATTGTTAAAATTAATAATCCAGTTGATTTTGATTTAATTAACCGATTAAAAGAAGAAAAGGTGAGTGTTGGGTTTGACACGAGCTATAAAAATATTGTGGCGATAGGTAATTTGTCTCCGCGAAAAGGATTTGATTTGTTACTCGATGTGATGAATGAATTGAAACATGAAAAAATACAGTTAACTATTCTTGGTGATGGTGCCTTTAAAGATGGGTTGATTAAACAAAAGGACGAGTTGAAATTAGCGAATGTGAGGTTTCAAGGAAATGTTCCGAATCCGTTTGTGTATTTAAAGCATGCTGATTTGTTTGTTCTTTCATCCCGTTACGAAGGTTTTCCGAATGTATTATTGGAAGCAGGTGCGTGCGGAACCTATAGTTTGGCAAATAATGCGCCTGGAGGAATCAATGAAATTATTCAAGAAGGAATCAATGGGGAAATTTTTCCAATAGATAATACCAAAGGTTTTGCGCAAAAAATAAAAGAAGTTTTAACACATCACCATCCAAAAGAACAGCTTGTAGAAAGTATCTTTTCTCGATTTAGTAAACAAATAATTATAAAACAATACGAAGCTATTTTTAATCAACTATAATGAATAATCCACCTAAACTATCAGTTATTGTTCCTGTTTATAATACCGAAAAATATCTTTCGAAGTGTTTAGATTCTATTTTGAATCAAACCTATAAAGAACTTGAGGTGATTGTAGTAAATGATGGTTCGAAAGATCATTCGCAATCAATTATCGATCAGTACAAACAGATTGATGCAAGAATTGTTTCTATTCTGAAAGAGAATGGAGGGTTAAGCGATGCGAGAAATGCAGGTATCGACCATGCGACAGGTGATTATTTGGCGTTTATAGATTCGGATGATTACATTGATAGAACGATGTTCGAAAAAATGGTTGATTTGAGTGTGCAACATCGGTCAGAAATTGTTTTTTGTGATTTGGTAAAAGTAGATGAATTTGGAACTGAGTTTCGTGATTTACCACAGTCTCCACAATTACCAGAAAAGATTATTTTGGAGAATGATCTGACTTTTTTTGGTGAAATGAGTTGTTTTGCTTGTAATAAAATTTTCAGAAGATCATTGTTTAACAAGCATCGTTTTAGAAAAGGAATTCACTTTGAAGACATCGAATTGATACCGAAATTAGTTTTAGATGCTACAGTTATTTCTAAAATTAATCAACCTTTTTATAAGTATTTTGAACGCCAAGATTCTATTACAAAGACCCATACGGCGAAAGGTTTGGATATGTTTGTTGCTGTAAATGAGGTGACAAATTATTTTTATAAAAGTAAATACAATACATTTGCAACCGAGCTAAAACGTTTTCAAATCATTCAGGGGTATTATTCGTATTTAGCCTATCTGGCCTATGTAAAAGATAAAACCTTGAAAAGTAGAATGATTGAAGCTTTAAGTGATTTTCTGAAAGAGAATCACTTAACAAAGAAAGAGCTTAAAAATTATAATCGTTTTGAAAAGAATTACTTAAATTCATTACCATTGAAAAAAAGAATGTATTATTATTTGTCACTTATGAACCTTCAACTGTTAATTAAATTATAATTTGAAGTGAGTTTAATTTATTTATTCATATTTTCTTTTCTGCTTATCGCATCAATATTAGAGTTTTCTGATAAAAAAGTCAGTAAACAATTGTATGTGTTAATTGTTGTGATAATGTCACTAACAGCTGGTTTTGGTTATGGTTTAAGCCCTGACTGGATTGCTTATTTTAATACGTTTAATATGTTATTAGATGTATCTTGGCCAGAATTTGATCGATTTGCTTACATGGCAGGTATGGAAAAAGGCTTCCTTGGTCTAAATAAGCTATTGGTAGATTTTGGCTTTGATTTTGGAATGCTCACTTTGCTTGTGGCATCAACTTCCTTAATTTTAAAATCATCAACTTTTTACAAATATGGTGGTTTTCCTTTCCTTGTTCTATTTATCTATGCCATGCCAAACTTTATGTTTGAGGAGCATGTGCATATTCGTCAGGGTTTAGCCAATGCAATTGCAATATATTCAATACGCTATGTGATTGATCGAAATTTAGTCAAATTTTTAATTTGCATTGCGGTAGGTTATCAATTTCATGAATCTATTATTGTTTTTGTACTTGCCTATTGGATTGCTCCAATGAAATTTGACGAAAAATTTATAGGTTGGATCGTTTTATTTTCAATTATAGGGTTTTATACTGGATTAAATTCAATCATAGAGGTTATCATGAACTTTATGCCTATTGGGCAAGAAAAATTCGAAGGTTACGAAAGTGAGTTATACGCACAAGGCGATGGGGTGGCTATAGGAGATTTTGTAAAAATTATTTCTATTCTATCCATTATCATTTATAATAAATATGCTGTTCACGATAAATTGTATTGTTATTTCCGAAACTTATTTGTTTTTGGTGTACTACTTTATTTCTTCTTAGGGAAAGGAATTTTTGGTATTCGATTACCAGGTTTTTATTTAGTTTTTTTAGGTTTAACGGTAGGGAGATTGGTGTATGTTTTTGACGGAGATAAATTTAAACGAAACTTTATATATTTAAGTTTTGTATCATACACTGTCTTGTTGATTTTTTGGTTCCAAGTAAAGCAAGGACATAAATCAAATTTTGGAAATTATCGAACTATTTTTAATAAAGAGGCCGTGTACGGATTATGGAAATGGAATTAGTATCTATTGTAACGCCTTGCTATAATTCGGAAAAGTATATAGCGGAAACTTATCAATCAATAAAGGCACAGACTTATTCTAATTGGGAATGGCTTATTGTTGATGATTGTTCAACTGACCGTTCGGTTGAAATTATAAAATCGTTTCAAGATCATCGAATTCATTTAAGTAGTCAAACAGTTAATCAAGGTGCTGCAAAAGCAAGAAATATAGCACTTTCCAAAGCAAATGGAAGGTACATCACGTTCATCGATAGCGATGATTTGTGGTTACCAGATTTTTTAGAAAAAACGATCGATTATTTACAATCAAATGATGAGCAATTAGTTTACACAAGTTATAAACGAGTAGATGAAAATTTGCAACCCTTGTTAGAGGATTTTATTGCGATTGATAAAATTGATAGTAATCGAATTTTATACAACTGTCCAATTCCGATGTTAACATCTGTTTATGACTCCAAAACGATAGGGAAAATTACTGTTCCTGATGTAGAATTAAGAGAAGATCATGCGATGTGGATTGATTTGTTAGCTAAAATAAATTACGCAAGAGCAATTGAAGAACCCTTAGCTATTTATCGAATTAGAGATAATTCTGTTTCGAGGGATAAATTTAAAATAGCAAAAAAACAATACGATGTCTATAGAAAATATTTAAAAATGAATTTTTTTAAATCTTCTTATTACACTTTTTTTTGGGCATTGAATGGATTAAAAAAATATGGAAAACTTTAAATTATTAGACTATTTATATACACTGGATATTTCTCCAATTTACATCAATATTTTGGGTGCATTTTTTTTTGCATTGACTATCACTTTGATTTCTATCCCTAAAATAATTAGAATCTCTTATAGAAAACAATTAATGGATGTGCCAGGAGAGCGTAGTTCGCATACGAATAAAGTTCCTACCTTGGGAGGTGTCGCATTGTACTTTGGTATTGTGGTTTCGACTTCTATTTTCGCAACAGATTTAGGTGTTAATTATTCCTTTTTTCTATCGGCTATTACCATCTTGTTTTTTATAGGATTAATGGACGATCTATTAGTTGTAGCACCAGATAAAAAACTATACGGACAACTAATAAGTACAATTTTAATTATTTTTGGTTCAGGAATTATGATTAATTCATTTTCAGGACTTTTTGGAATTTATAGAATACCATACGCTGTAGGGGTCTTGTTAACGATTTTTATATTCATTGTTTTGATTAATGCTTTCAATCTTATTGATGGAATTGATGGACTTGCAGCAGGAGTTGGAGGCGTAATTAGTCTATGTTTTGTGTATATTTTTTATCGAATTTTTGATTATGGCATAGGTATACTTGCCATTAGTACACTCGCTGTTTTAATAGGTTTTGCACGATACAATCTTTCCAAAAAATTTAGAATATTTATGGGGGATACAGGATCGATGGTCATAGGTTTTATTTTAACCTTTATGGCGATTCGATTTCTTTACATTAGCGAAACCTCCAATCTTGGCTTAAAGACTGGACCAGTACTTCTACTGTTTATCTTTGTGATTCCTATTGTAGATACTTCTTATGTTTTTACTGTTCGATTACTCAGAAAAAGAAGTCCATTTGCACCAGATAAAAACCATTTGCATCATCAATTTCTAAAATTAGGTTACAATCATTTGCAAACGTCGATCATTTTAGTATTAATTAACATTTTTTTTATAATCGTTGGGTATTATTTTAGAAATATTGAAATTAATAAACTATTTTTGGTTTTTATTGTTTTATCAATAAGTTTTGTTATCTCTCTAAGATATATTGTAGTATTAAAAAATAATAAAAACATATCATTATAAAAAATGCTTTACTTAAAATCAACTTTAACCAAAACCGCTATTTTATTGATCATCATGAATTTATTTTCATGTATATCACTTAAAGATGTTCAATTAATTCAACCAGATCAAAATTTAAAACTTGATGCTAAAGGGAAAATCGCTTTCGATAAACCTGAATACTATATTCAAAAAGGGGATCGCATTTTAATCAATGTTTCAAGTGCTTCTAAAGAATCTATGGGGATTCTAAGTGATTTTATTTCTTCAGGAAATCAAACTTTTGTTCAAGGAGAGAATTCAGGTGTATTAGTCAGAAAAGATGGAAACATAGAATTACCTCGAATTGGGAATATACATGTAGAAGGGTTTACTATAGAACAGGTTCGTAAGATAATTCAAGATGAATTTTATAAAATTTATGATGAGAAAGGAACTTTTATAGATGTAAATTTAGCAGGTATAGAATATACTATAGTGGGTGAAGTTAGTCAAGGGACATTTCGGGCAAATAAAAGAGATTTAACCATTTTAGAAGCTTTCGCTAAAACAGGATCTAATAATATATATGCAGACCTGAAAAATGTTCGTATAATCAGAACAGATTTGGATGGAACTAAGCAGGTTTATGTGGACTTGACAAAAGAATCTATTATGAATTCAGAGTATTATTGGATTCAGAATAATGATATTATTGTTGTTAATCCACGTAAAGAAAAAGTTTGGGGAGTTGGTCTAAACCCACTGAGCGTCGTTACAACAGTGATGGGAGCTATTGCAACTATTTTAGGAGTTTATTTATTTTTTGATAAAATTTAAGAATGGCGAACACAACGAATAATCAAAAAAGTAAGAAAAAACAATCTGACTTTATTGATGTAGAAAGGCTTATACCCAGGTTACTTAATGAGTGGCCATTATATATAATATCAATGCTGATTGCTTTAGCAGTTGCTTATTATTTAAATAACTGGAAACTGAATAAAATTTATTCGGCCAATACAACGTTTAAAATCAAGGATAATAGTTCGGCGAATAATTCTTTGGCATCTAATTCGATTAACTTCATTTGGGGAGGTAATGCCAACAAAATTGACGGATTATCTTATACTTTAACATCTCGTATTCATAATGAAAAAGTTGTTAAGAAGGCAGAATCCTATATTTTTTACACAGAAGAAGGCAGATTAAAAAAATCTAATATTTATAAATTAGATGCACCATTCCATGTGCATATTGATACATTTCATCAACAAGTTGCAAACGTAGATGTAAGAGTGAAGCCAAAGGATCAAAATTCATTTTATCTTGAAGTTGAAAATGCTAATGGATCGTTGTATCAATTTACAAAAGATAGTATTATTAAACCAGATGTTTTGAATCTTCCTAAAATTGGTTATTACAATCAATGGATGGTTGGAAAAAACTATAAAATAAAACTAACTCGCTCAAACGTACCGTTCTCAGAAAGTACAATTTCATTTAAGTTAGTGACTATTAAAGATGCAACATCTAGAGCGGTTAAGAATTTTAGTGTGTCAAATCCATCTAAAATTTCAAGTATTATTTCGGTTTCTAAAAATGCTGAAAGCTTAAATGAAGCAGTCGATTTATTAAATAATTCAATTCAGGTTTTAATAGAAAATGAACTTGCAGAGAGAAATTTATCGGCATATCAGACCAAAAAATACTTACAAGAAAGAATTACAGCAGTAAAGCTAAAGTTAGATAGTTCAACGAATAATTTGCAAGAACTGCAAAAACAAACAGGAGTTTATAATTTTAATACAAAGAAAAGTGAACTTTTAGGAAAATTAACAGCTTTAGATAAAGAACGTATAGAAGTAGAAGAGAAAATTAATGCTTTGCACCGTTTAATGCCTAAAAAATCGAGTAGTGTTGATAATTTAATAGCGCTTAATATTGCAGGACTTGATGTTTCGTACTACATGACAAATGTAGATCAATTGGATAATCTTGAAAACCAAAGAGAGCAAATGCTTAAGGTTTACAAATCAAATACGGATGAGATTAGAGAAATAGATCGTCAATTAGCGAAAACAAGAAACAATATTTCGAATGTTGTCAATGCGCATTTACAAAAGTTGAACACCGATTTGTCCATGATTAATGCTAAATTAGCGGAGTCTGAATTCAAAGCAAAAGATTTACCATACGAAGAAATAGAATTTGTGGAAGCAAATCGTGGGTTTGAGTTGAATAGTACAATGTATTCTACGTTGATCAATCAGTTAAACACAACCGATTTGTCTTTAGCCTCTATTGTCTCTGATATTACAATCATTGATCCTGCGAAGAATCAAGGTCAAGGATTTATTTACCCAAATCCAAATCGTAATTACTTGATTGCTTTAGGAATTGGTTTATTGATTCCTCTTATTTATGTGGTGATTAAAGAATTGTTAGATTTTAAAGTTCGTGTATTAAAGGATATCACAGGACGTACAAATATTCCAATTATTGGTTTGGTTGGTCCGTTAGGGGACAATTCACCATTAGTTGTTATCAATAATCCTAAATCTGGAATTTCAGAATCATTTAGATCTATTCGTTCTAATTTAAAGTATTTATATAAACATCCAGGACTCGACGAGCATAATAAAACCATTTTAGTCACTTCATTTATTGGAGGTGAAGGTAAAACGTTCAACGCGATGAATATCGCCAGTTCAATCGGTTCGATGGATAAGAAAACGATTCTGATTGGATTAGATTTACGTAAGCCAAAAATATTTGATGATTTTAATATCAACAATAAAGTTGGGGTAACAGATTATGTAGCAGGTTATTTAGATTTAAATAAAATTATACAACATACAATTTTACCTAATTTAGATGTTATTACAGCTGGTCCAATTCCTCCAAATCCTTCTGAATTGATTTTGAGTAAACGAATGGATCAATTGTTTGCTGAATTGAAAGAAAAATATGAATTTGTGATTATAGATTCGCCACCAATTGGATTGGTAACAGATTCTTATGATTTGATGTGTTATGCTGATTGTACATTGTATGTGACGCGTTACAATTATTCAGAGAAAAACTTTATTACGGCGATTTCGAATAAATACGATGAAGGAGAAGTGTCGAATGTTGGAATTATATTCAACGACTTCCAAATCAAAACGGGTTACAGTTATGGCTATGGTTACGGTTATGGCTACGGCTACGGTTATGATTACGGTTATGGCTATTTTGCTGGTGACGAAGATTTTGATAATTCATTCTTTGGTAAACTTAAACGATTAGCTACTCGTATTAAAAGTAAATTTTTTTAATTAAAATGTTATTAAAGAACATATTTGATTATATACTTGCATTAATCCTACTATTTTTTTTAGTGGGATTAATTGTTTTGTTAGTTATCATAAGTTCTTTTGATACGAATCAATTTGGTGTTTTTACTCAAAAAAGAGTAGGGAAGAACGGCAAGTTTTTTACTATTTACAAAATCAGAACAATTAAAGGATTTTCTGAAAATACAATTACCACCGATCAACATCATATTACAAAATTTGGAAAAATTCTAAGAGATTATAAATTAGATGAACTGCCACAGTTAATTAATATTCTAAAAGGTGAAATGAGCTTCGTTGGTCCTCGTCCTGATGTAAAAGGTTATGCTGATGTATTGGTTGGAGAAGATCGGATAATGCTTCAGGTAAAACCTGGTTTAACTGGGCCTGCTCAATTAAAATATCGACACGAAGAAGAACTCTTATCCGATGTTACAAATCCAAAAGCTTACAATGATGAAGTTCTTTGGCCAGATAAAGTGAAGATTAATGTCGACTATGTGAAGAATTGGAGTTTTAAACAAGATTTAATTTATATGGTTCAAACACTTATAAAAAAATAAAAGAGAATCCTAAATTGGATTCTCTTTTATTTTTGAAAATAGAGTAATATTATACTTGAATGACTCCTAAGTTAAATTGTTTTTCAATTGGTGCATGATTCGCTGCTTCAATTCCCATCGAAATCCATTTTCGTGTATCTAACGGATCAATAATTCCATCTGTCCATAAACGTGCTGCAGCATAGTATGGGCTCGTCTCATCGTTGTATTTTGCCGTAATTTCGTCTAATAATTCTTGTTTTTTCACTTCATCTACTTCAACACCTTGTGCTTTCAAAGAAGCTTCTTTGATTTGGAACAATACTTTCGCTGCTTGTTCACCTCCCATAACTGCTAATTGAGCCGATGGCCAGGCAGCAATCAATCGTGGATCATAAGCTTTTCCACACATGGCATAGTTTCCAGCACCGTAAGAATTACCAACTACAATTGTAAATTTTGGAACAACAGAATTTGATACTGCATTAACCATTTTTGCGCCATCTTTGATGATTCCACCATGTTCTGATTTCGAACCAACCATAAATCCAGTGACATCTTGTAAGAAAATCAATGGGATTTTCTTTTGATTACAATTTGCAATAAATCGAGTGGCTTTATCAGCAGAATCTGAATAAATAACACCGCCAAATTGCATTCCGTCTTTTTTAGACTTTACAATTTTACGTTGATTGGCTACAATTCCTACCGCCCAACCATCAATTCGCGCATAAGTACAAATGATTGACTTTCCATAATCGGGTTTGTATTCATCCAATTCAGAGTTATCAACAAGTCGGTTAATAATATCATACATATCGTATTGTTCGGCACGAGATTCAGGTAGAATGCCATAGATTTCTTTTTCGTCTAATGCTGGTTTTGCAGCTTCAATTCGATTAAATCCAGCTTTATCGTAATCTCCAATTTTTCCTACAATCGATTTTATTCGATCCAACGCATCCTTATCATCTTTGGCCTTATAATCTGTTACACCAGAAATTTCGCAATGTGTTGTTGCTCCTCCTAAAGTTTCGTTGTCAATGTCTTCTCCAATTGCCGCTTTTACCAAGTAGCTCCCTGCCAAGAAAATAGAACCCGTTTTATCTACTATCATTGCTTCATCGCTCATGATTGGTAAATAGGCTCCTCCAGCAACACAACTTCCCATGACCGCAGCAATCTGTGTAATTCCCATTGAAGACATGATGGCATTGTTTCGGAAAATACGTCCAAAGTTTTCTTTATCCGGAAATATTTCATCTTGCATAGGTAGATAAACTCCTGCACTATCGACTAAATAAATAATTGGTAATCGATTTTCCATGGCAATTTCTTGCGCTCGCAAATTCTTTTTTCCAGTAATTGGAAACCAAGCGCCAGCTTTTACTGTTGCATCATTTGCTACAACAATACATTGTTTTCCCGAAATGTATCCAATTTTTATTACAACACCTCCTGAAGGGCAACCGCCATGTTCTTTGTACATTCCATCGCCTGTTAAAGCACCAATTTCAATGCTTGGTTTTTTATCGTCGAATAGATAGTCAACACGTTCACGAGCTGTCATTTTTCCTTTGCTATGCAACGCATCAATTCTTTTTTGACCTCCGCCAAGGTAAACTTCATTTAGTTTGTTACGCAGTTTAGAAAGTAATAATTTGTTATGATCCTCTCTTTTATTAAAAGTTAAATCCATTGTGGTTTTCTGTTTGTTTACAGCTCTAAACTAATGAATTTTCTCCAATTCTTAAAATCAAATTTAAACTTACAAACCTGTACATACAAAGTTTTTGCAATGCGATTGCAATTGAGGAAAAAAGTGCTGAAAATCGTTTTCTAATTTTGAATAATTTAGTTCAAATTCAGGAATGATATGATGTAAATTATTTTTGAATTTAGTTCGACTTCCAACTCCTTTCAAAGTTTTTTGAACACCTTCTATTGTTGAATAGTTTTCGAACCAATCATATTTTAAAAGGTAAAAAATGATTTCTTGTAATTTTTTTGGGAATGAAGGATATTTATCTTCAAAAAGTTGATAACAATTTGTTTTAAAATTTTCGAACGGAAATTCTGAGAAATCATTCCAATGTTTAATCAAAAAATAATCGTAAATCACATCAATAATAATCGGTGAAAATTTATGTTGTGTGTTGTGAAAATAACTCGAGCTTCGTTTCACAATTTCGTGCGAATCGGTAAATGAATCAATCGATCGATGAAGTAAAATTCCTTTCTGAATCTCAGTTTCATAATTCATGAATTGATTTCCTTTAACGATTTCTCCAAGTAAATTTCCGATTTGGAGCGATTGATTTCCGAACGATAAAAATTGGTGTGCGACAAAGTTCATATGGCTTATTTAGTTGCATAAAGTTAATTCTTTTTTAAATGATACCATGTTATTTTATAATCATGAAAAAAGCCATCTGAAAAGATGGCTTTTGAATTATTTTAGTTGAGATTTATTTACTGAAATCGACTTTCAATAAATCAATTTTTGCTAATAATTGTTGTTGAACAGTTGTATATTCTTCTTGCGATGCTAAAGGAGCATTGACAGAGAAATAATATTTAATTTTAGGTTCTGTTCCCGAAGGACGACACGCTACTTTACTGCCATCTTCTGTGTAGAAAATTAAGACATTTGATTGAGGGATATTAATCGTTTTTTCTTCTCCAGAAACTAAATCTTTGTCGATTGAAGATAGGAAATCTTTTACACGAATAACTTTAGAACCGGCCAATTCTTTTGGAGGATTTGATCTGAATTCTACCATCATTTGTGCAATCAATTCAGCACCTTCTTTTCCTGGTTTAACAATGCTAATTAAATCTTCTTGATATGCTTTTCCTAATTCAAGGTAGATTTCAGTTAACTTATTATATAAAGAACTTCCTTTTGCTTTTTGTACAGCTGCAATTTCAGAAACCAGTAAAGCTGTTGTAACAGAATCTTTGTCTCGAATAAAATCACCCACCATAAATCCGAATGATTCTTCACCTCCTCCAACAAATTTTTCTTGGCCTTCGAATTTACGAATCATATCTGCAATCCATTTGAAACCTGTTAAACCAACTTTACAATCAACATTGAATTTTGCTGCGATATCATAGAAGATGTCAGACGTTACAATAGTTGAACCAATAAATTCTTTTCCAATTAATTTACCAGCTTCTTGCCATTTTTCTAATAAATAATAAGCCAAAACAGTATTCATTTGGTTACCATTTAATAAAACGATTTTACCTTCGTTGTTACGCGTTGCAACACCAACACGATCGGCATCAGGATCTGTACCAATGACAACATCAGCACCGATTTCGTTTGCCAAAGCAACCGCCATAGTTAATGCTTCTGGTTCTTCCGGATTTGGCGATTTTACTGTAGGGAAATCACCACTTGGAATTGCTTGTTCAGCTACTTGATGAACTTGTGTGAAACCAGCTTTTTCAAATGCTTTTGGTGTAATGGCAACAGAAGTTCCGTGAATAGATGTAAATACAATTTTGATATCTTGTTTTCCTTCTTGCGTAAAACTACCGTTTGCTACACATGCATCAATAAAGGCTTCGTCAATCTCTTTTCCAATGTAAGTTAATAAGGTATCATTTCCTTGAAATTTAATTTCTTCAACTTTTACATTGTTTACTTCGTTGATAATTTCACCATCTTGTGGTGGAACAATTTGCGCACCATCATTCCAATATACTTTGTATCCATTGTAAATAGGAGGGTTGTGAGAAGCTGTTAAAACAATTCCTGCATCGCAACCTAAATGACGAACTGTAAACGATAATTCTGGTGTTGGACGGAAAGATTCGAATAAGTAAACATTGATTCCGTTTGCTGTTAAAACATCAGCAACCATTTTTGCAAACGTATCCGAATTGTGACGCACATCGTATGCAATGGCTACTTTTTTCTCTTTATTTGGAAATTGTTGATTGATATAATTTGCTAAACCTTGAGTGGCAGCACCAAGTGTATATTTGTTCAAACGATTTGTTCCAACGCCCATTATTCCACGCATTCCTCCTGTACCAAACTCTAAGTTTTTGTAAAAAGAATCGTCTAATTCGGTTGGATTGTTATCGATTAAATCTTGAACAGCTTTTCTTGTTTCCGCATCGTACGCGTCAGAAAGCCATAATTGAGCATTTTCTAAACTTGAAATCATTCTTGTTTTTATTTTTTAAGTACCTGGGCGCGGTCAGTTACTTTTGTATCCTTGTTTGGATCGCCCATGAAATTTACGATTGAGTTTCCTTTTGCAGCACCATATAATGTTTGACGAGCATTGATATCTAACAAAGCATTATCGTCTGTTGTGAAATTAGCTTCATTCACTTCATATTTAAACAAATCTAACTTTGCTTCTCCATAGGCTTTTACTTTCATTGTTCCTGCAGTTCCTTCTAACATGATATTAGTTTGGTCATCCGCTTTCAAATTAAAGTCATTGGTAATCAAAAAAGTTTGACTTATTCGTGCTTGATCTGTGACATTCATCTCTAATTCATCAACATTTAATGTTCCTGAAGTGGTCAAAGAAGTTTGTTTATTCACATCAATTTTTTCTAAATCACGTGTTACATAAACATACAAATCATAAGCGCTGTATTGGTCTACATTTGATTTTTCTTTGATTGAAAGCGTTTGATTATTTGCTGTAACTTCTAAATTATCGATAATATTTTGGTGCGATTCTACTTTAACTCCAGTTGTATTTCCTGGAACTAAAATAACATTACAATTACATGAAACGCTCAAATCTTTGATGTTGTCAGCTGTATATTCTTTTTGAGCTGTTGCTACGCCTTCTCCATCAATAGACGATGAACAAGAAGTGGCAATTAAACCTAAAAATCCTAATAAAATAATCTTTTTCATAGTTGTGGGTTTTAATTAGTTTAAATTCAATTCTTTTTGAACTAAATACAATTGTTTTTCTCTGTTGTTACGAACAATTAACTCGCCCAAAAATCCCGCCAAAAATAGCTGTGTTCCTAAAATCATAAAAACCAATGAAATGTAGAAATAGGGACTGTCTGTAATTAATCTTGCAGGGGAATGTGAAATATAAACTTTGTATAATTTTTCGATTCCTAAATAAAAAGAGGCAAAAAATCCTAAGATAAACATCAAAGTTCCTAATAAACCGAAAATATGCATGGGTTTATTCCCAAATTTTGAAGCAAAGAAAAGTGTAATCAAATCCAAGAAACCATTTACAAAACGATTTGCTCCAAATTTTGAAACACCATATTTACGTGCTTGATGTTTTACTTTTTTCTCAATAATTCGAGAATAGCCTGCGTTTTTAGCTAAAACAGGAATATAGCGATGCATGTCTCCATACAACTCGATATTTTGCGTTACTTCCCAACGATAAGCTTTCAAACCACAGTTAAAATCATGCAATTTTACACCCGAAGTTTTGCGTGCTACACCGTTAAATAATTTTGAAGGAAGATTCTTTGTCAGTTTGTTGTCTTGACGATTCTCTTTCCAACCCGATACAATATCTGCTTTGTTATTTTTAAGCATTTTGTATAACGACGGAATTTCTTCAGGAAAATCTTGTAAATCGGCATCCATCGTAATCACAACATCGCCTTTTACTTCTTTGAAAGCGGCGCTTAGTGCAGGAGATTTTCCATAATTTTTACGGAATTTAATTCCTTTTACTTCAGGATTGAAGTTGGCAATATATTCGATAATTTGCCACGAATCATCTGTACTTCCGTCATCAACGAAAATAACTTCGAATGTAAAATCATTCTGCTCACAGACTTTTTTGATTCTGTAGAATAATTCCTCTAAGGAATCTTGTTCGTTCAACAAAGGAACAACAACTGAAATATTCATATGTTAAAAAACACGTTTTTTTAAGAATTGTGAAAACATTGCTGAAATTGCAATGTAGAAAGATAAGAAAATTGAGAATAATCCAAAAAAGTTTTTAACAGTAAATAAATTTAATGTTTTATAATCATCCGAATTTCTAAATGTTTCGATATCTTTTGCGATTTTAGGATCAGACATATTTGATGTAAAAGTGTCTAATAATCCTTGTTTCAAACTATCTTGAGCCCATTCACCATACGTATTAAAAAATACAAAGATGACAATCAAACTAATGATTCCACCAAAGAAGATGGTGTAAAAACCAATCTTGAATCCTTCTTTAAAGGTCATTAAATCTTCTGAAGTTTGATGATTTTTAGCTTTCGCTCTTGATAAATTGAAAATAGTGAAGAAACAGTATACTGCATACAATGGTAATACTACGAAACAGCAAATCATGAAGCTGTAGGTGTAATAATCTTGTACAGAAACGGTTCCGTTAAGAGAGAAATAAAAGTATAGTGCAAAAAACAATACTAAGGTAATTCCCGCCAGCACTAATGAATTTTTGAAAATTTTATTAAAACTAATCATTTTGCAAAGATAAATATATCCTTTATTCTATGATAGTTTATTTTGTATGATTTAAAAGGTAATTTATATTAAGAAATAAATTATTTTTGTTTGTAAATGATTTCATTATTTAAATATTTTTTTAGCTGTATCTCTCATCACTTCGTCTCTATTAATAGTAGAAGTGAATGATAAAACGATGCCTTTAGACGAATATTTACATGATTATAATTCTGTTTTATACAACAATCCTTCAGAAGTTATTTCGAATGCAGAGTTTTTGATTCGAAATTTGGATAATAAAAAAAATATTGCCGAAACTTATCTGCTTTTAGCTTATGGTCATTTTTATGCTGGGAAAAATGATAAAGCTTTAGAAAATGCTGCTCTTGCTAATCTGGAAGCATTAAAAACATCGAATATAAAGCTAATTGATGATTCAGAATTGAATCTATCAACAGTATCATTTATATGATTTTTCTGAAAAATATATTGCTGAAAATCATTCAGAGAATGGAATTTCAATAAAGGCTTCACAATTTTTTAATCAAGGAAATTTTGGGAAATGTATTGAAACGTTTTTAGGTAAAAAAAAATTGACGATTGAGGAAAAACTTATTTTGTCAAAGGCTTATCTTAAAAATCATCAATATGATAAAGCCTTTCAATTACTTCAAAATCTGAATCAAAATGATGCACTTGGTTTGTATTTTAAAACAAGAATAGAATTGTATTTGGGAGAATTGTACTTTGATAAAAGGGAGACAGATAAAGCGCTAAATCATTATAAAATTGCGTTGAGTTTGGCCAAGAAATTAAATCATCCTTATTTAATTAACGATGTTTATTACAATTTGGGAAGCTTGTATTTAGCAACTCATTCTATTCACGAAATTAATTATTATAGCGAAAAGTATGACTCCATTTCTACGTTGAATTTATTGATGAATCAGAAAATTAATAATGAAATTTTTTATCATCAATCAAAAATAATCCAATTAAAGCAGCAAAAAACAGAAGATTTATTACAAAGACTTATCATTTTTTCCTTTGTTGTGTTATTCTTAACTATCCTTATTTATGGTTATATTCTGAACAAAAAAAAGGAAAAATTAGGTGTTGTTACTACAATTTTACAAACCATAAAAGAATCTAAAAATGAAGTTGTACAAGCTGATTTGGAAACTAAATATTCGCAAAAAACAGATTTGTTGTCTAAAGATAAAGAATACGCGCTTTTGCAAAAGTTAGATTCTTTTGAGAAAACGAATAAATTTTTATCCAAAAATGTTTCGTTAAGGCTTGTTGCATCTAAACTTGATACCAATACAAAATATCTGAGTGAGGTGATTAATCGTCATAAGAAAAAGAATTTCAACACTTATATAAACGAACTTAGAATAAAATATATACTGAATAAGTTGACAACTGATTCTAATTATTTGAATTATAAAATCAGTTATTTAGCGGAAGAAGCGGGGTTTTCTTCGCACAGTAGCTTTGTGTCTGCATTTAAAACTTTTACAGGAACTACACCAACACTTTTCATTAACACTTTAAGTCGAACAGCAGAATTATGAGAAAAATACTATTGATGTGGCTGATGTTGTATGGTAGTTTTATTGGTTTTGCGCAAAGTGATTCGATTAAAATTAAAAATCTTTACGAAGAAGCCAAGACAAATGTTTACAAAGACCCAAAACAAGCAATAAAACAAATCGATGTATTGATAAATCATTCAAACATAAATGCTAAACAGCTGGTTGATATTTACTTTTTAAAATCTACTGCATATTCTAATTTAAGAGACAATGAGAAAGCATTGGAATATTTGAATAAAACCTATGAATTGGTTAATGTTTTAGAAAATAAAGGACAAAAAGTAGCTGCGTTTCATCGGATTTCATCTATTTATCATAGTTTAAAACTATATGATAAATCGCTTGTTTATCTGAATGAAGCTGAGAAAACAATTCAGAATTTAGAAAATAGACAGGAAAAATTAGAATCGGTTGCCTATAATTACACCGTAAGAGGGTTGATTTTTAAAGATCTGAATAATACCAATAGCGCAATAAATTATTTTAACAAAGCCATTAGGAGTTATAATCAAATAGAGAATAGTTTTGTTGCAAATTCTAATAAAAGTGTTATTTAAAAACAGATTTGAATACCGCTGAAAAATCATTTATCACATCTTACGAATTATCAAAATTAACAGCTACAAAAATCTTGATTGCTTATTCTTTAAAGGGGTTAGGAGAATATTATTTTAAATTAAATAATTATGAAACATCAAATAAAAAGCTGAATGAAGCATTAATTGTATTGGGTGATATTGATGATTCTGTTTTGCAACGAAATATCTATAGTTTAATAGGGTTGAATAGTATTGCACAACAAGAATGGAAGCAATTCGAGAAAGCAGATAGCTTGAGTACTTTGTATGCTAAAAAAGTGTTGAATTCCGAGAACAAAACCATTAGTATAGCAGTTCAATCTTTAAATCACGAAGCCAAAGTTAGTACCAAGAAAACATTGTTCAATGCCCAGTTAGTTGGTGTTTTTTCTCTTTTTATTTTGATTCTTATGACTTATGTTTTTTATAATAAACAAAAAAAATTAAATAAATGTATTCTTCAAAATCAAGAAGAATTGGTTGATTTTCTTCGTTAAAAGTAATTTTTTTTTCTAATATAATTTATTCATAATGAAAACGAAATGTTCTTTCGATTGTTAAACGAAGAAAAAAAATCTTCAAAATACTTTTATTTTATCAAAACATTCTTACCTTTGCATCAGGCAAGTCCTACACAACCAGCTCCTGTTGAATCCTCCAGGACGGGAACGTAGCAAAGGTATACGGTCGTAGCGGTGTGATGTAGATCGCTTGCCTATTTTTATTTCTCTAAATTTCACTCCCACTTTTTTTTACCCCATTATTTATTCATAAATTTGCAACCATTGATTTAAAGAATTCAATGGAAACAAACAAGACACCAAAGTACATTTTCGTTACCGGAGGAGTAACATCGTCGTTAGGAAAAGGAATCGTAGCTTCTTCATTAGGAATGCTATTAGAAGCTAGAGGATATAGAGTGACAATTCAAAAATTAGATCCTTATATCAATATAGACCCAGGAACACTTAATCCTTACGAGCATGGAGAATGTTACGTGACGGAAGATGGTGCAGAGACCGATTTAGATTTAGGACATTATGAGCGTTTCTTGAACCGCGCTACATCTCGTGCTAATTCAGTTACTACAGGTCGTATTTATCAAACAGTTATAGAAAAAGAACGTCGTGGAGATTATTTAGGAAAAACAGTTCAAGTTGTTCCTCATATCACAAACGAAATCAAACGTCGTATCAAATTATTAGGTAATACAGGTGATTACGATATCATCATTACTGAAATTGGAGGTACAGTGGGTGATATAGAATCTTTACCATATATCGAAACAATTCGACAATTAATTTGGGAATTAGGTGAACATAATTCTTCAGTAATTCACTTAACATTAGTACCATATTTAGCTGCTGCAGGTGAATTGAAAACAAAACCAACACAACATTCTGTTCGAACTTTAATGGAAAATGGTATTCATGCCAATATTTTAGTGACAAGAACTGAACATCATTTACCAAAAGATGTCAAAGCTAAACTGGCATTATTTTGTAATGTTCGCAAAGAAAACGTAATCGAAAGTATGGATGCAGACACAATTTATGAGGTTCCATTCTTATTACATGAACAAAATTTTGACGAAGTTGTTTTAAAAGGCTTAGATTTGCCAACTGATCAAGAACCAGATTTTACAGTTTGGAACAAATTCTTATCAAACCATAAAAATCCGAAAAACGAAATTGAAATTGCTTTAGTAGGTAAATATGTTTCGTTACATGATTCTTATAAATCAATTACAGAAGCGTTTGTACATGCTGCAGCAACTTGTGAAACAAGTGTAAAAGTTCGTTGGGTGTATTCTGGAGAAATTACAGAAGACAACGTTGGCGAGCAACTGAAAGGTGTTGCAGGAATTTTGATTGCACCAGGTTTTGGGGATCGTGGAATTTTAGGTAAAATAATTGCTGCAAATTATGCACGAAGAAATAATATTCCAACATTAGGAATTTGTTTGGGAATGCAAATTATGGCAATCGAATTTGCACGTAATGTATTAGGTTACGAAAAAGCAGATTCAGCAGAAATGGATTTAACAACGCCTTATCCAGTCATTAGTTTGATGGAAGATCAAAAAGATGTATCGGACAAAGGAGGAACAATGCGTTTAGGAAATTGGAAATGTGAATTAGCTGAGCATTCAAAAATCAAAGCAATTTATAATTCTGAAGAAATCTTAGAGCGTCATCGTCATCGTTATGAATTTAACAACGAATTTTATGATGAATTTGTTGAACATAATTTTATCCCAGTTGGTAAAAACCCAGAAACAGAATTAGTAGAAATTTTAGAACATAATCAACACCCATTTTATATTGGTGTACAATTCCATCCGGAATATAAAAGTACAGTTGCTTCGCCACATCCTTTATTTATAAGTTTTATCGAAGCTTCTTTATTGAATAAACAAAATGATTTATTAAATGCAACAAGAGAAAAAATTTGATTTTAACCAAACGATTGGTTTTATTTTAATTGCTATTCTTTTTGGCGTATTCTATTATCTTAACAGACCTTCGGAAGAACAAGTCGAAGCTCAAAAGAAAGAATTAGTCCAAAAGCAAGAGCAAGCAAAAAAACAGGAACAATTAAACAAAACAGCTACAACACAAGCTTTTCAAACTGTAGATCCTACATTAGCAAAAGATGTTGAAGTGAGTAATGATAAACTTAAAGTTAAGTTTTCGCCAAAAGGAGCTCAGATTGCTGATGTTCAAATTATCGGTTATGATGCTTTTGATGCGAAAAAAGATGGAAACAAAGATCCTTTACATTTAGTAAAAAATGGATCAAGTAAATTCAACTTATCATTCAAAACGAAACAAGGAGCTGTTCTTAATGTTTCGGATTTGGTATTTGTACCACAGGTGCAAAAAAATGCGAACAATACAATTGTGACGTTTACAGCCAATGCGGAAAATAGTCAAATTCAATACATCTATACATTAGGAGATTCTTATGGGATTGATTTTGAAGTAAAAACTCAAGGTTTATCTAATATTACTTCAGAAAATAAAGTCGATTTAGCGTGGACGATGGACGGTTTCAGTACAGAGAAAGGGAAAGATCAAGAGAAATATTGGTCACATACTTATTTTCAGTTCAAAGGAAACAAAGACATCGAATACGAATTATTTGGAGCTGATGAATGGCAAGAAGAGGAAGCAATTTCTTGGGTAGCAAATAAACAACAATTCTTTGCGACAGTTTTATCTAATGACGAAGGGTTCAAGAATACAAAAGGTGGATCTATCAATTCGGCTGAAGAAGACTTAACGTATAGTAAACATTATAATTTAAGTTCTCAAATCGATTTAAAAAATAGTGAAATCAATTCAAAATTCACATGGGATTTTATTCCATTGGATTATAAAATGTTGAAAGATTACAACGACAAAGGATTCCAAAACTTAATCGATTTTGGTTGGGGATTATTTGGTTGGTTGAATAAATATTTCTTCTTGAATATTTTCAAATGGTTAGCTTCTGTAGGAATCACTTACGGATGGGTAATCTTCTTGATGACAATCGTTGTGAAATTGGTTTTATCTCCAATTATGTACAAACAATACCGTCAATCAGCATTGATGAAAGTTGTTCGTCCTGAATTGAATGAAATCAACGAAAAATACAAGGATCCGAAAGATGCAATGAAGAAACAACAAGAAACGATGGCTATTTATCGTAATGCAGGAATTAATCCATTAGCAGGATGCTTACCAGCTTTACTACAAATTCCTATTTTCTATGCGTTGTTCCGTTTCTTCCCAAACTTAATCGACTTAAGAGGTGCTCCTTTCTGGTTCGTAGAAGATTTAACAGCTTATGATGATATCATCAGTTTGCCAGAATGGGTTCCGTTCTTAAATGGTCACTTAAGTGTATTTGCTTTATTATATATCGTTGCAATGATGGTTTATTTTAAAGTATCAGGATCTATGGACAACTTCCAAATGCCACAACAAGAAGGAATGCCAAATATGCAATTCATGAAATACATGATGTATGTAATGCCAGTTTTCTTCTTTGTATTCCTTAATAATTACGCCTCTGGACTATCATGGTATTATTTAGTTTCTAATACGATTAACATCTTTATCGTCTTATACATTAAGAGGTTCATGATTCATGAAGCAAAAATTCATCAAATTATTGAAACGAATAAAACGAAACCTAAAAAACAAGGTAAATTTGCTACTCGTATGCAAGAAATGATGAAGCAAGCTCAAGAGATGCAAGAGCAACAACAAAAAAATAAAAAGAAATAATAATTTCTAAAAGATCATTCTAAAAATCCGTTAATAATAATTAACGGATTTTTTATTCATTAAAGACAGTAAGGTTTTTATATAATTAATCTATTGTTAATAAAATGGTTAGTGTCTTTGTAAAATGTTTGTAGTGTATAAAATACACTTTTTTTGAATAAAATGTTTTTTATTTATTATTTTCAGATTATTATTGTCTTTAAATAATAAATAAGATGAATAATATTTACTCAATTAAAGACCAAACAGCAAATCCTGGACCGCTTGGTTTGTATGGATTTGCCATGACTACAATTTTACTAAATATTCATAACGCAGGTTTTTTTCCCGTCAATAGTATGATTATGGGAATGGGAGTTTTCTTTGGAGGCGGAGCGCAGTTTGTAGCTGGAGTGATGGAATGGAAAAAAGGAAATAACTTTGGTAGCATTGCTTTTATGTCTTATGGAGCATTTTGGTTATCACTTGTTTTTACTTGGTTAGCACCAATGTTTGGAGTGGAAAAAGCCGACGGAAATTCGATGGGTTGCTATTTAGGAATGTGGGGATTTTTTTCCTTAATAAATTTTTTACAAACGTTAAAAGGTAGTTTGGTTGGTAAATTACTATTTGGATCATTAACCTTATTATTCTTTTTATTGGCTGCTGCAAACTTTACGGGTGACGAAGCTATCCTAAATTTTGCTGGTTGGACCGGAATTATTTGTGGATTTATAGCTTTTTACGAAGCATCGGCAATTATGATTAATCAGAAGTACGAAAAAACAATTCTTCCATTATAAAATAAACATAAAAAAAATCCTTTCGCAAAACTGCGAAAGGATTTTTTTATATAAAGAATAACGAATTATTTATTAAACATTGGTGCTAAAAATTTTTTCCAAATAAATAGTAAAATCAACGCTCCTAAAATAGAGAACATCCAATCAAATGGACTAAAGAAACTTACTTCTCCATCATGAGAAATTCCTAATATAGTTCGCATATAAGCTCCTAAATAAGCACCAACAATACCAATTAAAGCTGTTACCCAAAAACCTCCTGGATCTTTTCCTGGCATGATGGCTTTTGCAATTCCTGCACAAATAAGCCCGAAAACAAGGTAAACTAAGAAGCTCCACACTCCTGTAATAGTCAACATAATAAATGAAGTTGTCATCATAATTAATAATATTTTTAAAGGTTGTAAAATAATGTTAAGCAAAACTTAACTAAAATCGTTCCAAAAAGATAAGAAAACTTTTTTGTATTTTTGTATTACTTATAAAATAAATTATATGTCTTTAATAAAATCAATTTCGGGTTTTCGTGGAACAATCGGAGGAAAGCCAGGAGATAACTTAACGCCCATTGATGCAGTAAAATTTGCTGCTGCTTACGGAACATGGTTAAAAAATCAATCAACTCAATCAGAGTATAAAGTGATTGTTGGCCGTGATGCTCGTATTTCAGGTCAAATGGTTTCTCAATTAGTTTGTTCTACTTTACAGGGATTGGGTATAAATGTGGTTGATTTAGGATTGTCTACTACCCCGACAGTCGAAGTAATGGTAACACATTTACACGCAGATGGAGGAATAATCTTAACAGCTTCTCATAATCCAAAAGAATGGAATGCTTTGAAATTGTTAAATGCCAAAGGTGAATTTGTTTCTGCTGAAGATGGTGCACAAATATTAGCTTTTGCTGATAAAGACGATTATACATTTGCAGAAGTCGATAATTTAGGATCTTACGAAACATTTGATGATGCAATTGACTTACATATCGAGAAAATTTTATCTTTACCTTTAGTTGACGCAGAAGCTATCCGTAACAAAAATTTTAAAGTTGCAATTGATGCAGTAAATTCGACTGGAGGAATAGCAATTCCCAAGTTGTTACAACGCTTAGGAGTGATTCATTACGATATGTATTGTGAACCAAACGGACATTTTCCACACAATCCAGAACCGTTAAAAGAACATTTAGGCGACATCTGTCAAAAGGTGGTTGATGAACAAGCTGATTTTGGAATTGTGGTTGATCCAGATGTAGATCGTTTGGCGATTATAGATGAAAAGGGTGAAATGTTTGGTGAAGAATATACATTGGTTGCAGTGGCAGATTATGTATTGTCCAAAACACCTTCAGTAACGGTTTCTAATTTATCTTCTTCTCGTGCTTTACGCGATGTGACGGAGAAATATGGTCAAAAATATTCGCCTTCAGCAGTTGGAGAAGTGAATGTTGTGGTGGAGATGAAAAATGTTGAAGCTAAAATTGGTGGAGAAGGTAACGGAGGAATTATTTATCCAGATTTACACTACGGACGCGACTCTTTAGTTGGTATCGCTTTATTCATGACACATTTAGCTGAACGAAATATTCCAGTTTCTGAATTGAGAGCATCTTATCCTGCTTATTTTATGGCAAAAAAGAAAATCGAATTAACTCCAGAAATTAACGTAGACGAATTGTTAATGAAGATTCAAGAAGTTTACAAAAATGAAGAAATCAACACTGTTGATGGTGTTAAAATAGATTTTCCAACCGAATGGGTACACTTAAGAAAATCGAATACAGAGCCAATTATTCGTATTTACACAGAAAGTACTTCAGAAGAAAATGCGAATAAATTAGCAGATAAAATGATCGAAAGTATCAAAAATATTATTTAAAACAATCTGTTTTAATTGTTTAATAAATGTGCAAAACTCTTACAATTCGTTGTGAATTTTGCACATTTTATTTTGTAAATTAGTTTGATATTATGGACGAAGATTTTTTTAATAACGAACTGATTGAACGTTTTGAACAAATGCTTGAGAATCGTGAGTATAAATATTACGATTCGGAAGATTTGGTCGAAATAATTGAATTCTACATTGAAGTAAATGATAGCGAATATGCCAAACGTGCATTGGATTTTGCAGAGAAAATGCATCCTGAAAATATAGAAATCAAGATAAAGAAGATAGAATATCTACTTTTGATTAATGAGTTGAAACGTTCGGCGAAATTAATTCAAGAACTAAAAGTAATTGCGGCTAATGAATTGGATTATTTATTAGTACAAGCACGTTTTTGGGGAATGAAAAATATGTCTCGAAAAGCAATTCGTTTTTATGAAGAGGCGTTGTCGATAGATGATGATGAAACTGATTTTATTTGCAATTGTATCGGAAACGAATTTTTAAATTTAGATGAAGTTCAGTCAGCTTTAATCGCATTTAGAAAAGCTTTAAAATTTAATCCAGAAAATGACTATTCTTTTTATTCGATTATACAATGCTTCGAAGAAATTCATAATCCAGAAGAATGCATCGACTTTTTGAAAGATTTTATTGATGATAATCCTTATTCTGAAGTAGCTTGGTTGCAACTTGGGTTATTGTATAATCATAAAAAGATGTTTAAAGAAGCTATAAACGCATTAGATTATGTTATTGCAATTAACCCAAACTCTATAGTTGGTCATACGAATAAGGCGTTTTCTTTTGAAGAGTTAGGGGATTACAACAAAGCTATTGAAACGCTAGAAGAAACTTTAGAGTATGATGATTCTCCTGCGTTGACGCATTTTAAAATTGGGGAATTGTATGAAAAATTGAAAAAACCTCAAAAGGCATTAAAAGCTTATCATATTGCCATAAAAGAAGACCCGCAATTGGATAAAGTTTGGGCAAAATCTGCTGCATTGTATGATAAGATGGGAAATTTGGATGAGGCAGAGTATTATATTCAGCGTGCAATTGAGTTAAATGATGACAACTCTGAATATTATACCAATTCTACGTATTATTTCTTGAAACAAATGAAGTTTGAGGAAGCATTAAGTAGTTTAGTAAAATTGGTTGAATTGAAACCTTTGGTTTTTAATACTTGGTTTGCCTATGTAGAGACCTTAATTGCAATTGGCGAACATGAGCAAGCAATTGCAGTTTTGTTAACAGGGGCTTTGAAGAACTTTAACCGAGCCGAATTTTTTTATCAACTAAGTAATGTTTATTATTTGATAGATGAGGATAGACTTGGGAACGAAGCATTAAGAAATGCTTTGAGTATGGATATTACAATCAAAAAAATGATGTTTGAAAATTATCCGATTCTTCAAGATAAAATAAACGATATCTTTGAAAATGATGATTAATTAAATCAAAATAGGTGATCAAATTTGACCGCCTATTATATTATGTTTAAAATTTTTTGTTCTAGAAAAATAATGTGAATAGGAAGTAAAAACCACTAGCTATAAGTGCAGAAACAGGAATTGTCAAAATCCAAGCCCAAAGTAAACTTATTGTTACACCCCAACGAACAGCAGAAACTCGTTTTACCATTCCAACACCAATGATAGAACCTGTGATGACGTGTGTTGTTGATACAGGCATTTTGATGTGTTCTGTAAAGAATAATGTAATTGCTGAAGCTGTTTGTGCAGTAAAACCTTCGATAGGGGTTATTTTTGTAATTTTGTTACCCATTGTTTTAAGAATTTTCATTCCTCCTCCTAATGTTCCTAAAGCGATTGCGGAGAAACATAAAATTGGCACCCAATCATGAATATCAGTACTACTTGAAGTGATGAACCAATCTTTCCAATGAAAGATATCATTCAAAACCCAGTCATTCATATCAGTATTTGCAATGGCAGTTTGGTTTGCAAGTAAAGCGAACGTGATTACTCCCATTACTTTTTGCGAATCATTTAATCCATGACCAATACTTAGCATAGCAGAAGAAAGCAATTGCAATTTTTTGAACCATGCATCAGCTTTATGTGGTTTAGCATTTCTACAAAGATTAAGTGTGATAATGTAAATTACGTTTCCGGCAATTAAACCAATAATCGGTGCAACAAAGATGAAAGCAATTATGGTTAAAATAATTGTACTGTTAACAGCCGAAAAATCGAAACCAGTTGCAGCTAAAGCACCTCCAGCTAATCCTCCAATTAACGTATGCGAGGAAGAGGAAGGAATACCTAATTTCCATGTTAAAATATTCCAAGTAATTGCAGCAGATAGTGCGGCCATAACGACAACAGATGGATTAGATCCAAATGCTACAACGACATCTTCTTTAATAATTTTAGCGATTGTATCTGCGACTCCAAATTCTCCGATGATATATTTTGCTATGAAAAAGGCAACAAAGTTGAAAAATGCAGCCCAAATAACTGCTTGAATTGGAGTGAGTACTTTAGTTGTAACGACTGTTGCAATAGAGTTTGCGGCATCATGAAAACCATTCAAGAAATCAAATAAAATGGCTAAGCCGATAATGATAAATAATACAGTTAGTTGCATTGCGCAAATTTAACAATTTCTTAATTTTAAAATGTCGATTTTGTGAAAATATTTTAAATAAAAAAGGAGCTTAATTTTAAGCTCCTTTAGAAATATAATGTGTTATATAAATAATGTGACAACGTAGTAAATTAATGCAGCTAATAGCGCTGAAACTGGAATGGTTAGTACCCATGCCCAAAGTAAACTAATTGTTACTCCCCAACGTACTGCAGAAACACGTTTTGTTAAACCAACACCAATGATAGATCCTGTGATGGTATGTGTTGTAGAAACTGGGATTCCGAAATGTTCAGAAATGTAAAGTGTCATTGCACCAGAAGTTTCAGCAACTACACCTTCTAATGGTGTAACTTTTGTAATCTTAGATCCCATTGTTTTGATGATTTTCCATCCTCCACCCATCGTACCTAAAGCGATTACGATAAAAGATGTAATAGGAACCCATCCCCAATGCGCAACAAAATACTGAAATTTATCTTCAGCTTGCATGTATTCTGGATCAAAATCCACATTCATATGGTAAAAAATCACTGCAGCTCCAATGATACCCATTACTTTTTGCGCATCATTCATACCGTGTCCTAAAGAGAATAGGGCAGAAGAGACTAATTGTAATTTCTTGAACCACCATTCAGCTCTTGCGGGTTTTGCTTTTTTACAAATATGAAGTGTAAGAATGGTTAAAATCGATGCGATAATCATACCGATTAAAGGTGCTAAAACGATAAAGCAAATAATTGGAATTACTTTTTTGTAAACAATCACATCTTCTCCGCCTGCTGAAAAACCTCCTGCGTGCGCAAGTGCAGCACCAATAAATCCTCCAATCAATGTATGAGAAGAAGAAGATGGTATACCGAATTTCCAAGTCAAAAGATTCCATGAAATGGCAGCGATAATTCCAGCAAGAATAACTTCTAAAGTAATAAAGTTCTCATTTACTGATTTAGCAATCGTATTACCGATTTTAAATTCTCCAATCCAATATACTGAAATAAAGTAGGCAGCAAAGTTAAATGCGGCAGCCCATAAAACAGCTTGGAAAGGGGTTAAAACCTTAGTTGCAACAATTGTCGCAATAGAATTTGCAGCGTCATGAAAACCATTAATATAATCAAAAACAAATGCTAAGAAGATAATAGTAATCAATAAGATTCCTGGCGTAGACGTGAGCATGCTCGAAAACGCTGTGAAAAATTCAGTCATATCTTAATGTTTAAGATTTAATTTTACGAATGTTTAACTGCTACTGCTTCTAATACATTTGCAACACTCTTACATTTATCTGTAGCAGATTCTAAAGAAGATAAAACCTCTTTGTATTTGATGATGTTTTTAACATCTGTTTCGTTTTCGAAAATTTCTTGTACTGCTTTATCAAAAATACGATCAGATTTGTTTTCTAACTTATTGATACGTTCACAAATTTCATAAATACGATTCACGTTGCTCAAATCTTTCAACTGTTCGATTCCTTCACCGATTAATTGACAAGCTTCTAAGTTAACAGCCGTAATTTTACGAATAGACTTCGTGATTTTATCAACCTGATAAATATTGATGCGATTCGCTGCGCCATTCAAATTGTCAGCAACATAATCAATCGATTTTACCAATTGGTAAATATCTTCTCTGTCAAAAGGAGTAATAAAATTTTTGCTTAACTCTATATTTGTTTTTTGAGTTAAATATTCAATTTTACTTTCGATTTTAGATATTTGAGCAATGTAATCTTCGCGTTCCTCAATTGGAGCATTTACACATTCATGTAACAACTCAGCTAATTTGATTAAACTTTTTGAAGCCTCCTCAAACAAAGGATAAAATACCTTATCCTTTGGAGTAAATAATTTGAAAAATGAGTTTACCGACATTTAAATAATGTTTTGAGGTGCAAAATTAAAGTAATTAATGTTAAGTTAATGTAAAATTAATATGGTTTAAATCATTTAACTTATTAGTCATTAATTTGTTTGTCAATATCGATATATAAACGAACTAATTTTTCGATTCTGTCAACCGTATATTCTACTTCTGTAAGGATAGTAAAATATAATGTCGAACTTTTTTGACTAACATTTTCTTGCTGTATACGTTCAATTTGATTATTCAATGCAATCGAAATTTTATTGTCAATCGATTGGCGCAATTTATCAAATGATTCCAATTCATTCAAGTTGTTATTCGCAAAACTCTTAGAAGTATAATTTAATAATTTTTTGTACTCAATATTAATTGATTTTAAATCAATTAATTGTTCTTCGTTTAACTTACGATGATTGTTATAGATATAGGTATGAATGGATGTGTTGATAAAATTGATACTCGTCGTGATATTTTGTAAATAGCCAAAAGATTGCACGAATACTTTACACGAGTTAATATTCTCTCTATCCATATCACGCAAAATACGATAGAAATTAGATTTTAATTCTTCGATAGAACTGATTAATTTCTTGATTTTCTTTTTATTTTCTGCTGCGTGCGTTAGGTTTTCAAATTCGATTCCGCGAATACTTAATTCAAAACTATATGCTGATTTTGATAAAGCTTTGCTGATCTGTTTTTTGTTTTTCGTAAAGATTTTTTGAATAGAATCAATATCTTCTTCTGTAAAACTGATGATAATTTCCTCTTTTTCCTTCTTCTTTTTCTTGTAGCTTTGATTTGATTTGAATAAGATAAATCCTAATAACAAAATCATTCCGATAATACCGTACGCTTGTCCAAAGAACATAATTACGGCAACAATAGCAGCCATTGTGAATGCAGAAATTCCAGTTAAAAACCATCCTCCAATAACGTTGAATACTCCTGCTACACGGAAAACAGCACTATCTCTATCCCATGCACGGTCTGCAAATGATGAACCCATTGCAACCATAAAAGTAACGTAAGTTGTAGATAAAGGTAACTTCATCGATGTTCCGATCGAAATTAAGATTGAAGCGACAATTAAATTGATTGAAGCACGAATCATATCAAAAGCTTCTTCATCAGTTGTTTGATCTTTGATAGAAAGATTTTTTTTCGGATTTTCGAAACGTTTGTCTACTTTTAATTGCAATGATTTAGGTAAAATTTTATCAATCAAACCTCCTAATATAATTACAGCTCGAACAATTCCACGTGATAAGAAGTTGGGTTTAAATTTTTCTTCTCCGTCGCTTTGTTTACTTAAATTAAGTTCTGTTTCAATTACATTTCGTGCTTTCTTCGATGTCCAAAGTGTTACAATCATGATAAGACCTGCAATTACTAAATAGTAGGACGGAGCAACAATATCATTATTTGCTAAATCTCCCATCATAAATCCTGTTGGATCTGTAACGCCAGAGGCTGTGAAAATATCGTAAGACTGAATAGCGGCAATTGGTACACCAATAAAGTTAACCAAATCATTTCCAGCAAAAGCTAAAGCTAATGCGAATGTCCCGATGAGGATAATGATTCGTAAAATATTGACTTTAAAGTAGATTAAAGTTTGTGAAACAATTGTCCATAAAACAAAATTAATTCCGATTAATAAAATTTGATTAGCTGAAATCCAACTTTTAATATCTCCACTTAAGAAGGTTAAGTTTTTAGCTCCTTTGATTAATAAGAAAAATGAAATTGCTGTAATTGCAATTCCTCCAAAAATTCCTCCATATTTTTTGATGCGAGCTTCTGAGTTGAATGTAAAGATTAAACGTGTGATGTATTGTATAATCGAACCTAATAAAAAAGATAAAAAGACAGAAAGTATAATGCTAAAAACAATTTCAGATGCTTTTTCTGTATTGATATAATTAAGTATTGTAATGAATGAGTCGTCATTTGTAATAACTTTTATTAAAGCTAAGCAGGTTGCAGCGCCTAATAATTCGAAGATAATAGAAACGGTTGTTGAAGTAGGAAAACCAATGTAGTTAAATAAATCTAAAAGAATAACATCGGCAATCATCACTGCTAAGAAAATAATCATTACATCGTAAAATGTAAACATGGAGGGGGTGAAAATTCCACTTCGGGCAATTTCCATCATTCCACTTGAAAAAACTGCACCAATCAGTAAACCGAATGATGCGATTATCATAATTGTTCTAAAACTTGCAGCTTTAGATCCTATCGCTGAATTTAAAAAATTAACAGCATCATTACTAACTCCTACCATAATGTCTAAAATGGCTAATAGAACGACTGTGACAAGGATAATGATAAATATGAGTTCCATGAAAATGTTTTAAAAATACATAAAGTGCAAAATTCTATGTTTTATTTATATTTAATGTTAATTAATTGTTACTAATGTAAATTTAACTCTAAATGTTTTTTTAAAAGTATCAAAATCAATAGAAAAAAACGAATTATATTTTGTTTTTGAAAAATTAATTGTAGATTTGCATGCCCAAAAAATGGGTTTAATCCAAATTTAAAAGGAAATTTAATTAGTATGCCAACAATTCAACAATTAGTTAGAAAAGGTAGAAAAAAACTAACCAAGAAGAGTAAATCGGCTGCATTGGAATCATGTCCACAACGCCGCGGTGTTTGTACACGTGTTTACACTACAACTCCTAAAAAACCTAACTCAGCAATGCGTAAAGTTGCTCGTGTTAGATTAACAAACGGGAAAGAAGTTAACGCGTACATCGGTGGTGAAGGTCATAATCTTCAAGAGCACTCGATAGTATTGGTTAGAGGTGGTAGAGTTAAAGATTTACCAGGTGTGCGTTACCACATTGTACGTGGAGCGTTAGATACTGCGGGAGTAAACGGACGTACTCAACGTAGAAGTAAGTATGGAGCGAAACGTCCTAAAGATGCTAAAAAATAAATTTAAGGTAAGATGAGAAAGACAAGAGCTAAAAAAAGACCTTTACTTCCAGATCCTAAATTTAATGATCAGTTAGTAACTCGTTTCGTAAACAACTTAATGTACGACGGAAAAAAATCTGTAGCATTCAAAATCTTTTATGATGCGTTAGAAATCGTAGATTCTCGCAAAGAAGATGCTGAAAAAACTTCATTAGACATTTGGAAAGAAGCATTATCTAATGTAATGCCTCACGTAGAAGTACGTTCTCGCCGTGTAGGTGGAGCTACATTCCAAATTCCAATGGAAATTCGCCCAGATCGTAAAATTTCAACAGCAATGAAATGGTTAATCAAATATTCTCGTAACAGAAACGAGAAATCGATGGCTCAAAAATTAGCTGGAGAAATTATTGCAGCTGCTAAAGAAGAAGGTTCTGCCGTTAAAAAACGTCAAGATACTCACAAAATGGCAGAAGCAAATAAAGCATTCTCTCACTTTAGATTCTAATACACGATGGCAAGAGATTTAAAATACACAAGAAATATTGGTATTGCTGCTCACATCGATGCAGGAAAAACTACGACTACAGAGCGTATCTTATTCTATTCAGGTAAGAACCACAAGTTAGGAGAAACTCACGAAGGATCAGCTACAACTGACTGGATGGAGCAAGAAGCAGAAAGAGGGATTACAATTACTTCTGCTGCTGTTACTGTTGATTGGACTTTCCCAACAGAGCAAGGTAAACCATTACCAGATGCTAAAGGATACCACTTTAATATTATCGATACTCCTGGTCACGTTGACTTTACAGTAGAGGTAAACCGCTCTTTACGTGTTTTAGACGGTTTAGTTTTCTTATTTTCAGCAGTAGATGGAGTTGAACCTCAGTCTGAAACAAACTGGCGTTTAGCAGATAACTATAAAGTTCCTCGTTTAGGATTCGTTAACAAAATGGACCGTCAAGGAGCTGACTTCTTAAATGTTTGTCGTCAAGTACGTGAGATGTTAGGATCAAATGCTGTTCCTATCGTTTTACCAATCGGTGATGAAGCTGACTTTAAAGGAGTGGTTGATTTGATTAAAAACCGTGCAATTGTATGGCATGATGAGAATCATGGTTCTACATTTGATGTTGTTGAAATCCCAGCTGATATGGTTGACGATGTAAGACAATTCCGTGGTCAATTAATCGAAGAAGTAGCTGCGTACGATGAAAACTTATTAGAGAAGTACATGGAAGATGAAAATTCTATTACTGAAGAAGAAGTTCATGCTGCTTTACGTGCTGCAACATTAGATATGTCTATCATCCCAATGACTTGTGGATCTTCGTTCAAAAACAAAGGTGTACAGTTCATGTTAGATGCTGTTTGTCGTTACTTACCATCTCCGATGGACAAAGAAGCGATTCCAGGGACAGATCCAAAAACAGATGAGGAAATCTCTAGAAAACCATCTGTAGATGAGCCGTTCTCAGCATTAGCATTTAAAATTGCTACTGACCCATTCGTAGGTCGTTTAGCTTTCTTCCGTGCTTATTCTGGACACTTAGATGCGGGTTCATACGTGTTAAATACTCGTTCTGGTAATAAAGAACGTATTTCTCGTATCTTCCAAATGCACGCTCAAAAACAAGAGCCAATCGAATACATCGAAGCTGGTGACATTGGAGCTGCAGTAGGATTCAAAGATATCAAAACAGGAGATACTTTATGTGACGAAAAAGCACCTATCGTATTAGAGTCTATGGACTTCCCAGATCCAGTAATTGGTATCGCAGTTGAGCCTAAAACAAAAGCAGACGTTGATAAATTAGGTATGGCTTTAGCTAAATTAGCTGAAGAAGACCCAACATTCCAAGTAAAAACTGATGAGGCTTCAGGTCAAACAGTTATTTCTGGTATGGGTGAGTTACACTTAGATATCATCGTTGACCGTTTAAAACGTGAATTCAAAGTAGAGGTTAACCAAGGTGAGCCTCAAGTAGAGTACAAAGAATCATTCTCAAGACCAGCAGATCACCGTGAAGTTTACAAAAAACAATCTGGTGGACGTGGTAAATTTGCTGATATCGTTTTCACAATGGGACCAGCAGATGAAGGTAAAACAGGTTTAGAATTCGTTTCTGAGATAAAAGGTGGTAACGTTCCAAAAGAATTTATCCCTTCTATTGAGAAAGGTTTCAAAGCTGCAATGAAGAATGGACCTTTAGCAGGATTCGAAATGGATTCGTTAAAAGTTACTTTAAAAGATGGATCTTTCCACCCTGTGGATTCTGACCAATTATCTTTCGAGTTAGCTGCTCAAATGGGTTACAAAGCTGCTGCTAAAGCTGCAGGTGCTCAAATTTTAGAGCCTATCATGAAGTTAGAGGTTTTAACTCCAGAAGAAAACATGGGTGACATCGTTGGTGACTTGAACAGAAGACGTGGACAAGTTTCTGGTATGGATGATAGAAATAACGCAAAAGTTATTAAAGCTATGGTTCCATTAGCAGAAATGTTCGGATACGTAACATCATTACGTACATTATCTTCTGGTCGTGCTACATCGACTATGGAATTCGATCACTATGCTCCAGCGCCAACAAACGTGGCTGAAGCTGTAATCGCTAAAGCAAAAGGTAACGCTTAATTCAAGAAAAATGAGTCAAAAAATTAGAATAAAATTAAAATCTTACGATTATTCTTTAGTTGATAAATCAGCTGAAAAAATCGTAAAAACTGTTAAAGCGACAGGAGCTGTTGTGAATGGTCCTATTCCATTACCAACTCACAAAAGAATCTTTACAGTTTTAAGATCTCCACACGTAAACAAAAAATCTCGTGAGCAATTTCAATTATCAGCTCACAAAAGATTATTAGACATCTATTCATCTTCATCTAAAACAGTTGATGCTTTGATGAAATTAGAATTACCTAGTGGTGTTGAAGTAGAAATTAAAGTGTAGTTAAACAACGCTTTAAATAAATATAAGCCTCGAGACGTGCACATCTCGAGGCTTTTTTGTAAGATATATTTGGAATCAGTTTTTAACATCGTTTTTCTCGGTTTGTAATCTTTTGAAAAATAATTAATTGAAAGTTTGTGGTTTACAAAATAATTCTTACATTTGCATGCTAATTTTAGAGAAGATCTCTAGTGTTCGAAAGTGCACATTCTCTAAAATAATAAACAAATTATTAACATATTTTAATCAAATGTCAGGTATCATTGGTAAAAAAATCGCGATGACTAGCTTATTTGATGAGAACGGGAAAAATATTCCTGTGACTATCGTAGAAGCTGGGCCATGTGTGGTTACTCAAGTCAGAACCGTAGAGAAAGATGGGTACGTTGCTGCTCAGCTTGGTTTCGATGACGCAAAAGAAAAAAACACGACTAATGCTTTAAAAGGTCACTTTAAAAAAGCAGGAACTACTCCAAAACGTAAGTTAGTTGAGTTTTACGGTGAAGAATTCGTAAACTCTTTAACATTAGGAGGAGAAGTTAACGTTGAGTTATTCAACGAAGGAGAATTTGTAAGTGTTACAGGTACTTCAAAAGGAAAAGGTTTCCAAGGTGTAGTTAAACGTCATGGTTTCGGTGGAGTAGGTCAAGCTACACACGGTCAACATAACCGTTTAAGAGCTCCAGGTTCTATCGGTGCTGGTTCAGATCCATCTCGTGTATTCAAAGGAATGCGTATGGCTGGAAGAATGGGTGGTAAACAAGTTACTGTTCAGAACTTAAAAGTACTTAAAGTGGATACTGAGAAAAATCTTTTAATTGTTAAAGGTGCTATCCCAGGTCCTAAAAATTCATACGTAATCGTTAGAAGATGGAAGTAGTAGTATTAAACATCAAAGGTCAAGAAACTGGAAGAACAGTATCTTTAGACGAGGCAGTTTTCGGAATTGAGCCTTCTACACACACAGTGTACTTAGAAGTTAAGCAATATTTAGCCGCTCAACGCCAAGGAACTCACAAAGCAAAAGAAAGAGCTGAGATTGCGGGATCTACTCGTAAAATCAAAAAACAAAAAGGAACTGGTACAGCTCGTGCAGGTTCTATTAAATCTCCAGTGTTTAGAGGAGGAGGAAGAATTTTTGGGCCACGTCCAAGAAACTATTCTTTCAAATTAAATAAAGCACAAAAGAGATTAGCTAAAAAATCTGTGTTATCACAAAAATTAGCTGAGAACGAAATCAAAGTTGTTGAGAACTTCTCATTTGAAGCTCCAAAAACGAAAGAGTTCAAAACAGTTTTAGCTGATTTAGGATTAGAGAACACAAAATCTTTATTCGTTTTAGGAGAGTCTAATAACAATGTATATTTATCTTCTCGTAACTTGCAAAAAGTTAAAGTTGTTACAACTGAGGAATTAAATGTATTTGATTTAATCAATGCTTCTCAAATCGTATTTTTAGAAGGTTCTTTAGCAACAGTTCAAGAAAATTTAACAAAATAAGACGAAGAAAATGGGAATCATAATTAAACCAGTAATTTCAGAAAAAGCTACAAATAACAGTGAGTTATTAGGGCAATATTCGTTTTATGTAGACACAAAAGCTAACAAAATTCAAATCAAAGATGCTGTAGAAAAAACGTACGGTGTATCTGTGGTTTCTGTTAGTACTTTAGTTTCTGCTCCAAAAGTGAAAACTCGTTACACAAAAACAGGTTTTCAAACTGGAAAAACAAATAAGTTGAAAAAAGCGATCGTTAGCTTAGCTGAAGGTCAAGAAATAGAGTTGTTCGGATAATTTAAGAATTAAAAAATGTCAGTAAGAAAATTAAAACCTATCACCCCGGGACAACGTTTTAGAGTGGTTAATGAATTTGCGGCAGTAGACAAAGGTGCTAAGCCAGAAAAGACATTAGTTGAAGGAAAATCTAAATCGGGTGGACGTAACAACACTGGTAAAATGACAATGCGTTATATCGGTGGTGGACACAAACAAAAATATCGTATCATCGACTTCAAACGTGATAAAGAAGGTGCTGCAACTGTAGAATCTGTACAATACGATCCAAACAGAACTGCATTCATCGCTTTATTATCTTACGAAGATGGTGAAAAACGTTACATTATTGCTCAAAATGGTTTGAAAGCTGGACAAGTAATTGTTTCAGGAGATAACGTAGAACCAGAAGTAGGTAATGCTATGAAGCTTAAAAACATTCCATTAGGTACAGTAATCTCTTGTATTGAGTTACGTCCAGGGCAAGGAGCGGTTATGGCAAGAAGTGCAGGTACTTATGCTCAATTAGTTGCGCGTGATGGTAAATATGCTATCGTTAAGTTACCAAGTGGTGAATCAAGAATGATTTTAGTGGAGTGTAAAGCAACAGTAGGTGTTGTTTCTAACACAGATCATCAGTTAGAAGTTTCTGGTAAAGCAGGACGTTCAAGATGGCAAGGTCGTCGTCCAAGAACTCGTGCAATGGTTATGAACCCAGTTGATCACCCAATGGGTGGTGGTGAAGGTCGTGCGACAGGAGGTATCCCTCGTTCTCGTAACGGTATTCCAGCTAAAGGTTACAAAACTCGTGACAAAAAGAAAGCGTCTAACAAATATATTGTTGAAAGAAGAAAAAAATAATTTATGGCACGTTCATTAAAAAAAGGACCATTCATCCACTATAAATTAGAAAAGAAAGTTTTAGCTAACGTAGAAGCGGGTAGCAAAAACGTGATCAAAACATGGTCAAGAGCATCTATGATTTCTCCTGATTTTGTTGGTCAAACTATCGCAGTACACAACGGGAAACAATTTATCCCAGTTTATGTAACTGAGAATATGGTAGGTCATAAATTAGGTGAGTTCGCTCCTACACGTACTTTTAGAGGTCATGCCGGAGCTAAAAACAAAGGAAAAAAATAGTAGAAGGCCATGGGATCTAGAAAAAGATTAAGTAACGAAAAAATCAAAGAAGCTAACAAGCAGTTGGCTTTTGCGAAATTAAATAATGTTCCTACTTCTCCTCGTAAGATGAGATTAGTAGTAGATATTATCCGTGGAGTTGAAATTCAAAAAGCTTTAGGTATTTTAAAATATACTAAAAACCACGCTTCAATCCGTTTAGAAAAATTGTTATTAAGCGCTATCGCTAACTGGCAAATCAAAAACGAAGGAGCTGATGTAGAAGAAGCTGGATTATATGTAAAAGAAATCTCTGTTGACAGTGCACGTCAATTAAAAAGAATTCGTACTGCTCCTCAAGGTAGAGCACATAGAATCAGAAAACGTTCAAACCATGTGACTTTGGTTTTAGGAACTAAAGAAGATAAACAAAAAGTACAAGATTAATAGATATGGGACAAAAAACTAATCCAATCGGAAATCGTTTAGGAATCATCAGAGGATGGGATTCTAACTGGTACGGTGGAAATGATTACGGTGATAAAATTGCAGAAGATGCAAAAATTCGTACTTATTTAAGAGCGCGTTTATCTAAAGCCGGTGTTTCTCGTATTTATATCGATCGTACTTTAAAATTAGTTACAGTTACAGTAACTACTGCTCGTCCAGGTATCATCATTGGTAAAGGTGGACAAGAAGTTGACAAATTAAAAGAAGAGTTAAAGAAAATCACTGGTAAAGAGGTTCAAATTAACATCTTCGAAATTAAGAGACCAGAATTAGATGCAATCTTAGTAGGTGATAGTATCGCTCGTCAAATTGAGAATCGTATTTCTTACCGTCGTGCAATCAAAATGGCTATTCAATCTGCAATGAGAATGAACGCTGAAGGAATTAAAGTTCAAATCTCTGGTCGTTTAAACGGTGCAGAGATGGCACGTTCTGAAACTTATAAAGACGGACGTATTCCTTTGTCTACATTCCGTGCAGACATTGATTACCACATTTCAGAAGCTCATACAACTTACGGTCGTTTAGGGATCAAAGTATGGATCATGAAAGGTGAAGTATATGGTAAGAGAGAATTATCTCCATTAGTTGGTTTACAGAAAAAACAAAAAAAATCTGATAACAACAGAAAAGGAGGTGAGAGATCTAATAATAGAAAGCGATAATTTAGTTTAACAACTAACATAAAGAATTAAGTAGATATGTTATCACCGAGAAGAGTAAAGTTTAGAAAAACCCAAAAAGGTAAGATGAAAGGTGTTTCTCACAGAGGAACTCAATTAGCTTACGGGACTTTCGGGATCAAATCTTTAGACGAAGCGTTTATTACAGCACGTCAAATCGAGGCAGCTCGTATTGCTGCAACTCGTTTCATGAAGAGAGAGGGTCAATTATGGATTAAAATATTTCCAGATAAACCAATTACTAAGAAACCAGCAGAGGTACGTATGGGGAAAGGTAAAGGTGCACCAGAATATTGGGTAGCTCCTGTACAACCAGGTCGTATCTTATTCGAAGTAGGAGGTGTGCCAGTAGAGGTTGCATCTGAAGCATTGCGTTTAGCAGCTCAGAAGTTACCTGTTAAGACTAAGTTTATCGTTGCACGTGATTTCCAAAATTAATAATTTCAAAAATTAAGAAAAAATGAAAGCAGCAGATATTAGAAATCTAAGTGTAGAGGAGTTACAAGCTAAAATAGCTGAAGAACAAGCGAACTACGATCAATTAAAATTGACGAACGCTGTTTCTCCTGTAGCAAATCCAATCGGTATTAGAGACTTACGCAGAACAATTGCTCGTTTGAATACCGTGTTAAACGAAAAACAATCATAACAGTAATCTGTAACTGATGGAAAGAAAATTAAGAAAAGAAAGAGTAGGTTTAGTTACATCTAACAAAATGGAAAAAACCATTGTTGTAGCTGAAACGAAGAAACAAAAGCACCCATTTTATGGGAAATTCGTTTTAAAAACGAAGAAATATACAGCGCACGACGAATCTAACGAATGTAACGAAGGTGACACAGTGCGTATCATGGAAACTCGTCCTTTGTCTAAAAACAAAAGATGGAGATTAGTAGAAATCATTGAAAGAGCTAAATAATATAAGTTATGTTACAACAAGAATCTAGATTAAAAGTTGCAGATAACACAGGAGCTCGTGAAGCATTAGTAATCCGCGTTTTAGGTGGTACTAAAAAAAGATACGCATCAGTAGGTGACAAAATCGTAGTTGCAATCAAGGAAGCTACACCTGCAGGAAACGTTAAAAAAGGTGCTGTATCAAAAGCTGTTGTAGTTAGAACTAAAAAAGAAGTTCGTAGAAAAGACGGTTCATATATCCGTTTCGACGATAATGCATGTGTATTATTGAACACTCAAGGAGAAATGCGTGGAACTCGTGTATTCGGTCCAGTTGCTCGTGAGTTACGTGATAAAGAATATATGAAAATTGTATCATTAGCCCCAGAGGTATTATAATAGAACAACATGGCAAAGTTAAAAATTAAAAAAGGAGACAAAGTAGTCGTATTATCAGGTTCTTCAAAAGGACAAACTGGTACTGTGTTACGCGTATTCCCTGACAAAGCTAAAGCTATCGTTGAAGGGGTTAATATTGCAAAAAAACGTGTAAAGCCAAGCGCACAAAATCCACAAGGTGGAGTTGTTGAAAAAGAAGCTCAAATCTATTTATGTAAATTGGCTTTAGTAGATCCTGAAACTGGAAAAGCGACGAAAGTAGCAATAAAAGAAGAAGGAGGTAAAAAAGTAAGAATTGCTAAAAAATCTGGTAAAGCTATTTAAGAATGAGTACAACAACATACACACCTCGTCCGCAGGTTAAATATAAAGAAGAGATTGTAGCTGCTCTTAAAGAAGAGTTCGGGTACAAATCTATTATGCAAGTTCCTAAATTAGAGAAAATTGTATTATCTCAAGGTTTAGGTGCTGCTACAGCTGACAAAAAAATCGTTGATTACGCTATCGAAGAGTTAGAATTAATCACAGGTCAAAAAGCAGTAGGAACAATTTCTAAGAAAGACGAAGCAGCTTTCAAATTACGTAAAGGAATGCCAATTGGTGCTCGTGTAACTTTACGTGGTGAGAAAATGTACGAATTCTTAGATCGTTTAGTATCTGCAGCTTTACCTCGTGTACGTGATTTTAACGGTATTTCTTCTACAGGTTTCGACGGTAGAGGTAACTATAACTTAGGTATCAAAGAGCAAATTATCTTCCCAGAAATTAATATTGATAAAATCAAGAAAATTCAAGGTTTAGATATTACCTTTGTAACTTCAGCGAATACAGATAAAGAAGCGAAAGCTTTATTAGCTAAATTCGGATTACCATTTACAAAAGAAAAATAAGAAGTCATGGCTAAAGAATCAATGAAAGCGCGTGAGCGCAAAAGACAAGCATTAGTTGCTAAGTATGCTGCGAAACGTCAAGCTTTATTAGAAGCTGGTGACTATGAAGCATTACAAAAATTACCTAAAAACGCTTCTCCTGTACGTTTACACAACCGTTGTAAATTAACAGGTCGTCCAAAAGGATACATGAGAACTTTCGGGATCTCTCGTGTTACATTCCGTGAAATGGCAAACGAAGGGTTAATCCCAGGTGTTAAAAAAGCATCTTGGTAATCTACCAAACGCTTTAGAAATATTAAATCCTTACTCTTTTATTGAGTAAGGATTTTTTTTTAATCAATTTCTTTATAAGAAATATTTTTAATAACACTATAACAAGGTTTCGCTTATGCCTTAATGGATTAAAAATAAATTATTGAGATAAATAGTTTGTAATTAAAAAATATGCAATATATTTGCAACCCAAATGCATAGTGCATTTTGGTGAAACTTTAATTTTAAAAGTAGTGCATCAGCGCTATACTATAGAATTATATTATGTATACAGACCCAATTTCAGATTTTCTAACACGCGTTAGAAATGCAATGATGGCAGGACACAAAGTAGTGGAAATCCCTGCATCTAAAATTAAAAAAGAGATCACTAAGATCTTATTTGAACAAGGTTACATCTTGAACTACAAATTCGAAGGACAAGACAAACCTCAAGGAACAATAAAAATCGCTTTAAAGTACGACAAAGTAACTAAAGAGCCAGCTATCCGTAAAATAAAAAGAGCATCTACTCCAGGTTTACGTCAATACGCAGGATCTAAAGAATTACCTCGTGTTTTAAACGGATTAGGTGTTGCTATTATTTCAACTTCTAAAGGAGTTATGACAGATAAACAAGCTCGTCAAGAGAATGTAGGTGGTGAAGTTTTATGTTTTGTTTATTAATCTTTTAAAAAATTAAGAAATTATGTCAAGAATAGGACACGCACATATCAACATCCCTGCAGCAGCGACTGTTGAATTTAAAGATAACGTAGTTACGGTTAAAGGTAACAACATTACAATGACAAGAGAGTTAAACGAAGGATTTGATGTAACTATCGAAGACGGAGTTTTAACTGTAGTTCGTCCAAATGATTCTAAAGATAACAAAGCTTTACATGGTTTGTACCGTGCATTAATCAATAACATGATTATCGGTGTTACTGAAGGTTTCAAAAAACAATTAGAATTAGTTGGGGTTGGGTATAGAGCTTCTAACCAAGGACAAAAATTAGATTTGTCATTAGGTTTCTCTCACAACATCATTATCGAATTACCAACAGAAGTTAAAGTTGAAACTTTAACAGAGAAAGGTAAAAGCCCTATTATTACATTATCATCACATGATAATCAATTATTAGGAATGGTTGTAGCTAAAATCCGTTCTTACCGTAAGCCAGAGCCTTACAAAGGAAAAGGAATTAAGTTCGTAGGAGAAATTATTAGAAGAAAAGCAGGTAAATCTGCATAAAAATCATTGAAAAATGGCATTATCTAAAGTAGAAAAAAGACAAAAAATAAAAAGACGCGTGCGTCGAAATATTTTTGGAACAGAAACTAAACCTCGTTTGTCAGTTTACCGTTCTAACAAAGAAATTTACGCTCAAATTATTGACGATAACAATGGAGTAACTTTAGCTTCTGCATCATCTCGTGAAAAAGGTGTTGCTGTAGAAGGTACAAAATCTGAAGTTTCTGTATCAGTTGGTAAAGCTTTAGCTGCAAAAGCTATCGCAAAAGGAATTGAAACTGTCGTTTTTGATCGTAACGGTTTCGTGTATCATGGTAGAATCAAAGCTTTAGCAGACGGTGCTAGAGAAGGTGGATTAAAATTCTAAAAAAGAGAAAGAAATTATGTTAGGATTTAAAAACGTAGAAAGAGTAAAACCAACAGGTTTAGATTTAAAAGATCGTTTAGTTGGAGTACAACGTGTTACTAAAGTAACAAAAGGAGGTAGAGCATTTGGTTTCTCTGCAATCGTAGTAGTAGGTGACGGAAACGGAGTAGTAGGTTACGGATTAGGGAAATCTAAAGACGTAGCATCTGCAATCGCTAAAGCTATCGAAGATGCTAAGAAAAACTTAGTACGTATCCCATTATTTAACAATACAATTCCTCACGCTCAAGAAGCTCGTTTCGGTGGTGCACAAGTGTTCATCCGTCCAGCAGCAAAAGGTACAGGAGTAATTGCAGGTGGTACAGTACGTGCGGTATTAGAATCAGTTGGTGTACATGATGTATTATCAAAATCAAAAGGTTCTTCTAACCCTCACAATGCAGTAAAAGCTACATTCAGCGCTTTATTAAGCTTACGTTCTGTAGAAACTATTGCACGTCAAAGAGGTATTTCTGTAACTAAAGTGTTCAACGGATAAAAAAAAGTAAAATGAGCAAAGTAAGAGTAAAACAAACACGTAGTGCAATCAACCGTGATAAATCTCAAAAAGCTACATTAGTTGCTTTAGGTTTAAGAAAGTTGAATCAAGTAGTAGAGCACGAATCAACTCCTCAAATCGAAGGAATGATTCGTAAAATCTCACACTTAGTAGTAGTAGAAAGAGCTTAATCGCTTTAACCTTTTAAAAATTATTAAAAATGAATTTAAGTAATTTAAAACCAGCTGCTGGTTCAGTACAAAATAAATTCCGTAAAGGTAGAGGTGAAGGTAGTGGAAACGGTTTGACTGCAGGTCGTGGACACAAAGGTGCTAAATCTCGTTCTGGTTATTCAAGAAAAATCGGTTTCGAGGGAGGACAAATGCCTTTACAAAGACGTTTACCTAAATTTGGTTTCACAAACATCAACCGTGTTGAGTACACTGGAATCAATTTAGACACAATTCAACAATTAGTTGACAACAATAAAATTACAGATACTTTAAACAAAGAAACATTAGTAGAATTAGGTTTAGCTCACAAAAATGACTTAGTGAAAATTTTAGGTCGTGGAGAGTTAAAAGCTGCTGTTAATGTAACTGCTGATAAATTCTCTCAATCAGCTCAAGAAGCTATTGAGAAAGCAGGAGGTAAAGTAGAATTAGTTAACGCTTAAGAATATATTTTATAGATGAAAGGGTTTATACAGACCATAAAAAATATCTGGAGCATAAAAGAATTGAAGGATAAGTTACTTGTAACTATCCTTCTATTGTTGGTTTATAGATTCGGTTCTCATATTCCACTTCCAGGTGTCGATATTAACGAGGTTAATCGTTTTGTTGCAGACCAAACAAATGCAAATTCAGGAATTTTAGGATTATTAAACTCTTTTACCGGAGGTTCTTTTAGTAGAGCTTCCGTATTTGCGTTAGGGATTATGCCTTATATCTCTGCTTCAATTGTTGTACAATTGATGGGATTAGCAGTACCTTACATCCAAAAACTACAAAAAGAAGGAGAAAGTGGAAGAAATAAAGTAAATCAAATTACAAGGTGGTTAACGATAGGTATATGTTTGGTACAAGCACCAGCATATTTAACGTTAATTACTTCTCAGATTTTACCTTACGATCCAGCTTCGTCATACGCTATTTATGTTATTCCTCCAACAAACTTTTGGTTCTGGTTTCCTTCAACAATCATTTTGATTACGGGGACAGTCTTTGCCATGTGGATGGGAGAAAAAATTACAGACAAAGGTATAGGTAACGGTATTTCAATCTTAATTATGATTGGTATCTTAGCCGATTTACCTAAAGCAGTTTTCAATGCATTTGAAGTTGACGATTCAAATGGTATTTTCTTCTTGATAGAAATGGTAGGGTTAATCCTAGTTATTGCAATGTGTATTATGATTGTAGCAGCTGTGCGTAAAGTACCTGTGCAATATGTAAGAAGAGCGCAAACTTCTAGTAGTTCTTATATGAGATCTGTTACAGATTCTGTACGTTCTTATATTCCTCTAAAAGTAAATGCGGCAGGTGTAATGCCTATTATTTTTGCGCAAGCAATTATGTTTTTACCAGGAACATTAGCAAGTTATTTCTTAGACGAAGGAAGTGCCGTGAAAGCATTTTTTGCAAAAATGGCTGATCCATTTACATGGGAATACAATCTGATCTTCGGATTACTAATTATTATCTTCACATATTTCTATACTGCGATTACAATCCCAGTAAACCAAATGGCTGAAGATCTAAAACGTAACGGAGGAATTATCCCTGGAATACGTCCTGGAAAAGAAACTGCAAATTATTTAGACGAAATTTTATCAAAAATTACGTTACCTGGAGCAATTTTACTAACTTTGCTTGCTGTTTTGCCAGCGATTGTAAAATTATTAGGTGTAGAACAGAGCTTAGCAATGTTCTTTGGAGGTACATCAATGTTAATTATGGTGGGAGTTATCTTAGATACTGTACAACAAATTAATACATATTTATTAAATCACCGTTACGATGGTTTAATGTCTTCAGGTAGAACTTCAAGAGATATCTAATAAGATTTTATTAAAAAGATTTATGGCTAAACAAAAACATATTGAACAAGACGGTACGATTACAGAAGCATTATCTAATGCAATGTTTCGTGTCGAATTAGAAAATGGGCATGTTGTAACATGTAACATATCTGGTAAAATGCGAATGCACTATATCAAATTATTACCAGGTGATAGAGTTAAAATAGAGATGTCTCCTTACGATTTATCAAAAGGTAGAATATCTTATAGATACTAAAAGAAATAATAACGACTGGTGATAGAGTTAATGTAAATACGTTAACTCTATCGGATTATAAATAAATTTACAAAGATGAAAATTAGAGCATCCATTAAAAAGAGAAGTGCTGACTGTAAAATTGTGCGTCGTAAAGGACGTTTGTATGTGATCAACAAAAAGAATCCTAAGTTTAAACAAAGACAAGGTTAATTATTTAGAATTATGGCAAGAATTTCAGGTGTAGATTTACCTAAAAATAAAAGAGGGGTAATCGGACTTACATACATTTACGGGATCGGAAGAAGCAGTGCTTCTAAAATCTTAGCTGAGAACAATATCTCAGAAGATACTAAAGTTAGCGAATGGACTGATGAAGAAATCAACGCAATCCGTGCATCGATCAATGAAACTTTCAAAGTTGAAGGTGAATTAAGATCAGAAATCCAATTAAACATCAAACGTTTAATGGATATCGGATGTCAGAGAGGTATTCGTCACAGATTAGGTTTACCATTACGTGGTCAAAGAACAAAAAATAACTCACGTACAAGAAAAGGTAAAAAGAAAACAGTTGCTAACAAGAAAAAAGCCACTAAATAATAAATAGGATCATGGCAAAAAATCAGAAAGTAGTAAAGAAAAGAAAAGTAGTTATTGAAGCTACTGGACAAGCTCATATTCAAGCATCGTTTAACAACGTTATCGTTACATTAACGAACAAAAACGGTGAAGTTATCTCTTGGTCTTCAGCAGGTAAAATGGGATTCCGTGGATCTAAAAAGAACACGCCTTACGCTGCTCAAGTAGCTGCTCAAGATGCAACAACAGTTGCATACGAAGCAGGATTAAGAAGAGTTAAAGTATTCGTGAAAGGACCAGGTCAAGGTCGTGAATCTGCTATTAGAACAATTCATAACGGTGGTATCGAGGTTTCTGAAATCGTTGATGTTACTCCATTACCACATAATGGATGTCGTCCACCTAAAAAGAGAAGAGTTTAATCATTTTTCTCAATTTAATTATTTAATATATTTAATAGTAACAAATCATGGCAAGATATACAGGACCAAAAACTAAAATTGCAAGAAAATTTGGAGCACCAATTTTCGGAGACGATAAATCTTTTGAGAAAAAGAAATATCCTCCAGGGCAACACGGACCTAACAAAAGAAGAGCTAAAAAATCAGAATACGCTATTCAGTTAACTGAAAAACAAAAAGCGAAATATACTTACGGTATCTTAGAGAAACAATTTGCTAACTTATACAAAAAAGCAAATGCTTCTAAAGGAATTACAGGTGAAGTATTATTACAATTATGTGAATCTCGTTTAGACAACGTAGTATACCGTTTAGGTATTGCAAACTCACGTAGTGCTGCACGTCAATTAGTATCGCACAAACACGTAACTGTAAACGGAGAAATCGTGAACATCCCATCTTATCAATTGAAAGCTGGTGACGTTATCGCTGTTAGAGAAAAATCTAAATCTTTAACTGCAATCACAAACTCTTTACACGCACGTAGCGAGTACGATTGGTTAGTTTGGAATGATGAGCAAAAAGCTGGTACTTTTACAAAAGCTCCAGAAAGAGTTCAAATCCCAGAAGATATCAAAGAGCAATTAATCGTCGAGTTATATTCTAAATAAACCTTAAAATCAGACTAATAAAATGACTATTTTAAATTTCATCAAACCTGACAAAGTAATCTTAGTAGAGTCTGACTCGCAATTCGGACAATTTGAGTTCCGTCCATTAGAGCCAGGATACGGGATTACAGTTGGAAATGCTCTACGTAGAGTTTTACTTTCTTCTTTGGAAGGATATGCCATCACTTCGATCAAAATTGAAGGTGTTGAGCACGAATTTTCAACTATTCCAGGAGTAGTGGAAGATGTTACAGAGATCATTTTAAATCTGAAAAAGGTTCGTTTTAAGAAACAAATTGATGAATCAGATGCTGAAACTGTAACTGCTACTATCTCAGGGCAAGATCAATTAACAGCAGGTGATTTAGGGAAATTTATTTCTGGATTCCAAGTTTTAAACCCTGAATTAGTAATCGCTAACTTAGACGCTAAAGTTAATGTAACTATTACATTTACAATCGAAAAAGGTAGAGGATACGTACCAGCTGATGAGAATAAAAAGGCTTCTGCGCCAATCGGGACTATAGCAATTGATTCTATTTACACTCCTATTAAGAATGTAAAATACGCAATTGAAAACTATCGTGTAGAACAAAAAACAGATTACGAAAAATTAGTTTTCGAAATTACTACAGATGGATCTATAACACCTCAAGATGCTTTAACTGAAGCAGCTAAAATCTTAATTCACCACTTTATGTTGTTCTCAGATGAGAGAATTACATTAGAAGCGGAAGAAGTTGCATCTGGTGAAACTTACGATGAAGAAGCGTTACATATGCGCCAATTATTGAAAACAAAATTGGTAGATATGGATTTATCAGTAAGAGCATTAAATTGTTTAAAAGCAGCTGAAGTTGAAACATTAGGCGAATTAGTTTCTTTCGCTAAGTCTGACTTAATGAAATTCAGAAACTTTGGTAAGAAATCTCTTACAGAGTTAGAAGAATTGGTGGACAGCAAAGGTCTTAACTTTGGAATGGACATCGTAAAATATAAGTTAGACGTAGAATAATTTTATTAAAAAATGAGACACGGAAAAAAATTTAACCATTTAGGTAGAACTGCCTCTCATAGAAGAGCTTTATTATCTAATCTAGCTATAGCGTTGATTACTCACAAGAGAATCAACACAACAGTAGCAAAGGCGAAAGCATTACAAACATATGTTGAGCCTTTATTGACAAAGTCTAAAACAGACGATACGAACAACCGTCGCGTTGTATTTTCATACTTACAAGATAAAGAAGCTGTATCTGAATTATTCAGAACTGTAGCTCCTAAAATTGCTAATCGCCCAGGAGGATACACTCGTATCATCAAAACTGGTTTCCGTTTAGGTGATGGTGCTGATACAGCAATGATCGAGTTAGTAGATTTCAATGATATCTACACTAACACGAAAGTTGAAAAGAAAGCAACTACACGTCGTAGTAGAAAAAGTACGAAAACAGAAGAAGCTGCTCCAGCTGCTGAAACTGAAAGTACAGAAGAAGCATAATCTATTCGATTATAATATGAAAAGCCTCCCAAATTGGGAGGCTTTTTTTATATGGAAGATTAAAAAAATAAGTATATTTTTACTTTAAAATATTATTGTATGAAACAAATCTATACTTTATTAACTTTTTTAAGTTTTATTACTATTTCTCAAGCACAGACTACATTAGGAATGCGATTAGGAGCTAATTTGTCGAATGTTAATTTTTCGGACGATAATGATTTAATAGATTCCAAATTCAAATTTGGTCCTACAGTTGGAGTATATTTTAATATACCAGTTAATAAATCAGTTGCTATTCAACCAGAACTTTTATATTCTTCTCAAGGTTTCAAAACCAAAGAGACTATTCATCTTGATGGTTTAACTTATGAATCGGAAGGTAAATTTAAAACAGATTATATAACTTTACCAGTTCTTGCAAAGTATAAAATAGAAAACGGAATGACGTTCGAAGTTGGTCCTAAACTTTCTTATTTTTATTTAGGAAAATATACACGTCAAATTGATATCAGAAATAACCAAGGAATTATAGAAACAATTTCTGATAATATAGATTTGAAAAATGATACAGATGATTTTAAAGATTTAGATTTCTCTATTGTAGGTGGAATTGGTTATGATTTTAAGTTTGGTGCTTCTATTAATGTACGTTATACGTACGGAATTACAAATTTCAACAAAGCTGATGATTTAAAATCACGAAACAACTATTTTAGTTTGTCAGTTGCAGTACCATTTAATTAAATAAAGAAAAGTCATTCAGTTGAATGGCTTTTTTGTTTTTAAATAGAAAATACTGTAAATATTTATGTATGATAGTTTTAGAATCTTAGTGTTAAAAAATCAACTAAAATCCTTATTTTTGGATTGATTTTGGCAATAAACCAATTATCACATATAAATTTGATATGAAAAAATTACTATTCATGATGGCTGTCGCAATGACAGTAGTTTCATGCAAAAAAGAGGATAAAGTCGTAGGTAAAGATAAAGATGGTAAAGAATTAATTGTAAATGAAAAAGGTGATACTGTTACCAAAGCAGAAACAACAGATTCTTTAGTAGTCGAATCACCTGTAGTTGCAGAAGTTGTAGCTATAGCAAAAGGTGCTGATGACAAATATGCATACAAATATAATTTAGAGATCGGAAAAACGTATCCGATGACATTAGGTATTAAAACAACACATTCAGCTACTGACGGGAAGCAATCTCAGAAAATGTCAAGCGAAAGTAAAAAACAGATTGATTATACCGTAAAAGATTTTAAAAATGGTGTATATACATTAGAAGTAAAATCAAAACAGTATAGCGAAAAAATGACTGATCCATCTGGAAAATCAATTTCGTATGATACAAATGCTGCAAAACCTGCAAATAAAGATATTGCCGTTTCTTGGTCAATCTATAAAGCGATGACGGGAAAAACGTATACAATGAAAGTTGATGAGAAAGGAAAAGTTGTAAGTGTTGATGGATTAGAATCTATCAAAACGTCAATTCTTAATTCTGTAAAATCGCAAGTAAATGCAGAAGAATTTAAATTCTTTACGCAAGTCATCAATAATTCATTAAACAAAGAAGCGATTTCATCTCAATTTGAGGAAACGATGAATATTTTTCCGAATAAAACATTGGCTTTAAAAGAATCTTGGAGTGATAGCCAAAAAATTGATCAAGGTCCAATGAAAGGAAATATTTCGATGAAAAGAACTTTAGCAAGTGTAGAACCTACAAATACGACAATTACGGTGAATGGAACACAGAGTTTGAAAGGTAATGAGTCACAAGAAGGTGTTACAATGTTAGCGAATAGTAGTGCGAATGTCGATGGGAAAATTTTGTTGGACACTAAATCTGGTTGGATCAACAAAGTTAATTTAACGAAAAAGGAAACATTAAAACGTACAGTAGAAGCACAAGGTCAAAAACAAACAATGACGGAATCGGTTACTACTGTCACAACAGTCAACTAAAATGAAAACAATTCTTTGGATTTTAATTTTAAGTATTATTTTCTTATTCATTTTTAGATTTTTAAGAAAAGTATTTGCTGTTAAAAAAGTTTTTCAAGAAGCCATTAATCAGCAAAGAAATGCTTATAATCAAAGTCAAAATTCGAATGATTCGTACAACGAATCGAAACAAAATACGTCTTTCGATAAGCCGAAATACAATATAGACGCCGAAACGGTAGATTACGAAATAATCGAGGAAAAAAAGCATGAAAAATAAAAAGAATTTACTCTACATTCTTATCTCATTGCTACTTTTTGTGGTGATTGCATTGGTGTATTGTGCGCCAGTTTTATCGGGAAAATCTGTTATTCAACCCGATATTATCAATTACAAAGGTAGTGCGCAAGAAATGTTGACTTACCAAGAAAAAACGGGTGAGAATGTCTATTGGTCTGACGCTATGTTTGGTGGTATGCCAACCTATCAAACAGGTGCTAAATATAATTTTGATGTAATCAAAACGATTGATGGATTATTTAGATTTTTACCACGTCCAGCAGACTATATTTTCTTAGTATTTACTGGTTTTTTTATTCTGGGTTTAACTGTTTTTAAGAAGTGGAAATACGCTTTAGTTGGTGCAATTTTCTTTGCATTTGGTTCGTATTATTTCGAATTGATTGCAGCCGGACATAACGGGAAATTACATACAATAGGCTATTTTGCACCTTTAGTTGCTGGTATTCTTTTGTTGTATCGTAAAAAATATATCGCAGGTTTTGTTTTAACGACGCTATTTATGGGCTTGCAATTACAAGCGAACCATATTCAAATGACCTACTATTTGTTTTTGGCGATGTTAGTTTTTGCAATTGTTCAGTTTGTAGACAGTTTCAAGAGAAAAGAATTACCCGATTTCTTCAAATCATCTGCATTGGTTGTTGTAGCGGTTATTATTGCTGCGGGATTAAATGCAAATCGATTATTATCGACATACGAATACAGTAAAGAGACGACGCGTGGAAAATCTGAAATGACGTTGTTGAAAAAGAATTCTAACGGATTAGATCATGATTATATCACACAATGGAGTTATGGTAAATTAGAAACATTAAATCTATTTATTCCAAATTTAATGGGTGGTGGTTCACAAACTGATCCAGAGGATTTACAACATTATATATCCGAATTACAAAATACACAATATAGTTTAGGAGAAGACGAGTTTAATCAACAAGTTTTTCAAGCGGTAGCAAGTCAACCAAGAAGTGCTTATTGGGGAGATCAACCAGGAACCTCTGGTCCAGCGTATCAAGGAGCTGTTGTTGTATTTTTATTTATTATCGGAGTTTTTATGGTTCGTGGAAAATACTCGACCTATAAAAAATGGTTAGTAGGTGCAACGATTTTAAGTTTCATTTTGGCTTGGGGTAAAAACTTACCATTCGTTACCAACTTATTCATCGATTATTTCCCAATGTATGATAAATTCAGAGCAGTTTCTTCCATCTTGGTGATTGCCGAATTTACAATGCCTTTCTTAGCAATTTTGACGCTATATTATTTCTTTAATTCAGATGAATCTGACGACTTCAAAAAGAAAGTACTTTATATAGCTGGTGGTTCTACAATCGGAATTTTGATTATTTTCTTCTTATTTGGTGGAATGATTTTTCCATTTACATCAGAGAATGAAAAGTTCATGACTGAGCAATTAATCGGACAAATTCAACAAGCTAATCCAAATGCAGTTGGACTATGGGATGGCTTAATGAAACGTTTAGATGAAGCATTAATTCAGGATAGAATTTCAATGTTTAAAGCAGATACGTTACGAACACTAATTTTTGTGTTGTGTACAATGGGATTATTGTTAGCTTATTTATTCAAGTTGATCAAAAAACCAATTGTTGTGATATTAACGATAGGTGCTTTGGCATTTATTGATGGATTTACAGTGAACAAAAGATATTTGAACGAAGATAATTTTGTGTCAAAATATATTGTTGACAACCCTTTCCCAACGGAAATGTCACCACGTTTACAAACCGAAGCAGAAAATAACAATAATGTTGCACAAATAGCTTACAAGGTTCCGTTGAATAACTTATTGTCGAATATAGCAAAACAAGATCAATCACATTTCCGTGTGTACAATACGGTTTTGAGTACGTTTAACGAAGCTGGAACTTCATATTTTGTTCCTTCAATTGGTGGTTATCATGCCGCTAAATTAGGGAAATACCAAGACGTTGTAGATATCTATTTTTCGCAAGATCCGCAATTAAAAAAATACGGAATCAAAGATGAAACAGGTTTGATTAATGTATTGAATATGATGAATACGAAATACATTATTCATGGAAGTCCTACAGAACCGCAGGTTCAACAAAATCCAACTGCTTTAGGTAGTGCTTGGTTAGCTTCGAACATCAAATGGACAGATAATGCAAATGACGAAATCTTAGCCATAAATTCTACACCAATTAATAATACAGTTATTTTACGTAAAGATTTGGTTGAGAATAAAAACCTAAATGTTTCAGCTGATGCAAACGCGAAAATTGAATTGGTTGATTATTCACCAATGAAAATTACCTACAAATCGTCTTCTAATACAGATCAAATTGCAGTTTTTTCAGAAGTTTATTATCCACATGGATGGACTGCAACAGTTGATGGAAAGGAAGTTCCGATCGAAAAAGCGAATTACGTATTGCGTGCAGTACCAGTTCAGAAAGGAAATCATACGATTGTCATGGAATTTAAGCCACAAGTTATTTCTACAGGAAATATGATTGTGATAATTTCAAATATCTTACTTCTAATCATTGTGTTGGGAGGTGTTTATTTGGGATATAAAAAATGTTCACCAAAAGAGAATGTAAACTTAGCCACTCAAAAGGCTTAATTTTAGAATGAAAAAAATATTAATCATCACCTATTACTGGCCTCCTGCGGGAGGTCCTGGTGTTCAAAGATGGTTGAAATTCACAAAATATCTTCCTGAATTTGGATATGAAACCTATGTATATATTCCAGAAAATCCTTCTTATCCAATTCTCGACGAAACTTTAGCGAAAGACATTAATCCGAAAGTTAAAATCGTTAAAAACAAAATTTGGGAACCTTATCAGTTGGCTGAAAAACTGAATCCAAAAAATAAAGCTTATAAAGGTGGACATTTCGAGAAAAATGAAAACCAATCTTTTTTGTCGAAATTGTCAGTTTTTGTGCGAGGAAATTTCTTTATTCCTGATGCGCGTAAGTTTTGGGTGAATCCTTCTGCAGAATATTTAAAAGATTTTTTACAAAAAGAAAATATTGACACCATTGTAACTTCTGGTCCGCCTCATAGTTTACATTTGATCGGTTTGAAATTAAAAAAACAATTACCAAATCTTAACTGGTTGGCAGATTTTAGAGATCCTTGGACACAAATTAGTTATCACAAAGAATTGAAATTAACGTCTTGGGCTGCTAAAAAACACGAAGATTTAGAGCGAGAAGTGATGCAAAAAGCCGACGTTGTTTTAGCAACAAGTTATGCAGATGGTGAAAACTTTAAAAAAATTGGAGCAAAGCGAGTAGAAGTGATTACAAATGGTTTTGAAGAAGTAAAACAGCAAATAGAGAAAGAGCATAATCATTTTCATTTGACGTATTCTGGAGGTTTGGAAATGCTTCGAAATCCTGTTGCTTTGTGGAAAGCTTTAGCTGAAATTAGTAACGAAAATCAATCTTTCAGAGAAGATTTTAAACTTAATTTTTATGGTTCTTTAGCTGATGATGTCAAACAATCAATTGTTAAACAAGGTTTACAAACTAATTTAATTGTTCACGGATATGTTTCGCATCAAGAATCGTTGAACGCGATCAATTCAGCAAATATTTTAATTTTGACAAACTTTGATAATGTTGCTTCGAAAGGAATAATTCCTGGTAAATTATTCGAATATATGGCTACTGGAAATCCAATTTTAGCGATTGGACCTGCTGATGCAGATGTCGAAAAAATACTTCATAAAACTAAAGCCGGAAATTATTTTAGTCACGAACAAGTGGCGGAAATGAAAAATTATATTCTCTCGATTTATAATCAATGGTTAAAAAATCCAAACCAAAAATTTGAAACGAACGAAAATGAAGTTCAACAATTCAATCGTAAAAACTTGACTTCTAAATTAGTTGAAGTGGTCAATAGTTTGTAAAGTTGTTAAATTTAAAAAAATAGAAAACCATCTTTTGTATATCATGAAAGATGGTTTTATAATTTATTATCAATTCGAATTAATTTTATATTCTTTTACAATTCTATTATTATTCATTCCTGTTTCAATTTTAATAATAAATTCTGGATATTTAGTTTCATTAATTTCTACTATTTTCGGAAAAATTAGTTCATCTATTTTATATAATTTACTTGTTGTATAATAATCGCCGTCTGGAGATACAGATATTATTAGCGCTTGCAAAACTTCGTCAGTTTCGTTAAAAGAATCAGTAGAAGTTCCTTTAGAATCGTTTATCGAAAAAATATTCAAAAAAAGACTTCTGTTATAAATTTGGTAATTTAGGTAATCTGTTCGGTATATAGTTGCCAATATATAGTTGGAATAAGAATCAGAAATCTCTTTTATTTGTGCAGAACAAATAGAAGAGATTATGATTGTGTATAGAATTAATAACTTCTTCATAAAATCCTCATTGTTTTAATTAATATAAAGATAATCAAAATATTAGGTGCTATCCCTTATAATCCGCTATAATTGGAATGAATTTAATATAAATTATTCGTTTTTAATCACTTAAATTACTCAATGATTTGTTTTCTATTATTATTATTATTATTATTATTATTATTATTATTGATGTAATTAACGTTAAGACAACAATTATAGGTTGCAAACTATAATTGAAAATTAAAAACTAAAAATTACATTAAAATGAAGAAAATGTTATTAGCAAGTGCTTTTGCACTTACCGGAACGTTTGCAATGGCAAATGAAGTAGAGTTTGTAGATGAAGAATATAATAATAGGCAATGTACAGGAGTTAAAAATGATTGTGGAATTGCGCTTATTTATTGTTGGCAAGGAGAACTTGATCCTGATAAATTAAGTAATTTTAGAGATAAAGCTTGTGAAGATATAGAAAATGAGCAAGATGCACCAGAAATTGAAGATTAATTAAATATTAATAATTATAGTATATGACTTAGGAATTTTCTTAAATCATATCTATATAATTTATTCGTAAATGAAGTATTTAAATAAAATAGTATTAGTTATAAGTTTTATACTTATTAGTATAAATGGTTATTCTCAATATGAGTTTACATACTTATATGAATTTAAAAAAGATAGTGTCAGTAAAAAAAAGTATACTGATATTATGAATGTTATCATTGAAGGTGAACAACGGATTTACAGAGGGGAAAATCATATTATTTATGATTCTATAGCTTATACAAAGCGAAAAGTTGATGCAAGTAATATTAGTTCTGTCATGGAACAGACTATGGGTTTAAAAAATAATGTGGAAAATTATACTTTAGAAATTGATTTAGAAAAAGAAATACAAAAGCACTATATCTTTAATTTAGAGTTACCTTTTTATAATGAAGAAAAAATAGAACTACCAATATGGAACATTTCTAATGAAACATCTGAAATTGATGGAAAAAAAGTGACAAAAGCAACAACATTTTTTTTAGGTAGAAATTGGATAGCTTATTATTCAGAAGAATTACCTATTCAGGTTGCACCATACTTATTTTATGGTTTACCTGGAGTTATCATAAAATTAGAAGATGAGAATAGTAATTATAAATTCGAATTAACGAGTTATAAATCAAAAAAAGATTTCATTAATTTAAAAGAAACAACAATATCACAAAGAAGAAGAAATGATTTTGTTAAAATGAATAAAGATGAAGTTTATAACTTTGGTAAATCTTTTCAAGAAAATAAGACTAATATTCTTATGCAGGCAGGTTTGCAACTGACAGAACAAGAGATAAAAGAAAGACAAGAAAGAAATAAAAAAAGAAAGTATATTTATTTAAACCCATCCATACCATTTGTTTTATAATTTTTGAAAACCCAATTAACACTATTATTTGCTTTACTTTCTCACTTTATTTTTGCACAACTTACCATTTCTGGCGTTGTAAAAAATGAAGAGGGGAAACCTGTCTTTGCTATTAATGTAGAATATATTTAATATAAATTATTTGTTTTCTATTATTATTATTATTATTATTATTGATGTAATTAACGTTAAGACAACAATTATAGGTTGCAAACTATAATTGAAAATTAAAAACTAAAAATTACATTAAAATGAAGAAAATTTTATTTGCAAGTGCTTTTGCACTTATCGGAACGTTTGCAATGGCAAATGAAACTAAAAATTCAGAAGTAAAAGAAGAATATAAGTCTGAAAAAGCAGAGGCTTTAGAGATTATATGTATACCTATTGAACTTTCTTGTACAGAAGATTGTTTTAATGTGGATACAGGAATCAATTACACTCCAATTCAGATATTAATGGAATTAGCTGCTCAAGAAGCATATGTTTGTGGTGGTGGATAAAAATGGATAAAACAAGTAAGTAAGGGGACTAAATAAGTTCCCTTTTTTTTAAAAAAAAATTATGAGAAAAAATATTTTAATATTATTAATTAACTTTTGCTGTACTTTAATTTTTGCACAAAATGATAATTTTTTAGTAGAATATAAATATAATTATACAAATGATTCATTAAATAAATCAAATAAAAAAGAAGAAGAAATGGTCATGCGTATTAATGAAAAAGGATTTGTTTTTCTTCCAAAAAATGATTTTAAAAATGATACACTTAAAGGAAATATAAATGATTTAATGGTGGATGGAAAAATTATAATGAAAGATATTTTCGCAAAATACGGAAAGACAGATAATAATATAAGGATGTTCTTTTTAAAAGATAAAAAGATCTACTTGATTCAAACAAATGTAGCATTAACCATGATAGATTTTGAAGATGTTGTACCAAATATTTCTTGGAAATTATTAAAGGAAGAAAAAGAATTAAATGGTTATAAAGTAAAGAAAGCAACTACAAATTTATTTGGTAGAAATTGGGAAGCATGGTACACAGAAGATATTCCAGTTTCTTATGGTCCCTATAAGTTTAATGGTTTACCAGGATTAATTTTAGATATAAAAGATTCTGAAGATTTTTTTCATTTTGAATTTATATCTTTTGCAAAAAGTAAATCATCTATTCCAAAGGCTTTTGATTCTGGAAGAGTAAAAATGACAAGAATAGAATTTATGGATTATATAAAAAAGTATAAAGAAAATCCATTAATTGTTTTAGGAGAAAGTAATAGTGTTGTAAGAGATGATGAAACATTCTTTAAAAGGAAAAAAGCACTTTTAGAATTAAATAATAATTCTATAGAAAGAGGAATACAATTTAACTTAAAGTAATTTTTTGAAAACCCAATTAACACTACTATTTGCTTTACTTTCTCACTTTATTTTTGCACAACTTACCATTTCTGGCGTTGTAAAAAATGAAGAGGGGAAACCTGTTTCTGGTGCTAATGTTACTATTTCGCCAAGCATTTCAGATGAAACATTAGCATATTTTATCACAAAATCTGATGGTAAATATTCTATCAAAATAGATCATCCATCGCACGAAATGTATGAAATAAAAGTTCGTGCGATGAATTATGCGTTTACTTCAGATTTGGTTAACGAATCTTCTACAAATTTTGATTTCACTTTACAAGAAAAAGCAATCGAGCTAAAAGAAGTTAAACTAAAACAATCACCAATTCGAAAAAAAGGCGATACAATTGCATATGATGTCAGTAACTTTAAAGATATCCAAGATCGATCTATTGCAGATGTGATAAAAAAAATGCCTGGAATAGAAATCGAAAATTCTGGTCGAATCTTGTATCAAGGCGAACCAATCAATAAATATTATATTGAAGGAATGGATTTATTGGGCGGAAAATATGCTTTAGCAAACGAAAATCTTTCTGCCGATGCAGTGGATAAAGTGCAAATTTTAGAGAATCATCAACCCATCAAGATTTTAGACAGTTTGGTTTATAGCTCTAAAGCTGCATTAAATATCAAACTAAAAAGCAAAATTACCTATTCTGGTAAAGCAGAAGTTGGTCTTGGCGCTTCGCCTATGTTGTATCAAGCGAATATTACGCCTATGTTGTTCACAAAAAAGCAACAAATGATTGGTTCTTATCAAGGAAATAATCGTGGAAATGATGTTTCTCGACAATTAAGAACATTAAGTTTAGAAGATTTTTTAAATGAATCTGAAAAGTTTTCTAATGAAAGTTGGTTATCTATTGCTGGAGTACAAACACCCAATTTTGATAGCGAACGTTGGTTGGATAATGCTATAAATATTGGCTCTTGGAACCATCTTTTCAAGTTAAAAAAAGAGTTAGATTTACGTATTAATTTGTCTTATCACAACGATTTTCAAAAGCGATTCGGAGAAACAAACACACAATATTTTTTACCAACAGGAGATATATTTCTCAACGAAATCAAACAAAATTATTTGCAAATAGAAAGTCTTAATCTTAAAGCTACATTATCTCAAAATAGTTCGAAAAATTATCTTGAAAATGTCTTAGAGTTTAAAGGTGATTGGAATAGCTCGAGAGGAAATCTCAATCAAAATAATAATTTTATACAACAAAAATTAACTCAACCTAATCGAGAATTTTCAAATCAATTTAGAACCATTCGTAAGATTGGTAAACAATTGATTACTTTAAAGTCTACGTTAGCTTATAAAAATTACAATGAAAATTTAAGCGTTTCTCCGGGAGTTTTTACTGATTTTATTAACAACGGGACTGATTATCAAAATGCATTTCAACAAATTAATTTTGAGAAATTTTCGACAAATAATTTCGCTGAATTTTCAAAAGGAATAAAGGCTTTAACGCTACAATCAAAAATTGGAATTAAATATACCAATCATACAATGAAAAGTGATTTGTTAGCTGATGAACAACTTACAAATTCCACTTTTACTAACAATACACATTGGTCAACCTTTAATCCTTATGTAGAAAATAGATTTTCGTACAAAAAAAATCGACTTAGTTTGTCTTTTGGAATTTCGTTTCAGTGGTATAATTTAGAGAATAATTCTTTTGGAACTAAAAATTCGTACAATCGTTTTTACATCGAACCAAAATTTAACATAGGTTTAGAATTTTCAAAATTCTGGAAAGTTTCAACTTCGCATAATTTTAGCAATGATTTGGGTAGTTTAACACGATTACACGAAGGATTTATTTTGTATCGATACAACTCTATTCAACAAAATGATGGAAATTTCAATGAAGTAAAAAAATGGAATTCGTCTTTACGTTTTGAATATAAAAATCCAATTAAATCAAGGTTTTTTAACTTTGGATATTCATATAGTTGGAACGAAAACAACTTGTTGTATAATTACAAATACAATTCAGACGCAAGTGCCATTTTAGATGTTATCAATCAAAAAAATCATCAACAAACACATTCTGTTAATGCTAAAATAAGTCAATATTTCTCTAAAATTAAAACGACTTTTAATTTAGCTGGAGGTTATAATTTTACGACTTATGATCAATTGTTGAATAATGATTTAGTAGAAATTGACAACACTATTTTAACTTCAAATTTTGATGCTTCTTTCAGATTATTAAGTTGGATGACGTTTGAGTATAAATATGGTGTAACCAATTATAAAAATAAGTTTTCAGAAGAATCAAAATCTCGATCAATAACTAATCAAATTCACCAAATAGGATTACATTTTTTTCCAGCAGATCAACATTATGTAAAGTTTAATTTTGATTTGTATGTCAATGATGATAAAAGATTAAATCCTAATTCAACTTTCGGAGATTTGATGTACCGTTATTCATTAAAAAAGAAAAAAATAGATTTTGAATTGTCTGCTTATAACCTTTTTAATGAGAAATATTTTTCACAAAATAGCTTTTCATCTAATTTCGAACAACGATTTCTATATAAATTGAGACCAACTCAAGTAATGTTTACAACACGATTTAATTTTTAACACTAAAATTTATCAACTCAATAATTTATCATCATTAACTTGTTTAAGTTGATAATATTTAAATAGAAAAATCATCAAACTATATGATTTGTCATACTTTTATTAGTTTATTTTTACCTAAATTTATTTTGAAAAAATATATACCACAAAGAAATGAATGACAATCGTAAGAAAGATGCATTGAATTACCATTCGATGGGTCAACCCGGAAAGATTGCGGTAGTGCCAACAAAACCTACGAACACACAGCGCGATTTATCGCTTGCTTATTCGCCAGGTGTTGCAGAACCATGTTTAGAGATTGAAAAAGATCCAGAAAATGCGTATAAATATACGGCAAAAGGAAATTTGGTTGCTGTCATTAGTAACGGAACAGCCGTTTTAGGTTTAGGAGATATAGGTGCAGTCGCTTCGAAACCTGTGATGGAAGGAAAAGGTCTTTTGTTTAAGATTTTTGCGGATATTGATGTTTTTGATATCGAATTAGATACGAAGAATGTCGATGAATTTATCAATACTGTAAAAGCTTTAGAGCCAACTTTTGGAGGAATTAATCTTGAAGATATTAAAGCGCCAGAATGTTTCGAAATTGAAAAGCGCTTAAAAGCTGAAATGAATATTCCTGTAATGCACGATGATCAACATGGAACAGCCATTATTTCTGGTGCAGCATTAATCAATGCTTGTGAATTACAAGGAAAAGATATTTCTAAAGTTAAAATTGTTGTAAACGGAGCAGGAGCAGCCGCAATTTCTTGTACAGCAATGTACATTTCTGTTGGTGCAAAAAAGGAGAATATTGTGATGTTAGACAGTAAAGGAGTAATCCGTTCTGACCGTGATAATCTTGACGCTTCGAAAGCTGAATGGGCAACAGATCATGATATTTCTACGTTGGCAGATGCAGTAAAAGATGCTGATGTTTTCATCGGTTTATCCGCTGCAGATGTTTTATCTGCTGAAATATTGAATACAATGGCCGAAAATCCAATTGTGTTGGCAATGGCAAATCCAAATCCAGAAATTGCGTACGATTTGGCAATTTCTACTCGACAAGATATTATTATGGGAACAGGTCGTTCAGATTATCCTAATCAGGTGAATAACGTTTTAGGTTTTCCATACATTTTTAGAGGAGCGTTAGATGTTCGTTCGACAACGATTAACGAGGAAATGAAAATTGCGGCTGTTCGTGCGATTGCAGAATTGGCAAAAGAACCAGTTCCTGAAGTTGTGACGCAAGCGTATAATAATCATTCAATCAAATTTGGAAAAGATTACATTATCCCAAAACCAAACGATCCGCGTTTGTTGCCAGAAGTTTCGGCTGCAGTTGCAAAAGCTGCCATAGAAACTGGTGTTGCAAAGAATGAGATAACTGATTTCGAAGCCTATAAATTGTCATTAATGAAGCGAATCGGAAAAGAAAGTACGATTATGCGCAATTTGACACAAACAGCAAAATCAAATCCAAAACGAGTTGTCTTTGCAGAAGGGGATCGTTTCGAGATTCTACGAGCGGCACAAATTGTAAAGGAAGAAAAAATTGCAATTCCAATTATTTTAGGAAAGAAAAATAAAATTCAACAAATGATCAAAGATTATATGTTGGATTTAGAAGATGTGGAAATTGTTGATACAAATGCAGAAGAAGATTCGGATCGTTACAATCAATTTGTAGATTTTATTTACAATAAACGCCAACGAAAAGGTGTCTCTAAATCGGATGCGAAGAAGTTATTGAGAGATCGTAATTATTTTGGATCATGTATGGTTGAGTTTGGGTATGCAGATGCGATGATTTCTGGAATGACCAAAAACTATTCGCAAGCCATTCGCCCAGCTTTAGAATTGATTGGTGCCGAACAAGGACAGAAAGTAGCGAGTATGTATATGATGTTAACCGAAAAAGGTCCAATTTTCTTGGGTGATACAACGGTTAATTTAGATCCAACTTCTGAAGATTTAGTCAATATTACGTTGCAGTTTAATGAAACAATTAAGAAATTTAAAATTGAACCGAAAATTGCATTATTGTCGTATTCTAACTTTGGATCGAACAAAGGAGAAACAGCTTCTAAAGTTCAAAATGCAGTGAATTATTTACATCAAAATCATCCAGATATTTTAGTCGATGGCGATATTCAGGCAAATTTTGCCGTGAACAAAGAGAAGTTACAAAGTAATTTTCCGTTTTCTAAATTAGCAGGAACGTATGCCAATACATTGGTTTTTCCAAATCTTGAATCTGCGAATATTTCGTATAAATTATTACAAGAACTTGGAAAAATAGAAGCAGTTGGTCCTATTTTAATCGGAATGAAAAAACCAATTCATTTATTACAATTAGATAGTACAGTTCGCGAAATTGTGAATATGGTTACCATTGCTGTAATTGATGCGCAACAACATTAATAAAAATAGTATTTCAAATCGAAACTCCTCTCCATTTTGAGAGGAGTTTTTTTTATAAGATAATTAATTCGCAGTTTTATTAAATTTTAATTCATAAAATGATTATCTTGTTAACTTTTAATTAATATAATATGAAAAAATTTTACATTTTATTACTTACAGCCAGTACAATTTCATTTGCACAAACCAATACTTCATTTGAAGCGAAAGAAGGATATGAATTAGGAAGTATTCATGCACAAAATGGTTGGGAAGTTGCCGAAGGAAATGGAGAGCTTTTAAATAATCAACTTGTTTCTGATGAACAAGCGAGTGACGGAATTTATTCTTTTAAAAATGGAGATCAACCAGATTTTGGACCTAAATGGTTTCCTGTAATGGGTGTGACAAAAACGTTTGAAAAACCTGTCGATTATAAGAATTTTACAATTTCTTTTGATGTATTTGTAACAAAACGAAACGGTGCCGATTTCGAATTTAATTTGTATACAATTAATCCAGATACAGATGAATTTTACCCTGTTGCAGGTTTAGGTATGGAAAACAGAGGATATTTGTACATTACAAAGGATATCAATTATGGTTTTGATTACGCTGATGCGGCAGAAGGTTGGTCGATTAATAAATGGAATAATTTTAAAATTGAAGTCACAGAAAATGAAATCAAGTATTACTTGAACGATCAATTAGTTTACACTGGAGATAATTTTACGAAATTAGATGTTCATGGATTTACAATGTTGCATAATAATTACGGAGGTGATGCTTATTACGATAATTTCAAGTTTAGTACAGATGACTTAGCCGTTCATCAAATTGAAGGGAAAGAATTTAAAATTTATCCTAATCCAGTTAAAGATTATTTAACATTTGATGCGAATTTTCATGAGCAGATTTCAAGTGTTGAGGTATCAAATACAATTGGTCAAGTTGTTTTAAAATCAAATCAATCATTAAAAGGATTGAATACATCGTCTTTGAAATCAGGTGTTTATTTTGTGAAAATTAATCTGAAAGATGGAAAAACGATAACAAGAAAAATAATTAAAAAATAAATTTATTTCATAACAAAAAAACTGTCTTGTTGAAGACAGTTTTTTTGTTGTATAATTTTTCAGGTTTATTTCTATAAAGAAGTTTTTAGCCTTTTTTGTTGATATGCATCTCCGAGAACATTAAGTGTTACGCCTAAAATAATCATAAAAATTCCTAAACCTAAACTCCACGAAAAGTTTTCGCCAAATAACAAGACACTCACTCCAACTGCAACTACAGGCTCCGATGCGCCCAGAATAGATGTTGCTGTAGAACCAATCTCTTTAATTGCAAAAATTAAAGCAATACTCGAAATAACAGTTGTAACAAAGGCAAACGTAAAAAAGTTAAACGTTAATTCTAACGAAGGAAGAACAAATGATTCTTTTTGTATAATCATTTTTATAGCGTAATATATCGTTGTAAATAGGAATGAATAAAAGCTAAGTGTAAAACCTTTTATCTCTTTTGCTTTCGATTTGTTGACCGTGACAATGTAAAGTCCATAACCTAAAGCACTGATAAAAACAATGCCTAAACCAATTGGATTTAGTTCGAATTTACCATCTTTAAAACTCAATAAAATGACGCCAGCCAAAACAAATGCAATGGCTACGATAGCAGAAATAGTGAGTTTCTCTTTGAAGAATACAGCCATAATAATGGCGACGATTAGTGGATATACAAATAGTAAAGTAGAGGCAATACCAGCAGATAAATAATCGTAACCTAAAAATAAAGCATCAGCAGAAATTCCGTATAATAACCCAAGAGTGATCAATACAGGAATTTGTTTCAATTCGATTTTGAATGATTTTTTTTTGATTAATAAATAAACTCCAACAATCAACGCTGAGAAAAAGAATCGATAGAATAGAGTGGTGTCTATTGGGAAATTTGCTTGTTTTATAGGTAGGATAAATAGCGGAATTAATCCGTAAGATATGGAAGAAATTAATCCATATGCGTAACCTTTTAATTTCATAAATGTTTAGTTAACATCATTTAGAGTGATTTTTTATTTCGATAGAAATATAAAATTGTATCGAGAACTAAGACGAAAAATCATCTAAGCTCTCGATACAATTTTTTGAAGAATTACTCGAATTGGTAATTTTTATTTTCGTGTAAAATCTAAATCATGGAAATCGTAACTAAAATCTGTCATTGGTGAAATAGCTTTCATCGTAAATCCTGTCATTTTTCCATCTTTCATTTCAGCAAAAACAAAAGCATCTGCATGGAAATATCTGTTGTACCATTTTACCGCATATGTATTGTCTTTATAAAATGATATTTCTCCGGTTAATTGAGGTGAACGCTTCGATTCGAAAATTAATTTACCTTTTTTCTCATAGATTTCAACATCACCAAACCAATTATCTTTATAGGTTCCGATGAATGCATTTTTATTAACCTTAAGGGCTTTGTTTTTCTGATTTGCTTCAACTGTTTTCCAAACTTCATCTGTTATTCCGTCCGCTTCGGCCACACGAGATTTCATCAAATTATCGTAGAAAGCAACCCAATCTTTTTCGGGATTGCCTAAATAAAAATCTTTAATTGTATTAGAAACCGAGTTAAATGCGACACCTGCTTGTTGATTAGTAAGAACGACAATTCCTAAATTGATTTGAGGATACCAAATTGTTTGCGTTACAATTCCTTCTAAACCACCAGTGTGCGAAACTTCTAATTTTCCGTTATAATCTTGCAATTGCCAACCTAATCCATATGCTTTAAACAATGAATTATATGGAGGAGTAGTTCCAACTTTTTGCAAGGTAACAGGCGAAATCATTTCTTTCATTTGTTTTTCAGAAATAATTTGTTTTCCGTTTACTTTCCCTTTATTCAAATTAAATTGTAACCATTTTGCAACATCATCAACGTTAGAATATAATCCTGCTGCTGCGTCAAAAATCGTATTGGTATAACGATCGATTACTTGCAATTTACCATCAATTGGCACATGTGGATCAATTACATTTTTTTGATCTTTTAACAGATGAAAATTTGCCGCTGTATTTGTCATGCCAATCGGTTGGATTAATCGTTGAGTGACAAAATCCGTCCAAGATTGTCCAGAAATTCTTTCTACTACAACTCCAGCAATGATGTACAAAAGATTATCGTAATCATATTTCGAACGAAAATCTGAAACAGGTTTTAAATATTGAATATTGTTGATAATATCGGTTGGTGTGAAATTATGTCCATCAGGCCATACCATCAAATCGCCAGCACCTAAGCCTAAACCACTTCGGTGTGTTAACAAATCACGAATAGTAAATTCTTTTGTTACATATTCATTATACATTTTAAATTCGGGAATATGTTTGATGACTTTATCATCCCAATTCATTTTTCCTTCATCAACTAAAATCGCTAAAGCCGCTGCTGTAAAAGCTTTCGAATTAGAGGCGATTCCAAAATTTGTATTCGATTGTAATTTTTCTCCTGTTTTGATTGATTTTACACCATAACCTTTACTATGAATAATTGTTCCATCTTTAATTACGGCAACAGAAATTCCTGGAACATTGAATGTCTTCATGGCATTTTCTGTGACTTGATCTATAGTTTGATTTGAAATATTTTGACCAAAAGCAGAAATTGAAGCTAAGGTAATAGTTGTTGATAAAAATATATTTTTCATGTGTATGATTTGAATGGTAACGAAGTTAGGAAATTTATTTGTTTTACTGTTATTCCGAGCTTGTCAAAGAATCTTACATTTCGAAATACTTTATGTTAAAATTTTCGATTTTGGAATGGAGAAATTAGAAGAGAAATAATTAAAACAAAAAAAGCCACTTTATTAAGTAGCTTTGGTAATTATATTCCTTTATTTAAAGTTGAGAGAGGTTCGTTAATTTCAAAATATTCTGAAACAATGTTTGTGGCACCCATTTGTTCAACTCGCTTAGAATGCATTTCAGCATAATTTTTTGCATTTTCTAAGGTGTCAAAAATATAAATTCCACCACTTCGAGCAGTCTCTTTATTCTCGATCCAAATCTTAGAAATAAACCCTTTTTCTAAATTAATGCTTTCAGCCAATGGTTGTGCATTGTTAGTTAAATTTTCTCCCATATATTCAACAGGAAAATCAAAATTTATTTGAAGTAAAATCATGTTATAAAGTTTATTACAAATTTCTAAAATATTAATGAGTTGGATTGTAATAATTGTTACAAAAAAAGCCACTCATTGAGTGGCTTATAAAAATATATATAAAATTAATCTTAATCGTTCAATTTTAAAACAGCTAAGAAGGCAGATTGAGGAACCTCTACACGTCCAATTTGACGCATTTTCTTCTTACCAGCTTTTTGTTTTTCTAATAACTTACGTTTACGAGAAATATCTCCTCCGTAACATTTTGCTGTAACGTCTTTACGTAAAGCTTTAATGGTTTCACGTGCAATAATTTTAGCACCAATTGCTGCTTGAATTGGAATATCAAACTGTTGACGAGGAATTAATTCGCGTAATTTCTCACACATTTTTTTACCAATGTTGTAAGCATTATCAACGTGAATTAAGGCAGATAAAGCATCTACAACTTCACCGTTAATCATGATATCCACTTTAACTAATTTTGAAGCTCTCATTCCAGAAGGAGCATAATCGAAAGAAGCATATCCTTTAGAAATTGATTTTAATCGATCATAGAAATCAAATACAACTTCAGCCAAAGGCATATTGAAAATCATTTCAACTCGATGTTGAGTCAAATAATTTTGAGATTGTAATTCGCCTCGTTTCTCAATACATAAACTCATGACAGGACCAACAAATTCAGATTTTGTAATAATCGCTGCACGAATGTAAGGTTCCTCCACACGATTTAATCCAGAAGGATCAGGTAATTCAGAAGGATTATGAACGGCAATCATTTTATCGGGATCTTTTTCTAAATAAGCTTCGTACGAAACGTTAGGAACAGTTGTAATAACTGTCATGTTAAATTCACGTTCTAAACGTTCTTGAATGATTTCTAAGTGTAGCATTCCTAAGAAACCACAACGGAAACCAAACCCTAAAGCGGCAGAAGATTCTGCTTCAAAGGTTAAGGAAGCATCATTTAAACGCAACTTCTCGATAGAAGCACGTAAATCTTCATAATCTTCTGTGTCTACTGGATAAATTCCAGCGAAAACCATCGGTTTTACTTCCTCGAAACCATCAATAGCTTCAGCGGCAGGTCTATCAACTAAAGTAATTGTATCACCAACTTTTACTTCGGCAGCTTCTTTAATCCCAGAAATAATGTAACCAACATCTCCGGTTTTAATTACTTTTTTCTCTACTTGATTTAACTTTAAAGTTCCAATTTCATCTGCACCATATTTTTTATTGGTTGCCATGAATTTGACTTGATCCCCTTTTTTAATCTCTCCATTTACAACTTTATAAAAAGCTTCAATTCCACGGAAAGGATTGTAAACAGAGTCAAAGATTAAAGCTTGCAACGGAGCTTCAGGATCTCCTACAGGAGCAGGAACTTTTTCTATAATTGTATGCAACAATTCTAAAACTCCTTCACCTGTTTTTCCAGAACAACGCAATACATCTTCAGGTTCACAACCTAATAAGTCTACAATATCATCTGTTACCTCTTCTGGATTAGCAGAAGGTAAATCGATTTTGTTTAAAACTGGAATAATCTCTAAATCATTTTCTAATGCTAAATATAAGTTAGAAATGGTTTGAGCTTGGATGCTTTGAGCAGCATCTACAATTAACAAAGCACCTTCACAAGCGGCAATCGAACGAGAAACCTCATACGAGAAATCCACGTGTCCAGGCGTGTCAATTAAATTTAAAATATATTTTTCACCATCTTTTTCATATTCCATTTGGATAGCGTGTGATTTGATTGTGATACCACGTTCGCGTTCCAAATCCATATCGTCTAATGTTTGGTTTTGTAACTCACGATCAGAAATCGTTCCTGTTACTTGTAATAGGCGATCGGCCAAGGTACTTTTACCATGGTCAATATGGGCGATAATACAGAAATTACGGATATTTTTCATACTCTTCTTGTCGAATAGGCAAAAATAATCTTTTCCACTCAGACTACAAGTTTTTTGAAAAATATTTATAAAAAGTATTTTATTAAGACTTAAGCAATTATTTGATAAAAAAGAGAGTTGATTAATTGAAATATTTACTAAAAATAGTATTTAATGAATAATTTTTAACTGAAATAGTGCGTAAATAGTAACTACACCTTAACATAAATTTTCTTTTGATCTAACCAATAAGCCAAAGCCCAAAAGAATGCTAAGAAGATAAGCGAATAAACAAACGATCCGATTTCTGGAATTCCAGGAAGTTTCGCACAAATGTTTTCATAAAACCAAGTCAAAGGAGAAATGTATTTGATTTCGTCTTGATTGGTAAATCCATTTTCGATTCGGATTAATCCTAATAAACGTGGAAATAAACCACTAAATGCAAAAATGAATAATGGATTTTTTCCGAATACATCAAAGAATTTCATCACACCATTTTTGACGTTCAAAATTTCGATGAACCAAATCATTGTTGCAATTGTTAATAATGACAATCCTGTTGTATGAATAACGTATGAGCTACTCCAAATCTTTTTGTTGTACGGAAAATCTAATTGCCAAAAATAACCTAATAGCAAAGCAATTACCCCTAAAACAAATAAACCTGCTACTAATCTAAAATTGGGTTGATTGGTTTCGGGTAAAGATTTATTTAACCATTTCATATTACCTTGTTTATTGATGAAAATGCCAGTTAAATAGCCTAATAAAACTTGAGGAATCGCATTGATGGTACTGTAAATACCTTCTGGATCAAATGGAATCGATTCACCTTTGTAAATATGTGCTAAACCTAAAATATGGGTATCGATTTTTGTTCCGATTAACCCTTCGATAGAATAAGGGTCAATACCGCCTAAAAATTTTGTCAATAACCAATAGCCAACTAAGATGATACCTGAAATCCAAAGAACCATTTTTTCTTTAAAGTAAAAAGCAATAACAGAAGCAAAAAAATAGGCAATAGCGATTCGTTGTAAAACACCCATTATTCGAACGCCACTTTCTTCAGAATCTTTCCAGGCCTTAAAAATAAGTTCGTTATTCTCCCATTTAAAAAACGGAAACCAATTGATAAAAAGTCCAATTAGAAAGATAAGGATACTTCGTTTAATGACTTTTTTCCAGAATTCGCTTTGCGGTTGTTGTTTGAATCGTGGAATTACAAAAGCCATTGCATTGCCTACTGCAAATAAAAAGAAAGGAAAGACCAAATCGGTTGGTGTACATCCGTGCCATTGTGCATGTTCTAAGGGATCAAACATAAAGGACCACGTGCCAGGATTATTCACTAAAATCATTAAAGCGACCGTAGCGCCACGAAAAACGTCCAATGAATAATATCGAGTTGTTTTCATTTCTTTTGTATTAATATTTTTAAAGATATATATTTTTTGAAGTATTTAGTAATTCGAGTTTAGAATTTATCCTACAATAATCCTTACCTTTAATTTAAATTTAAAAAAAACAATCTAATAAGAATAAGTATGAGAACTGAGTCAGATTTATTAGGAGAGTTACAACTTCCTGAAACGGCTTATTATGGAGTACAAACACAACGTGCAATTAATAATTTTAAAATTTCGAACAACTATTTAGCACATTACCCTGAATTTATTAAAGCGTTAGGTGTAGTGAAATTAGGTGCAGCGCAAGCTAATCATGAGTTGGGAGTTTTATCAAAAGATATATATGATGCGATTTCTTTTGCATCGAACGAGCTGATTGCAGGAAAATATACGGATCAATTTCCGATTGACATGATTCAAGGTGGTGCTGGAACTTCTACGAATATGAATGCAAACGAAGTGATTGCAAATATTGCGTTAGAACATTTAGGAAAACAAAAAGGAGAATATCAATTTTGTTCACCAAATGATCATGTAAATTTATCACAATCCACAAACGACGCTTATCCTACTGCGTTGAAATTAGCTTTGTTTAACATGAATAAACCATTGGTTGAAGCATTAACAAAACTGGCAGAGTCATTTAATAAAAAAGCTAAAGAATTTGAACAAGTCATTAAGATGGGACGCACACAATTGCAAGATGCAGTTCCGATGACATTAGGTCAAGAATTTGAAGGTTTTGCAACTACATTAAACAAGGAAGTTCAGAATTTAGATCGTATCACTACTGATTTATTGGTCATTAATATGGGAGCAACAGCAATCGGAACTGGTTTGAACGCCGTTCCAGGTTATGCACAATTGTGTACAACAAAGATTGCAGAAATCATGAAGGAAGAGGTGATATTGGCAGATAATTTAGTGGAAGCAACTTCTGATACGAGTGCCTTTGTAGATTATTCTTCTGCTTTAAAACGTCTTTGTGTAAAATTATCTAAAATTTGTAATGATTTACGATTACTAACTTCAGGGCCAAGAGCAGGTTTATTCGAAATTAATCTACCTCCAAAACAGCCAGGATCTTCGATTATGCCAGGAAAAGTAAATCCGGTTATTCCAGAAGTGGTGAATCAGGTTTGTTTTAAAGTGATTGGAAATGATTTGACAATTACAATGGCAGCAGAAGCTGGTCAATTGCAATTAAATGTAATGGAGCCAATTATAGGTTTTTCGATTATGGAGTCAATTCAATATCTTACAAATGCAATGGATACATTGCGTGTGGAATGTGTGGATGGAATTACTGCAAATGCGGAACATCTGAAAAATGAAGTGCAAAATAGTATTGGAATTGTTACAGCACTAAATCCGTATATTGGATATAAAGCAAGTACAAAAATAGCGAAAGAAGCTTTAGAAACTGGTGGAAGTGTCTATCAATTGGTTTTAGATCATGGTTTGTTGTCTAAAGAACGATTAGATGAGATCCTTGATCCTAAAAATATGCTTGGACCACATACTTAGAAGTTGTGAGCCAAAAGTTATGAGTAATGAGTTTTGAAAAAGATAATAATGAAACCTTCGAATCTTCTAAAAATAGAAACATTAAACGATGAATGGTTAGATAAGGATATGGTTATTTTACATGCTTGTTTTCAGATTCTATCCGATTGTATTGAAAAAGAAAATTTGTTTACAGGGCATGTAGATTGGACATTTGATGATGAACATAAAAATGCAAAAAACGAAATCGAGAATTTATATAATTGGTGGAATAAACGTAAGCTTGATAACAATAATTTAGAAGATCTTCAATACGAGGAAGATAATAAAATGTTGAAGAAGTTAATAGAGTTTAGACAATATCTTTGGACTTAATTTTAATTAAAAATTATGAGTAATGAGTTTTGAAAAACTTATTACTCATAACCTAAAACTTATTTAAAATCCATGTAAGCTCACATCATCAGTCGAAAGTATGTTTACTTTCTTACCCATTTTTTTCTGAATAATTTTGAAATGATGCAAATCTTCTTCGGTGATTAAACTAATTGCTTTTCCGTTTGCATTTGCACGACCAGTACGTCCAATTCGGTGTACATAATCTAAAGGCGATCGAGGTAATTCGTAATTAATTACAATTGGTAAACCTTCGATATGAATTCCGCGTCCAATCAAATCTGTGGCAACCAAAACGCGAATATCTCCTAATTTAAAATCTTCTAAATTATCCATTCTCGCACCTTGCGATTTCTTGCTGTGAACAGCCATTGCAGGAATTTTATTCTTTTTTAGTTTTTCAACCAAATTGTCAGCTGTACGAGTCGAAGAAACAAAAATCAACACTTGTTCTAAGTTTTCAGATTTGATTAAATAGCGTAAAAAAGGACCTTTTGTTTCGGCATCAACTTTATAAGCTACTTGTTCTATTTGCTCTAAATCAACTTCTTGCTTTTTAATTTCAACAACAATTGGATTGATATTTAAAGTTGATTTGATTTCATCAATTTTATCATTTAAAGTTGCTGAAAAAAGAACCGATTGTTTCTTTTTCGGAACACTTTTTAAGATTCTATTCATTTCATCTCCAAACCCCATCTGAAACATTTTGTCCGCTTCATCAATTACCAAATATTGCAATTGGTCTAACGATAACGCATTATGATCCATTAAATCCAATAAACGACCAGGGGTTGCTATCAAAATTTCTGTTCCATACAAATTCTTCATCTGTGGATTAATCGAAGTTCCACCATATACAGCCTGTGTTTGTACTTCGCGGCGTAAAGCAGTTTGTAGACCAGCAAATGTTTGTTCAATTTGAACAGCTAATTCGCGTGTAGGAACTAAAATTAGAGCTTTTACAAAACGTGATTTTTCGTACGATTGATGTTGAATTTTTTGTAACAAAGGTGCAACAAAACACAATGTTTTTCCAGATCCTGTTTTTGCAATTCCCATTACATCTTTTCCTTTTAAAATAGACGGAATAGTCTCAGTTTGAATTTCAAAAGGTTTTAAAAATCCAAGTATTGTAATGGCTTTTGAGAGATATGGTGATAATCCTAAATTTTCGAATGACATAAATTGATATAAGGTTACAAAGGTAAAGATTAAATCTGAATGATATTTTAAGAATATATTGCTGTTTCATCATTTTTGATCAAGATGAAATTGAAGGATTTAAAATCAATTCTGAAATATTTCTATAAATGATTTTAGAATCGAATCTATTTATTGAAAATTAAATTAAAAACAGAAATAATTTCGGTTTAAAACTTGATAAAAATCTTTTAGCTTAATAAAACTATCTTTAAATTTGAATCTTATGAAAAAAGATCAGTCTAAGATAATTCGTGAGCAAGCGCCAAGATCTGCTACTCGCGAGCATTCAGTTCCATTATATTTAACCTCAAGTTTTATTTTTGATAGTGCAGAACAAGGTCGTGCTATTTTTGTAGAAGAGGAGGAAGGTATGGTTTATTCGCGTTATGCAAATCCAAATACAACAGAGTTTATTAATCGCGTTTGTGTGTTAGAAAAAGCAGATGCTGGTTTAGCGTTCGCATCAGGGATGGCAGCTGTTTTTGCTTCGTTTGCTTCTTATATTAAAAGTGGTGATCATATTGTGTCAAGTCGTGCTATTTTTGGTTCGACACATCAATTAATTACACAACTATTTCCTCGTTGGGGCGTAACCTATACCTATGTTGAAACGCCAAATATCGAAGATTGGGAAAAAGCAATTCAAGCGAATACCAAAATTGTCTTTTTAGAATCGCCTTCTAATCCTGGTTTGGAATTATTCGATTTAGAAGCTTTAGCAAAAATAAAAGAGAAACATCCACATGTTATTTTTGCCATTGACAACTGTTTTGCAACACCATATTTACAACAACCTTTAGAGTTTGGATTCGATTTATCTATTCATTCAGCAACAAAATATATGGATGGACAAGGTCGAGTTTTAGGTGGTGTTGTGATAGGAAAGCAAGATTTGATTAATGAAATGATGTTTTTTATTCGTCATACTGGTCCTGCAATGTCTGCTTTTAATGCGTGGACAATTTCTAAAAGTTTAGAAACGTTACCTCTTCGTATGGATCGTCATTGTGAAAATGCTTTGGCTTTGGCAGAGGCGTTAGAAAGTAACCCTGAAATTGAAGCTGTAAAATACCCTTTTTTACCCTCTCATCCGCAATATGAATTAGCGAAAAAACAAATGAAAGGAGGTGGTGGAATTGTAACCTTTGAAGTAAAAGGAGGAAAAGAACGTGCGTTCAAATTTATAGATGCATTGAAAATGATTTTGTATACTTCAAATTTAGGAGATTCGAGATCGATAGCGACACACCCGGCTACAACAACTCATGCGAAATTATCAGATGCCGAACGTGCAGAGTTAGGGATTATGCCAGGCTCGATACGATTATCTGTTGGATTAGAAGATAAAATAGATATTATCGAAGATATACTACAAGCATTAGAAAAAACGAAATAAGATTTGTTGATAGACAAAAAAAGCCTCGCAATGCGAGGCTTTCCTATTGATAAATGAAATTCTATTATTTAACTTCTTCGAAGTCTACGTCTTCAACACCATCATTTTTTGCTTGACCTTGATCAGCTCCTGGTTGCGCTTGTGCACCACTTTCTTGACCTTCGTTCATTGCAGCATAAATTTCTTGTGAAGCAGCATTCCAAGCTGTATTTAATTTTTCCATAGAAGCATCAATTGCAGCAACGTCTTGAGCAGCGTGAGCAGATTTAACCTCAGCTAAAGCTTCTTCAATTGGTTGTTTTTTGTCAGCAGGAATTTTATCTCCGTACTCAGTCAATTGTTTTTCTGTTTGGAAAATTAACGCGTCAGCAGCATTTACTTTTTCAATTTTGTTTTTTGCTTCTTCGTCTTTTGCAGCATTTTCTTGTGCTTCTTTTTTCATTCTTTCGATATCAGCATCAGATAATCCAGATGAAGCTTCAATTTTGATTGATTGCTCTTTTCCTGTTCCTTTATCTTTTGCAGATACACTTAAGATACCATTCGCATCAATATCAAATGTTACTTCGATTTGAGGAACACCTCTTTGTGCTGGTGGAATATCTACTAAGTCAAAACGTCCGATTTCTTTGTTATCGTTGAATAATGGACGCTCTCCTTGACCAATTCTTAATGTTACTGCTGGTTGATTGTCAACTGCAGTTGAGAAAACTTCAGATTTTTTAGTTGGAATTGTTGTATTCGCTTCAATTAATTTTGTGAATACTCCTCCTAAAGTTTCGATACCTAAAGATAATGGTGTAACGTCTAATAATAATACGTCTTTTACATCACCTGTTAAAACACCTCCTTGGATAGCTGCACCAATTGCAACAACCTCGTCTGGATTAACTCCTTTAGATGGTTTTTTACCGAAGAATTTTTCTACTTCTTCTTGGATTTTTGGCATACGTGTAGATCCACCAACTAAGATAACTTCGTCGATATCGTTGATTGATAAACCTGCATCAGATAACGCTTTTTTACAAGGTTCCATAGAACGACGTACTAAATCTTCTGTTAATTGATCAAATTTAGAACGAGTTAAAGTTTCTACTAAGTGTTTTGGTCCTGTTTCGTTAGCTGTAACGTATGGTAAATTAATTTCTGTTTGAGCAGAAGAAGATAATTCGATTTTAGCTTTTTCAGCAGCTTCACGTAAACGTTGTAAAGCCATTGCGTCTTTTTTCAAATCTACACCTTCTTTCGCTTGGAATTCAGAAGCTAACCAGTTGATGATTGCGTCATCAAAATCATCACCTCCTAAGTGTGTATCACCGTTTGTAGATAATACTTCGAATACACCGTCACCTAATTCTAGGATTGATACGTCGAAAGTACCACCACCTAAATCGTAAACAACGATTTTTTTATCTGAGTTTGCTTTGTCTAATCCGTAAGCTAATGCAGCAGCAGTAGGCTCGTTGATAATACGTTCTACTTTAAGACCTGCAATTTCACCAGCTTCTTTAGTTGCTTGACGTTGAGCATCGTTAAAATAAGCTGGTACAGTAATTACCGCTCTTGATACTTCTTGTCCTAAATAATCTTCAGCAGTTTTTTTCATTTTTTGTAAAATCATTGCTGAGATTTCTTGTGGAGTATAGTTACGTCCATCAATATCAACTGCTGGCGTATCATTGTTTCCTTTTACAACTGAATAAGGAACACGACCGATTTCATCTGCATCATTATTAAATTTAGTTCCCATGAAACGTTTAATAGAATAAATCGTTTTCTTTGGGTTTGTTACAGCTTGACGTTTTGCTGAATCACCAACTTTAATTTCACCTCCTTCTACGAATGCTACGATAGATGGAGTTGTTCTTTTACCTTCTGCATTTGGAATTACAACTGGCTCGCTTCCTTCCATTACAGAAACACAAGAGTTCGTTGTACCTAAGTCGATTCCGATTATTTTGCTCATATTGTTTAGTTATATTTTATATTATTAATTTATTTTAAACGTTTTTATACTTCATGATAGTGAAGTTATATCCGTAATAGTCAATCTTTGTGCCAACATAAAAAAGAATGACATCTGATAAAATCAAATGTCATGTTGTCAGATTATGAAGAATAAATTGGGTTGAAGCAGAATAAATCGTCAGTTTTAGGTTGATAAATTGTCAGCGTTCACAAAACTATAAACCGCAAGTTTTAGCACGATCTCTCTAATCTTTTTTATTGATAAGTTGCAAAATATTTTCTAAATCAGTTTTTTCATCCGCATATTTCGCTTTCATATCATTTGGCATTCGGTTGTAATACGTCAATGCTTTTTCACCAAATTGTTTAATGTAAAAATTACTTAATGTAGGAATGTTTGGAAACCGTTTATGAAAAATCATTTCTGTATAAGCTTGCCATTCGCGCTCTTCTCGCAATTCGATTTGATTATCACCTGAACGTTGATATATATGTATCATTTCGTGCATCAATAAATTGGAGATTAAACTCAAATCAAAATCTAAAATATTGCGTGGAACATGAATACTTATTCCTGTTGATTCGTTTCCTTCCGCTGTTAATAACAATCCTTTCGGTTCTATTTCTTCTCGAAAATTAAAACCAGTAAAAGCACTATGGTTTAAATTCAATTCATCCAAAATTTCGTACAAAGCTTCAACGATTAATTGATTATTTTTTAGATAATTTATTCTTTCCGTAAATTTTTCTGTAATCATAGATTTTTCGCTTATTTATCAAATATATAATCTTATTTTTGATATGTTTTAAAAATGACTATGAAGAAATTAGTACTATTGCTTGGCTTGATATCGATGACAACACATGCACAAGTTCTTAATCACAAAAAAGAGTTTACACGACAAGATTCCCTTCGCGGAACCAATAATGAGTTCAGAAATTGGTGGGATGTTAAACACTATAAAGTAAGCGTAGAACCCGATTTTAAATCGAAATTTATCAAAGGAAGAACAACCATTACTTTTGATAAAACGGCGCCTCAGAAATCAGATTTAATTCAAATTGATTTACAAGAACCAATGATTGTTTTGGCTGTAAAATTGAATGGAAAGAAAATTTCTGATTTTAAGCGTGATGGTAATGTGTACTTTATTCATGTCGGAAAAAACATCAAGAATACTTCGAATGATTTAGAATTAGAATATTCTGGACATCCAATTGTAGCAAAAAAAGCACCATGGGATGGCGGTTGGATTTTTGAAAAAGATAAAAAAGGTCGTGATTGGATGACTGTGGCTGTACAAGGTTTGGGTGCAAGTGCTTGGTTTCCGAACAAAGATTATTTAGGTGATGAGCCTGATAATGGAATGGAATTGGAAATTATCACACCTCATGATTTAGTTGGTGTAGGAAATGGACGATTAGTTTCTAAGCAAGAAAAAAATGGAAAAACGGCTTCTACTTGGAAAGTAGTTAACCCAATTAATAATTATAATATTGTCCCATACGTAGGGAATTATGTCAATTTTAAAGATACTTACAATGGCGAAAATGGTCAATTGGATTTAGATTATTATGTATTAGATTATAACATTGATAAAGCTAAATCACAGTTCGAACAAGCTAAAATGATGTTAAAAAGTTTTGAACATTGGTTTGGACCTTATGCTTTTTACGAAGATTCGTTCAAGATTGTAGAAACTCCACATTTGGGAATGGAACATCAATCTGGAATTGCGTACGGAAATAAATTCGAGAATGGGTATTTAGGGCGCGATTTATCAGGTTCTGGTTGGGGACTAAAATGGGATTTTATTATCGTTCACGAAGCTGGTCACGAATGGTTCGGAAATAATATAACAGAGAAAGATGTTGCAGATATGTGGATTCATGAATCGTTTACAGCTTATTCTGAAACCTTATTTACAGAAACATTTCATGGGAAAGAAGCAGGAAGCGAATATGTACGTGGAACAAGAAATGCAATCCAAAATGATAGTCCAATAATCGGAGTATATGGTGTCAATCAAGAAGGAAGTGGTGACATGTACTACAAAGGCGCAAATATGATTCATACGTTGAGAACTTGGATGAATGATGACGAAAAATTTAGACAACTATTACGAGGTTTGAACAAAGAGTTTTATCATCAAACGGTGACAACAGAACAAATCGAAAATTATATTGCCAAATATTCTGGATTAAATTTGACTGCTTTTTTCAATCAATATTTAAGAACTGTCAAAGTTCCTACGTTAGAATTAAGAGAAAATGGTAACAAAGTAGAATATAGATATACGAATGTGGTGGGTGGATTTGCAATGCCTTTGCGTTTGAAAGATTCTGACATTACAATCAATCCAACATCAAATTGGCAAACGATTAATCATTCAACAATTACAAAAACGAGTGATGTAACGATTAATCCAAATTATTATATTGAAGTTAGTAAATCGTAAATCGTACTTCGAAAAACTTAATTCATAAAATATTCCAATAAATATCATCGGTTATTGAACGATGATATTATAAATTTGTCACATGAAAAAATACATTGCATACGCAATCTTATCAGGATTATTGTTAACAGCAGGCTGGCCGTCACATGGTTTTCCATTGTTGTTATTTATAGGATTTGTGCCCTTGATGTTGGCAGAACATCAAATAACGCAGCGCGCAGAATTCAAGAAAAAAAGACGTAAGATTTTTGGACTTTCATATTTAGCCTTTTTTATTTGGAATGCAATTGTAATTTGGTGGTTGCATTATGCGCAAGAAACCAATGCGAATGGAGATTTACAAAATTCGTGGAGTGCTTATTTAATTCCAGTTTTCGCGAATTCGTTATTTATGTCAATTGTTTTTCAACTGTATCATGTTGTTAAAACAAAAGCAGGAAATTTGTATGGCTTAGTTTTTCTTCCAGCCATTTGGATGAGTTTTGATAAACTAACATTGAATTGGGAATTGACTTGGCCATGGTTTAACCTTGGAAATGGTTTTGCAAAATATCACGAATGGGTACAATGGTACGAATACACAGGAACTTTTGGTGGAGCACTTTGGATATGGATCGTAAATATTATTGTGTTCTATTATTTAACAGCTTACATCAATAAAAAAGAAATTAAATATTTAAACAAATTAGGTATTTATGCAGGATTATTAATTGCTGTTCCAATTGGTTTATCTTATATAATGTATGCAAATTACGAGGAAAAAGGAAAAGCGCTTGATGTGTTGATTCTTCAACCAGATCTTGATCCTTACAATGAAAAATACATGAAAGATGGATTACAGATTTATGACGAATTGAAGCAATTGGCACTGAAGAATATTCAACCAAAAACCCAATTTGTTGTTGCGCCAGAAACAGCTGTTCCAGGTTCTTCTGCACTTATTTTTGACAATATGTATGATGATTTAATTGTACAAGATATTCAACAATGGACAAGTACGAAGAACGATTTACATTTCGTAACAGGTGCATCAATCATGCGAATTTATCCTATGTCGTCTTTAGCATCAGAAACTGCATCAGTTATGAAAGATGGAATAACGTGGTATGATGCCTATAATTCGGCTTTACAGATAGGAGGAAACGACTCGATCGAAGTATATCATAAGAGTAAATTAGTGCCTGGAGTAGAAATTTTTCCATATCGTAACTATTTAATGCCAATTATTGGAGAATTTATGCTTAACTTTGGCGGCACAACAAAAACGTTGGGGGTTCAACCTCATCGTTCTGTTTTCAAGAATAATACAAACACCGCTACTGTTGCTCCGGTTATATGTTACGAATCTATTTACGGAGACTATACAACAGAATATGTGAGAGAAGGTGCTAATGTTATATTCACAATGACCAACGATTCTTGGTGGGGCTCTACCGATGGTCATCGTCAATTACTATTATATGGTAATTTGAGAGCTATTGAAAATAGACGCGCTATTGTTAGATCTGCAAACTCAGGTATTTCGGCTTTCGTTAATCAGCGAGGAGATATAATGAAGTCATTACCATATGGAGAGCAGGGTGCCTTAAATGGTACAATTTTAATGAATAGTGAATTAACGTTTTATACAAAGTATGGTGACGTCATCGCAAGAATAGCACTATTGGTAATGGGAATTATCTTAGCTTATACACTTGCGCAGAAGTTGTTATACAAACAAAATAAGAAGAAAATATAAAATTAATAACCTAAAGAGTTGTATAAGTAATATTTAATTTGTTACTTTGCACTCCGTTTAAAATAGGACAATACAAAATAAGATGTCAAACATTTGTCAAATTACAGGTAAGAGAAGATTAGTAGGAAACAATGTTTCTCACGCTAATAATAAAACAAAACGCACTTTTGAAGTGAATTTGTTCAAAAAGAAATTTTTTATGCCAGAAGCTGGTGAGTGGATTACTTTAAAAGTTTCTGCACACGGTTTAAAAACAATCAACAAGTTAGGAGTTGATGAGGCTGTTAGACGTGCACGTAAAGAAGGTTTAATCAAATAATTTAAGACACCATGGCAAAAAAAGGAAACAGAGTACAGGTTATTTTAGAATGTACAGAGCATAAAGAAAGTGGTATGCCAGGAATGTCTCGTTATATCACAACTAAAAACAAAAAGAATACTCCAGATCGTATTGAGTTGAAAAAATACAACCCAGTATTGAAAAAGTATACAGTTCATAAGGAGATCAAATAATAAAATTTTAGACGATGGCAAAAAAGACAGTAGCAACCCTACAAACAGGGTCTAAAAAAATGACCAAAGTAATCAAAATGGTAAAATCTCCTAAATCTGGAGCTTACGTATTTGTTGAAAAAGTAGTTAACGCTGACGATACTGATGCGTTCTTCGCAAAATAATTGTTAGCTTAATAGAAAATATTAAGGTTAATAGAGCTGCTCTTTTGGGCGGCTTTTTTATTTCCTTATATTTTATGTATCTTCGTACAAAATTTTAAAGAAATTTAGCTTTTAATGAGTTGGTTCAAAAAGATATTAGGTAAAGAAAGCAAAGAAAAATTAGATGAAGGTTTGGAGAAATCTAAAACTTCTTTGTTTGATAAAATTAGTCGTGCTGTTGTTGGGAAATCAAAAGTAGACGATGAGGTTTTAGACGACTTAGAAGAAGTCTTAATTTCTTCTGACGTTGGAGTAGAAACAACAATCAAAATTATTCGTCGAATAGAAGAACGAGTAGAACGTGATAAATATGTTTCGACTTCCGAATTAGATAAGATTCTACGCGAAGAAATTGCGGGTTTACTTTCTGAAAATAATATCGAAGATACAAATGGTTTTGCTATCCCTAAAAAAGACGTTCCCTATGTAATTATGGTAGTCGGCGTTAACGGAGTAGGTAAAACAACGACGATTGGTAAATTGGCTTCTCAATTCAAATCACAAGGCTTAAAAGTAGTACTTGGTGCGGCGGATACGTTTCGTGCGGCAGCTGTCGATCAGTTAGTGATTTGGTCAGAGCGTGCGGGTGTGCCAATTGTAAAACAAGCGATGGGTTCAGACCCTGCTTCGGTTGCATTTGATACCATTCAATCAGCAGTTGCGCAAAATGCAGATGTTGTGTTGATAGATACAGCTGGTCGTTTACACAATAAAGTAAATTTGATGAACGAGTTGACAAAAATTAAACGCGTCATGCAAAAGGTTATTCCAGATGCGCCTCACGAAGTTTTATTGGTGTTAGATGGTTCAACAGGTCAAAATGCTTTTGAGCAAGCAAAACAATTTACGCAAGCAACAGAAGTTTCTTCTTTAGCGGTAACCAAATTAGATGGAACAGCTAAAGGTGGAGTGGTGATAGGTATTTCGGACCAATTTCAAATTCCAGTAAAATACATCGGTGTAGGTGAAGGAATCAACGATTTACAAGCCTTCAATAAAATGGAGTTTGTCGACTCTTTTTTCAAACGTAACAATTAAAAGTCTTCGTTTTCGATACATTTTAAAATACTCAAACTGAACATAAAATATAAATCCTTCACGTTTTTCTTGAAGGATTTTTTAGTTATATACTTTTATTGTGAATACGTTATTTTTTAAAATAATTTGCGTTTAACGATTATTATTATTATTATTATTATTATTATTGATGTAATTAACGTTAATAGATAAAGTTATAGGTTGCAAACTATAATTAATATTAAAAAAAATCACATTAAAATGAAAAAAAACTTATTATTGAGTGCTTTTGCACTTTTTGGATCTTTTGCTATGGCAAATGAAAATGCACCTAGTAATACTGAATATGTAAAAGCTGAATCTATCGTGAAAGTTTTTGGTTGTACAGTTAGTATTACAACTATAACTTATGATGGATGTGGGAATAAAGTAGATAGTCATACAACTTCATATTGGTCAGATAGTAAAAGTTGTGAAGGGTTAGTGATGACTGTTAAGAATAATTATACAAATTCTCCTTGTATTGAATCATTTCCAGAACCTGAAAGGTAAAAAAATAGTAATAACAAAAGTAAACAAGTTTTGCTTGTTTACTTTTTTAAATTAATTTATGAAAAAATTATTTTTGTTAACATTTTTAATGTTTTTTGTTTTGTTAAATGGTCAATCTAATAATTTGGTTGAGTATAATTTTATTACAAAAAATGGAGTAAAAGAAGTTATGAAAGAATATTTAGTATTCAATGAAAATGAAATATTTTATGTAAATATAAAAAATGATGATAATCTGAATTATGAAGATGATAAATTAGCAAAAGAACGATACAATTATGAACCAATATATGTAAATCTAAAAACCGATAGTCTTTATCAGAATAAAATAGCAATTTTAAAGAAGAATAGTTCGGAGATGAAACGTATAATTATGGTTGAGAAGAGACCTACAGTTAATTGGAAGATTACAAAAGAATCACAAAAAATGTTAGGTTATACATGTTATAAAGCAACAACGAAATTTAGAGGACGAGATTATACCGCTTGGTTTACTCCTGAACTCCCATATAATTATGGTCCATGGAAGTTAGGTGGTTTACCAGGTTTGATATTGAAAGTGGAAAATGAGTTGTTTGATTATGATGCAACTCGAATTGTACTTAATTCTAATAAAATACCAACACTTCCTATTTTGAAATCATTTGTGAATGCCAAGTATAAATATCAATTGAAGCAAGCAATAGGGTTTGAAAATAATTGGTTGATATATAATCGTGCTAATATATACGCATCATTACCTTCTGGAGTAATAATAAAAGAAGAGCCATTAAGAAAAGACGTAAGAGAATTTTCTATTGATGAATAAAATCCTAATATGTTTAATTTTTATATTCATCTCATCAAATTTATTTAGTCAAATAAAAGGATTAGTAAAAGATGAGAAGGGTATTGTTATGGCAAATGCGAATATAATAATATTAGACTCTTTACAAGAAATAGAAGCTTTTGCCATTACTAATAAATTAGGAGGATTTGAAATAACGGATTTTAAGTTAGGAAATAAAACAATTCAAATAAAGAAACCAACTTTTTCTCAGTACGAAGAGGAAATAGTAATTGGTAAACAAGATTTTGACCTTGGGATTTTTACTTTAGTAAAAGATAATTCAATAATTCTGAAAGAGGTTATTGTAAAATCTACCGATAATTTTTATAAGAAAGATACTACGGAATTTGAAGCAGCAAAATATAGAACAGGAAAAGAATTAAATGTTGAGGATTTAATCAAAAGTATTCCAGGAGTTACAGTAGACAAAGATGGGAAAATAAAGATAGGTAAAAAAAATGTACAATCTGTTTTAGTAGAAGGTGATGATTTATTTGATAGAGGCTATGCACTTTTAACTCAAGCCATGAATGATCAATCTGTTGTAAAAATTCAAATAATTAACAATCACACCAAAAATCAATTAACAAAAGATATTTACAATTCTGACGCTTTGGCTATTAATTTAATTTTAGACGAAAAAGCAAAAAATCAGTGGAATGGAAATGCCTTAGTTTCATCAACAAGTTATGTGGAAAATCGTCAACAGCTTAGATTAAATCTGATGAATTTCTCTAAAAAAAGGAAAATAATCACCTTGTTTAATTATAATACAATTGGTTTTGATGAGATGAAAGGAGTTGATTATCTAATCAAAAATCAATTTTCGACTGCTTATAATTTCGACCAATTAAGTGATGTAAAGCATTTACCTAATTTGGCAAATTTGTATCAAGATAATTACCAATTTGAAGATAACCGAACAAATTTTAATAATGACAAAATCGGTGTTGTCAACTTTATAAATAATTTTAAGAAAAGTAAAATTCAAATTTTAGGTATTTATAATAGAATTGAGAAGAATAATTATATAGATGAAATCGAAAATTACAATGACAATGAAATTCAGTTTATAAATAATCAAAATAGCCAATGGAATAAAAAAATTGATAATTACTTTGTTAAAATTGAGTGGAATAAAGATTTGACAAAAAAATCGAATCTAAATATTACAAACCGTTCTTTTCTGTTGAATGAAAGAAATGCGAATAATTTTTTGTTTAATAATTCTTCAATTTTTTTAAAAGGATCTAACGAAACAAATTCTACAGATACACAATTGATTTATACAAATAAAATAGATAGTGTAAAATTAATTACAATTGTTGCAAAACATTTGTATCAAAATAGACCGTACGACTTTATAGAAACTAATCCTATTTTTAGAGATGTTTTTAACAATCAAGATTTATTAAATTTAAAGCAAAAGATTAATAATCGACAAAATTACATTGGATTAAAATCATCTTTTTTCAATAAAGTATCAAAAAAAGGAAATTACTTTGTCACTTTAGGAATGGATTATCAAAGTGTTAATTTAACTTCTAATTATAGAGGGTTTAATGAAAGTTTTTCGAAAATATTTTTATTAGATAATAGTGCAAATCATTTAGAGTACGATCAAAATAAAATGTATTTAATTCTTGGAATTGAAAGGAAATGGAAGAGTTTTGAATTTAAATCAAGTTTGCCAATTCTTTATTTTTCTACTTTAATTAAAGAAGATTTATCATCAAAGGAAAATAACTTTTTTGTATCTCCAAAAATTGAATTTTCTTACGAAAAAAGAAAATTTGGGAAAATCTCTTTTTCTTATAATTATCAAATAACGCCTACAAGTTTTGATGCTTATTATCAAGAATTAATATACAAAGGAAATCGTCAATTTAGTAAAAATAATATACTTGAATATAATATTTTTGGAGGTTCTCTATTTAATGTCAATTATAGTAAATCAAAAGGAATGAATAATGGATTTGAGTTTAGTTTAATGTATCAAATTCAAAATAAAACAATTGGGTATAATTCTACATTTAATTCTAATTATTCAGTTAACGAACAGATTATAGTTGATGGAATAGAAATAATCAATCCATCGTTCATGTATAAATATTTTATATATCCAATAAAAACGAAAATACAGTTTAATAGTAATTATTCAATAATTAAAAGTACTTCTATAGCTAATGAGAATTTAATTCGTAATCAGTTTTCGAGTTTAGTGTTTGGAATGGAAGTAAAATCGGGTTTTACAAGTTTTTTGAATTATGAATTGGGAGCTAAATTATCTATTAATAAAAGTAAAAATCAGTTAAATTCTTATAATTATAATAATATTGATGTCTATACAAATGTCTATTTTAATTTATCAAAGCAAATAACATTAGATATAAATTATGAGTATTACAATTTTGGAGGACAAAATCAAATGGATACTAACTTTTTGGATATGAAGTTGGTTTATCAATTAAAAAATTCTAAGATGAAGTTTTTTGTAAAAGGAAATAATTTATTCAATACAAAAGAAATAAAAAGAACATTAGTAACACCTGTGACAGAGCGTTATTTTACGCAGCGTTTACTTCCACTACATATTCTTTTGGGTATGAATATTAATTTTTAATACTCCACTTTCAAATACTCTTTATAAAACTTTTTGCTTTTGTTTTCTTGTTTAGAAACAGTTTTTAAAAATTCATTCAAATATTCTCTAAACGGTGAATCTTTGGCCAAAGCATCTTGTTTTTTACTTGTCAAAACTTGTACTGTTCCATACATTTCTTCCTCGTTTTCTATGCTTGATGCAATTAATGTAAACGACTCATTTGCTTCATTAATAATGTTTCGATTCGACCAAACCAACAATGCTTCGTTGTTTTCGGTGTACAATATATTATCCCATTTCCCAAACCAATCGAAAAGCATTTTTTTAGCAACCAACGATGTCTGAAAACTTTCTACACGATATTCTGTTAATGAACGCTGTGCTTGTTCTTGCGCATTCAGAATAGTGAAATTTAGAATTAGTGTAATAAAAAGAATAGTTTTTTTCAACTTTTAAAAATCTTGTTTGATGTAAAGTTATCAAAAATAAAATCAAAAGTAATGTAACTTATTTGTCATTCATGCGTCATATAAAAAAGACACTAACACTAAATAGTAGAATTAACCATGAAGAAAATTTTTGTACTTGCTGTTACATTATCAGGAATCTTTGCTTTTGGACAAGAAGAAACACAAGATTCTATTGATTATAATCCAATTGAAATAAAAGAAGTCTTAATACAGTCACAACGCAAAAAAATGTTTGCGGACAAAGCGGTTTATACATTTGATAAAGAAGCATTGGAGAAAGCACGTTATGCAAAAGATTTATTGAATACATTACCAGAGCTAAATGTAGATCCAATTTCTAATTCAATTCAGAGTATAAAAGGTGGAACAACATTGTTGTTGATAAACGGAATTGAAGCAACAGACAATCAAATTCGTGCTGTCAAACCGCAAGATGTAGTACGTGTAGAATATTTTGATATTCCACCAACGCGTTATGCAAATCGTGCAGATCAGGTGGTTAATTTGATTACGCGTAATCCAGAAAACGGATATGTTTTTGGTGTAGAGGGTATTACTTCTCCTTTGACCGGTTTTGTAGATGGTTCTGCTTATGCGAATTTCACAAAAGGTAAAAATAATTTTGGTGTGGAATATTCGCTTAGTTTAAGAGATTATGATAATCGTGAAAACACTAATTCGTATGCATACCAATTAAATAATAATCAATACAAAACAACCGAACATCGTTTTGATCATTTTGGTTATACCTTTCAAAATGCAATTTTACGCTATACCAATACAGATTCTGACAAATATACTTTTCAAGTAAAGTTAGATTTAGAAATTTTGACAAGTTTTACAGATGTTAATGGAAAAAGTATCTTTTTGATGAATAATGTTTCGGAGAATCATACGACCTATAAACATGGCAATAGTGGTTATACAAAACCTACAGTAGATTTGTATTATTCTCGAAAATTAGGAAAGAAAGATGAATTGAGTTTAAATTTCGTTGGTTCTATTTTCAATACCGATACATACGAATTATCGAAAGAATGGGTAACAAATACCGAAAATAGTGTTTTTAATAACGAAATGAAATTGAAAGCTGAACAAACTTCTATTGTTGGAGAAGTTGCGCATACGCATGATTTTAAATCAGGAAAATTGAGTTCAGGCTATCGAATTACGACAAACGATATCAACAATGATTTGGTAAATTTAGATGGATCTTCTCGTTACAAAGTAAATTATTTGCAACAGTATATGTACACGGAGTTTTCTGGAAAAACAAAAAAGTTGATGTATCGTTTGGGAATGGGATTGACAAATATCAATAATCAAAGTGCAGAAGATTCGCAAAATACATGGACTATTACACCAAAAATCGTTTTGGGTTATGAATTAGCGAAGAACCAAAGTTTACGTTTTACAAGTTCCTATACACCAAGAAGTCCTTGGAGCGATGCGTTGAGTAGTAATGTGGTGCAAATGGTTCCGAATATTGTACGCAAAGGAAATCCAGAATTAAATATTCAAAAAACGTTTAGTAATAATTTGATTTATTCATACAATTCAAAATATTTTGATTTAAATACAACTTTATTTTACTCTCACAGAAAAGACGCCATAAATCAACTGTATGTGTTAGACGGAAATCGATACGCGTTGACGTACGAAAATGCTCAAAATGCACAAAGTTTAGGTGTACAAGTTTCAGGTTCAATAAAACCTTTCGGAACAGATTTACTAACATTAAAATTAGTTCTAACACCAACATCAGAAAGTGTAAAACTAAATGATGGAAAAACAATTAAAAACGATTATATCGGAAATAATTTTGTTATTAATTCAGTGTACAAAAACTTTAGTTTGATGTATGCATTTAATATTCCAGTTTATTCATTGAGTGGACCGTTTTTAGACACGAACGAAAACAAAAGTCATTTGGTGTTAAGTTATAAATTAAACAATTGGTCATTTAAAACAGGTGCCTATTGGCTTGGAATGCCTTCGGAATATAAATCAAAATCCGTTGCAGAAAGTATTGTACAAACAACAAACCATACACAAATTTGGAACAACAAAAATATGTTTATCTTAGGGTTTAGTTACGATTTTGCTACAGGTAAGAAAACAAATATCAATCGTAAATTACAAAACCAAACTGCAGGTGCAGCAACGTTTTAATAAAATAGAAAAAGAGAATCCTAAGGATTCTCTTTTTCTATTTTATAATTTTTGATGCGATGTTGAAACGAGTTCAACAAGACATAAGGTAAATGTCATTCTGACGAATGGAGAAATCTATAGTTATATAAAGATAATTATTTTTGCATCTAACATCTAACATCTAACATCTAACATCTAACATCTAACATCTAACATCTAACATCTAACATCTAACATTTATAACTCAGCCAAAAACTTTAGTGTATCTATATTATCAGCGTAATCGGTTAATTTCGGGAATTGTGTTTGTCCAAAATCAACATAATTCGGATTGTCTTTCATATCATTTCCAACCACACATTGTATTTGATCTTCATTTTCTCTCAAAAAGTTTTTAACTTCATTTATGTCTTGATAAACTTCAAAATTTATCACAGCTATCGCAGAATGCAAAGAAGTGTCTTTTTTCATCATAACAAAATTATTGTCCAAGAATTCATCTTTTCCTAATAAATAAATGGCACGATTATAATCGTAATTATTCGCATACTTCGGATGATTGATGATGTCGCCCCAATGTAAAATAGCTTCATAAACTCTATGCAATTGTGCTTCATCTTTTATATAAAGTTTGGTTACATTACGACAGCCTAAACCAAAATAGATGAACAAATCGTTTCCTAATTCTTTTAATTCTTCTTCCGTTTCTGTACCATTCAAAACCGCAACAGAAGTTCTGTTTTTACGAATAATGTTCGGTACTTTTCCAAAATATTGCTCAAAATAACGTGCTGTATTGTTACTACCTGTCGCAATAACTGCATCGAAATCGACTAAACGTTCAATTGGTTGAATAATTGATTTGAAATTTTCGTTTAACGAATGAAGAAATTTAATCACAAATTTCATTAATTTATCATCTTTCGAAGATGTTTTAATCAAGGCATTATTTCCAGATACAACAACAGAAAGCAAATCATGAAAACCGACCAAAGGTAAATTTCCTGCCATGATAATTCCAACATTTTTTGGCGTATCCGTAAAGGGATAATTTTTTGTCCAAGCCAATAAATGATCAGTCGTCAAAGCTTCAGCCCAACTTTTCAAGGCTAACATAATATTTTCTTTTGTAAACCAATTGTTGTAGGCTTCTGCATCGCTAATTGTATAGTCTATTTCTTCTTTCCATTTTCCGAATTTTTCTGTTAGTTCGTTGTCTTTAATCGAATCATTATTTATAATAAAATTAAAAAACTGTCCTAATTCGCTAAATGCTGAAATCCTTTGTTCAAATGTCATTTTTTCTGAAAATTAAATGTAATTTTGTATTTGCAAATGTAGGAAATAAAAAAACAGATACAATGGCTATAATTATTACAGATGAATGTATAAATTGTGGAGCTTGCGAACCAGAATGTCCAAATAATGCAATTTATGAAGCTGCGGTAGATTGGAAATATTCTGACGGAACTTCTCTAACAGGAACTATTGTAAACGTAGACGGTGTTACTTTTGATGCTGATGCGGTACAAGATCCTGTGAGTGATGAGGTTTATTACATCGTTCCCGATAAATGTACTGAATGTAAAGGTTTCCACGAAGAACCACAATGTGCAGCGGTTTGTCCTGTGGATTGTTGTGTGCCTGATGATAACCACGTAGAAAGCGAAGAACGTCTTTTGAGTAAAAAAGCGTTTATGCACTTAGAGTAAAATCGTCACAACTTTACATATAAAAACCTCAAGTTATAAGCTTGAGGTTTTTTTGTTTGTATTTTTTTGGGTAATCCCTTCGGGTCGGGCTTTACGTTGCAATCTTTTTCTGAAGAAAAAGGATTTCCACTACAATCCCTATTGCGAATTTTGCTAAACGTATACTACCTACAATATCATTATGAATATCTTCTTTTTCTAATAAAGTAACCAATTCCACCTAAAAGCGCAATAATAAAAGTCGGAACAATTAAATTAATCATTTGCCAAGTCGATTTCTCTTGTAAAACAGTTGTTTCACTCAACAACGGAATTTCTAATTTACGATTTCGTAAAGCCAAGAAATCAGCATCGCCTAAAAGGTAATCCATCGCATTCATCACAAAAGTTTGGTTGGCGTATGTTTTTGGCTTTCCATCTGGATTGTCTGGACGAACCGAAAATTTATTTTCTCCCAATTGCATTGGAATGCCTCTCCATAAAGCATTTTTTAAGACATCTCCATCCGAAATAACAATCATTTTTCCATCTGTTGCTTTTGGTTTAAAATTCGGGAATTCTTTGCGTTCGTATCGTGATGCATAAGCCGAATTAAAGTTTCCTTCTACTAAAACAGCCATCGGAATTTTACCCATTTTAAATTCTTCGGGATTTTCGATGTCTACTTCATTTAGTTCAATGTAATTTAATGCAGGTTTCAAACTCGATTGTTCAGAAGTACTTAATAATACAGTCTGTTTAATATTCGGATTTTTTAACAATTCGATTGGATTCGCAAATTGAAATAAAACAGGATCAATTGAACTTGTAATGGGATTTTCTTCACCTTTTATTCCCAATTCGAAATAAGGCCAATTGTAATAATTGTAACTTGTGTTTCCTGCTGTTTCACCATCTGCCAAAACAATTTGCGCACCATTCATGTCTTTGATTACCGCAGAATGAATACGTACACCATAATTAAACAAGAAATCATTCAATTTTAAATCTCTTGGAAAGGCAACTATTTTTCCACTTCGAAAAATAGAATCCATTTCGGCATCAACTGTTTCAACAGCCATCATCATTTTTCCTCCATTCATGATATATTGATCCAAAACCAATTTATCCATATCAGAAAAAGGTAATGTTGGTTTAGCAACAATCAAGGCATCAAAACGTTTCAAGCTATCCAAGTCAGATGGTTGAAATGAGAACGTTTTATTTACAATCGGATTTAGGTAGACTTCTACGTCGTATTTCTCCGATAAAGCAGTTCCTAAACCCTGAATATGAACTTCTGGTAATTCGTCGTGATGAACGATAAAACCAACTCGTTTGCGTTCGAAATTTGTTGCTTTCTGAATTTTTTCAGCAAATAAATATTCTAATTTTTCTGTTGAAGCTAAGGCTAATTGCTCAAATGGAGTAGAAGGATCGTTGACCAAAACCTCCATATAAGTAGAATGATCATCGTATGTTAATTTGGCATAAGGATAAACATTCAATACACCTTTGTCCGTTTTAATCGGAACAGGCGTTAATCTATTTTGTTCCAATTCCGTTTGACCTAAATCGATAGGATCAACAAAAGAATAGGTAATATTGCTATTTTTTTCGCGAAGTTCGTCTAACAAAAATTGAATTTCGTTCTTCAAAATTCTGTAATCGCCTGTTAAATCTCCACCCAAAAGGATTTCAATTTTAAGCGGTTGTTTTACATTTTCTACTAATTTTTCGGTTGTAGAAGTTAAGGTAAAACGTTTGTCTTTCGTCATATCAATTCGTGTATAAACAAATTGAGCGATGACAAAAAGTGTGATTAATGCAACGAAAGTAATTAGATGTTGTTTGTTTAATTTTTTCATGGCACTATTTTTTATGTTCAAGATTAACAATTGAAATTTGATTTAGGATTCCAATTAAAATCAAAAAGTAAAGTAAATCTCGGGTGTCAATAATTCCTTTCAAGAATTGGTTGTAATGTGTAAAACTTCCAATTTTTTGAACATAAAAATCCATCGATCCAAGTAAATTATATGACGCTAAACTTTCGAATCCATAGAAAATGATGAAACAAAAGAAAACGGCTAAAACATACGCCATTACTTGATTTTTTGTGATTGATGAGGTGAATAAACCTATCGCAGCAAATAAACTTCCTATCAAGAAAAGCCCCAAATAACCAGCGTAAATAGTTCCGTAATCTAATTCTTGTTCAGGCATCAAAAACTCTTGTAACGTAATGGTGAACAAAAAAGTTGATAGTAAACAGAAAATAACAATTGAAACAACTGCTAAATATTTGCCCCAAATAATTTGATTGTTTTTTATAGGTAGTGTGAATAACCACAATAAAGTGCCGTTTGCGTGCTCTTCTGCAATTAGTTTCATCGTTAAGGCTGGAATCATAAATAAGAAAATCCAAGGCGCTATAAAAAAGAAACTACTTAATGAGGCATTTCCTGTATTAAAAACATTGAATTCGTTATCGAAAAACCAAAGAAATAATACCGAAACGATTACGAAAGTAGCGGTAGCTAAATAAGCAGTGAAGCCTAAATAAAAATTGGAAAATTCTTTTTTGAAGATTGTCCACATATTACTTTTTATTATTACGATTAATTAAACGCACAATAAGCATAAGTATTACACCAGAACCAAAGAAACTGATTATAGACCAATACCAATATTCTCCAAACATCGATTTTTGAATAACGGCAAATACGATAGAAAACAGTAAAATTGTTGCGACTTCATTCATCATTCGTAATTGAACAGAAGTGTATTTGAAAATGTTGTTCTGAATTTGTTTCAATGTTCGCCAACACCAAAAATGGTAAATTAATAAAACACTCACCATTCCCAATTTACTTTTCATCCATGGCAAGTGTAGTAAGCCTTGATTCTTGTAAAGCATATTTAGTCCCATTGTCACCAAAATTATCAAAGCTGGAACTGTAATTACATTCCATAGTTTTTTTTCCATGAATGTATATTGATCCTGCAAAATAGATTTTTTCGGTTCTTCCATTTGTTGTGTTTCGGTGTGATAAATCATCAAACGAACAACATAAAACAAACCAGCAAAGTAACTTACCACGAAGATAACGTGTATTGCTTTGTAAATAAAATAATTATAGGGTTCCATTTAATTTTCTAACTCTCTTTAATTTCTCTGCGTTAATTTTCAAATTCAATTGTAATTGTATCATTTTTCTTTAATCCCATTAATTGATTTGCTCCTCCCGAAATAGTTGGGTTACTTTTGTAAAGCGTAACTTCTAAGAAACCAGCCGAATTGAACAAACACAATGTACGACCAAAAGCTTGTACCTCTTTGTTGAAATCTTGTACCACTTCATGGTAATGCTCGTAAATGACCGTAATATCTGTCATCGAAAAATCTTTTTGACGTAATAAGATTTTGAATTTTCTATCTTGCGCCATTTCATCAAAAAACTCTTTCGAAATATTTGTCACAAGATTCCCAAAATGATCAATATAAATCACATTACCAATGATAAATTTATCATCGCGGTAAATAGGATTTAATTCGTTCAGTTGTTTCATTTCTGTTCGTTTATTCCCTAACAAAGCAGGAACACCACCGCGAGCCAAATGACAAGCAACAGGGACAAAACAGTTTTTCATTGGGAACAAACTATCAATTCCTTCAGGATAAGCTGTGATTTCGTAAATTTCTTCAGGTTGATTTTTTTGACAAATCAATGATAAAATTCCGTTATCTGCACAGATAAAATAATGATGATTTATCAAGGCGCAAATTGGTTTCTGAAAAGGTGTGCTTAATGCATTAATTCCAACAATATGAATGGTTCCTTCTGGGAATTCTTCGTAGGAATTACGAATGATGTAAGCTGCTTCAGCTAAATCGTATGGATTAACATGGTGTGAAATGTCTACAATTGTAACATCGGCCAATTCTTTTAGAATTGCGCCTTTAACGCTAGAAACAAAGTAGTCTTTGACTCCAAAATCCGATGTTAATGTAATAATTGCCACTATTCTGTAATAATTAGCAAATATATTGTTTATTATTCTTTATTTTTGTGTAAATGAACCAAAAAAACAATCTCATTTGACAGAAATTAACATAGAATTAGCGGAAATTAATGCGCAAGATTTTTATGGTGCTAATAATGAACATCTAAAAAGAATCAAAGAATATTATCCAAAACTGAAAATTGTTGCTCGCGGAAGAGAATTAACAGTCTTTGGAAATGAGGATGTTCTGAAAATTTTTGACCAAAAAATGCAACGAGTTATTCAGCATATTCACAAATATAATCGACTATCTGATCGTGAACTTGAAATTATCATGACCGAAGATAATAATGAAATGCTTCAAATGAAAAAAGAAGATGAAATCATTGTTCACGGTGTAAATGGTAAAATGATTAAACCTCAAACGCCTAATCAACACAAATTAGTGCAAACGGTTTATAATAAAGATATGGTATTTGCGATAGGTCCTGCCGGAACTGGAAAAACTTATACAGCAGTTGCCTTAGCTGTACAAGCGTTGAAGAATAAAGAAGTGAGACGAATTATCATGACACGTCCTGCAGTGGAAGCTGGTGAAAATTTAGGTTTTTTACCAGGCGACATGAAAGATAAGTTAGATCCATATTTACAACCATTGTATGATGCGTTAAAAGATATGATTCCGTTTGAGAAACTTTCTACTTACACCGAAAAAGGAGTGATAGAAGTTGCACCTTTGGCATTTATGCGTGGACGAACATTAGATGATGCTTTTGTAATTTTAGATGAAGCTCAGAATACAACTTATGCGCAGATGAAGATGTTTTTGACGCGTATGGGGAAAAATTCTAAGTTCATAATCACTGGAGATCCTGGTCAAGTTGATTTACCTCCAAAACAAAAATCTGGTTTACGTGAAGCGATTAATATATTGAAAGACGTAAAAGATATCGGTTTTATTTATTTAGATGATAAAGATGTTGTTCGACATAAAATTGTTCGTGAAGTCTTGAAAGCTTATAAAATAAGCGAAGACAAAGAACGCGAGAAAATAGATATCAAAAAGTAAATCAAAAAGCCAATTGTTTGCAAACGCAATTGGCTTTTTAATTTAATACATTCGTTTTTACTTACCGCTTCTTACATCCACTGATTTCGATCCAAACTTCGATATTGAATAGCTTCGCTGATATGTTTAGAAAGAATAGTTTCAGAATCGTCCAAATCTGCAATTGTTCGCCCAACTCTAATAATTCGATCATAGGCACGAGCAGAAAGATTTAATTTTTCCATCACCACTTTGATTAAATTTTTGGAATGTTCGTCCAACTCACAAAAAGCATCTAATTCTTTTGGTCCCATTTGCGAATTGTAATGAGTTTTTGAATTTATAAATCGTTTGGTCTGAATTTTTCGTGCATTAATCACACGATTTCGAATTGTAGCACTCTTTTCTCCACGTCGTTCTTGTGATAAATCATCAAATGGAACAGGATTAACTTCGATATGTAAATCGATTCGATCCAATAAAGGGCCAGAAATTTTGTTCATATAACGTTGCATTTCTGTTAGTGTTGAGGTGTTATTCGGATCATCCATGAAATAACCACTTGGGCTGGGATTCATCGAAGCGATTAACATAAAACTTGCAGGATAATTCACGGTGAATTTTGCTCTCGAAATAGTTACTTCTCGATCTTCTAAGGGTTGTCGCATAACCTCTAAAACTGTACGTTTAAACTCAGGTAATTCATCCAAAAATAAAACCCCGTTATGTGCCAAAGAAATTTCTCCGGGTTGAGGATAAGATCCTCCTCCAACCAAAGCTACGTCAGATATAGAATGGTGTGGAGATGAGAATGGGCGACTTACAATCAACGATTTGTTGGATAATTTTCCAGCTACGCTATGAATTTTGGTCGTTTCCAATGCTTCGTTAATTGTCATCGGTGGAAGAATCGAAGCAATACGTTTTGCTAACATTGTTTTTCCACTTCCAGGAGGTCCAATCAAAATAATATTATGACCACCAGCTGCGGCAATTTCCATGGCGCGTTTTACATTTTCTTGTCCTTTTACATCTGCAAAATCAAACGGATAATTTTCAATTTCATGAAAAAAAGCTGCGTTCAAATCAACTTGATGAGGTTGCAATTCGATCTCGTGATTGAAAAAGTGAACAACTTCCTGTATATTTTCAATGGCATAAACATGAATGCCTTCTACGACAGCTGCTTCATCGGCATTTTGTTTGGGTAAAATAATTCCGTCAAAACCTTCCTCTTTTGCTTGTATTGCAATCGGTAAAGCACCTTTTATAGGACGCAACGAACCGTCAAGAGAAAGTTCTCCCATCATAATGTAGTTTCCAACTTCTTCAGATTTTATTTGTTCCGATGCAGCTAAAATTCCAATTGCAATAGGTAAATCATAAGCAGAACCTTCTTTCTGTAAATCGGCAGGAGCCATGTTAATGGTGATTTTTTTTCCAGGTAACTTTAAGTTACAATTTTTTAATGCTGCATTAATTCTAAAATTACTTTCTTTGATTGCACTATCGGGTAGACCGACCAGATGATAACCAACACCTTGATCGATATTTACTTCGACAATAATGGTTTGAGCGGAAACACCGAAAATAGCACTTGCAAAAATTTTTACCAACATATCTTATTTTTTTATAAATTTACTTCCTTTTTCTAATTAATAAAATAGATAAAAGGACTTAAGTATTTAATAATTAATTAAATGAAAACACTTTAGTGTTTAATCTATATGAAAAAAGAAAAATATTCTTTTGAATTTGATCGATTCGAAAATAAAAATGAGCTTGAGGCTGAACAAAAAAAAGTAGTTGATCAAGCTTTAGAAATCTCTCATCAAGCCTATGCACCTTACTCTAATTTTAAAGTTGGTGCCGCGGTTCAATTAGAAAATGGAGAAATTTTTTCGAGTTCAAACCAAGAAAATGCTTCTTACCCTGTTGGTGCTTGTGCTGAAAGAGGTTTGTTGGCTTATGTAAATGCAAACTTCCCTAATATTAAAATAGAAAAATTAGCCGTTTCTACACCAAATGTCAACTATCCATTACCGCCCTGTGGAATGTGTCGTCAGTATATTTTAGAAATCGAAAAGAAACAAGCGCAACCAATCGAATTAATCTTATCCGGAAACGAAGGTGAAGTTTTAGTGGTTAATTCTGCTAAAGATTTGCTCCCATTGCATTTTACAGATGAATTTTTAGGGTAGCAATTTTGCACACTAAATAGATTAGTTTAAATTTGTTCCAAAGGAATTGTGCAATTATGGAAAAATTAACGCAGGAAACGTACCTACAATGGTATCGTGATATGACTTTTTGGCGTCGCTTCGAAGATAAGTGTCGTTCATTATATTTAAAACAAAAAATTAGAGGATTCTTACATTTATACAATGGGCAAGAAGCTTTACCAGCTGGTTTTATTCATGCGATGAAACCTGGTGTAGATCATGTGATTACAGCGTATCGTTGCCACGTTTGGCCAATGGCTTTGGGAGTAGATCCTAAGCGTATCTTAGCCGAGTTATGTGGAAAAGAAACAGGAACATCTCATGGTTTAGGAGGTTCTATGCACGTTTTCAGTAAAGAACATAATTTTTATGGTGGACACGGAATCGTAGGTGGACAGATTCCATTAGGAGCAGGTATTGCTTTTGGTGATAAATTCTTCAACCGCGATGGTGTAACAATTTGTTTGATGGGAGATGGTGCAACTCGTCAAGGAACATTACATGAAACATTTAACATGGCGATGAACTGGAAATTACCAGTAGTTTTTGTGTGTGAAAATAATCAATACGCGATGGGTACTTCTGTTTCTCGTACAGCTAACCACGAAGATATTTGGAAATTAGGTTTAGGTTATGAAATGCCTTGTATGCCTGTAGATGGTATGGATCCTGTAAAAGTTGCGGAAGCTGCTTACGAAGCGATTGAAAGAGCGCGTCGTGGTGATGGACCAACTTTCTTAGATGTTCGTACATATCGTTATAGAGGTCACTCAATGTCAGATGCAGAACCGTATCGTACAAAAGAGGAGGTGGAAGAATACAAACAAGAAGATCCAATCTTGAATGTAGAAAATCATATCTTAGTGAACAATTGGGCAACGAAAGAACAATTGGATGCAATTGTTGATGAAGTAAAAGTTTTAGTAGAAGAATGTGCAGAGTTTGCAGAAAAATCTGACTATCCTCAAGAAAACGTAATGTATGATTATATCTATTCTGAAGAAAATTATCCATTTTTAGATAAAATCGAAAACAACTAAAAACCATGGCAGAAATTATTACAATGCCTCGCTTAAGCGATACAATGGAGGAAGGAACTGTTGTAAAGTGGCACAAAAATGTAGGAGATAAAGTAGCTGAGGGAGACATCTTAGCAGAAATCGAAACAGATAAAGCAATCCAAGAATTCGAATCTGAATTTGATGGAGTACTATTATATCAAGGAATAGCAGAAGGTGTTTCAACAAAAGTTGATGAAATCTTGACTATTATTGGTCAAGAAGGAGAAGATATTTCAGGTTTAATTGCTGCTGGGAATTCTACAAATGAAAATAAAGTGGAAAAAGAAGAAATTAAAGAATCTCCCAGTTCTGAAAAATCAACCGCTCAACCTACTGCAGCAATTCCTGAAAATGTTGAAGTAATTACAATGCCTCGTTTATCGGATACGATGGAAGAGGGAACCGTAGTTGTTTGGCACAAAAATGTAGGAGATACAGTTGCTGAAGGAGATATTCTTGCAGAAATTGAGACTGATAAAGCAGTACAAGAATTCGAATCTGAATTTGACGGTGTTTTATTGTATCAAGGTGCGAAAGTAAACGAACCAGCTCCAGTGGATACGGTTTTAGCAATTATTGGTGAAGCAGGTACTGATGTTTCTGCTATTGTAGCAAATGGTGGTAAAAATGCAGCTCCTACTACTGAAATTGTAGAAGAAGATGAAAAACCAGTTGTTGTACAGTTGGATGTAAACAATAAAGTAGAAGAGACAACTTCTTCTGATAGAATTTTTGCATCTCCATTGGCAAAAACAATTGCAAAAGATAAAGGAATTAATTTAGCTGAGGTAAAAGGTTCTGGAGATAATGGACGTATCGTGAAAAAGGATATCGAAAATTATCAACCATCCGCACAACCAAAAGCTGAACCAAAATTTGAAGTAGTCAAACCTGCTCAAGCTTTTGTTTCTGGCGAAGATAAAGTGATTCCAAATTCTCAAATGAGAAAAGTTATCGCTAAACGTTTGGCTGAATCTAAATTTACAGCTCCTCATTATTACTTAAATGTAGAGTTGGATATGGATAATGCGATTGCTGCGCGCAAACAATTAAACTCGGTGCCTGATACGAAAATTTCATTCAACGATATGATTGTGAAAGCATGTGCAATGGCTTTACGCAAACATCCAGCTGTTAATTCTACTTGGACAGATACAGAAATTATTCAACATGGAGATATCAATATCGGTGTGGCAGTTGCTGTAGAAGATGGTTTATTGGTTCCTGTTGTTAAAAATACAGATCAAAAATCATTTGCTCAAATTTCTGCTGAGGTCAAAGATTATGCAGGTCGTGCAAGAGATCGCAAATTAAAAGCAGATGAAATGGAAAAATCAACATTCTCTGTTTCAAACTTAGGTATGTTTGGAATCGAATCATTCACATCGATTATCAATCAACCAAACTCTTGTATCCTATCAGTTGGTTCAATTATTCAAAAACCAGTTGTAAAAGACGGACAAGTTGTAGTTGGTAACACAATGAAATTATCTTTAGCTTGTGATCACAGAACAGTAGACGGAGCAACAGGTGCACAATTCTTACAAACATTAAGAATGTACATCGAAAATCCTGTTACAATGTTAGTGTAAGCTAAGATTTAATATATTTTTTTAAAGACCATTCATCGAATGGTCTTTTTTTTGTTATAGATTTTATGAATTTGTATCTTTAATCTCTAAAGTAATTAATTTAATGAAGCAACTAAAATTCTACTTTAATATTTTAAAACAGACAATTGTTGAATTTGGTGAGGACCGAATTATGAAATTGAGCGCTTCGTTAACTTATTACGCATTGTTTTCACTTTCACCATTAATTCTGATTGTAATTTCCAGTGCAAGTTTATTCTTTAAGAAAGATGCTATCGAAAACCGAATGTTTTATGAGCTTAAAAATATTGTTGGTCCAGATGTCGCTTTAGCTGTACAAAATTTTGTTACAAATTCTACCATTTCAGGAGATAGTTCGCTTGCTTTATATATAGGTATCGGAATTTTGATTTTTGGTTCTACAACAATGTTCACCGATATGCAAGATAGTCTCAATCTTATTTGGCGTGTCGAAGCAGTTCCTCGTAGAGCTTGGTTGAAATTTGTAATAAATAGAGGGCTTTCATTTTTGATTATCCTTTCATTAGGAATAGTTTTAATAGCAACAGTAATATTAAATAGTATATTAATGAGTTTTGGAGAAGAAATTTTCAGTCTTTTCGAACTCGATACCATTATGACGAAGACCACAGTTATTCTTCTTAATAATACATTGAGTATTTCAATCTCGATTTTGATATTTTATATTCTCTTCAAGATTCTTCCCGATGCACGTATCAAAGCAAAACAAGCTTTTGTAGGAGCGTTTTTTACGGCGATTCTATTCTTTATTGCAAAATATTTAATTGGTATTTATATCGCAAACTCCAAATATTCTACCATTTTTGGATCGGCAGGTTCGTTGGTTATTCTTTTGTTGTGGATTTATTATGTTGCAACAATTCTATATTTCGGCGCAAAATTCACAAAAGTTTTCGCTGAAGCCAAAGGTTACCCAATCATTCCGAAGAAAAATGCTAAACTTAGAAAAGTATCGTTTATTGATCATCAACTCGATAAAAAAGATTATGAAAGTATAGATTAGTGACTAATTTATTTCGCTTCGCGAAACCTTTCCCGAGTCCATAACCCAAAAGTAGCCGCTGCCCATTTGCTTGATTCAGCAAATCGTCACCGCCTAATCATGGCTTGTTGTGAAAATGCAAACCTCGCGCGCAATGAATTTCCTTTTTTTAAAACTATAAACCGACAATAAAATTAAAACTCTTGAAAACCACTTTTAATTTTCGTCATTTCGATTAATAAGAGAATATTATCATTAATTCAACTCCTTTATAATGGGTTGTTAGCCCGAATTTCTATTTGAATTTTTGATAAGATGTGTTTAAGTCTGAATCGAACTATAAGTTTTTAATTTTGAGTGATAATAGTGTACTTAAACACATTCTCTTTTTGTATCAATTTAAGAATTTCAAATCTAAAGGAGTGAAAATCTATTATTTTTGTATCGAGAATTTAGACGAATTTCCATCAACCTTCAACCGTCCAAAAAAAGTATTGTATACACTCTACTGCCTCTCTACTGCCACTATGTTGCCTTCATCTTGCCTTCATCCTGCCTTTAAGTAGGGAGTAAGCTGCAAGTACGAATTGAGGATATAGCTGATTTTCACGAAACTTAAATCAAAATTATGACTAAAAATATTAGTTCTATTTTTAAGTATCGTAGGCTATTTTACTTTCATTTCAATAGTGACTGGAACTCAAGGTTGGAAAAATATGTTTGATAGTCTAAAAAATATAAAAGAAAATCCACTCGATTTTTATATGTTTTTATGGCCAATTATAATTTCAGGAATACTCTTATTTGTTAACGTAAAACTTTATTTGAATTTAAAATCACACAAAAAAATCCATAAACAATTCTAAATACGCAATTAATTATCATATTTAATTAGCTTATTTACAACAAGTAATGTTTGTTTTAACTTTTTATTTGGTTTTTGTAGAAAGTTGCGTATATTTAAAAGTTAGCGATCAGGCTAAAAGAACGCTACGAACTTAAAATGAGTATTAACAAATAAAATAACAGTAAAATGAAAAAATTTCATCCATTTTTCACCATCGGAACAGTAGGAATGATTGTAACCGCCTGCCTTCATATGTTTTTAGCTTTAGGCTTATCATTGACCTCAATTCACTCTGTCTTTTTCACTCTTTATCCAGTATTCTTGACTTTCTTGATATTAGGAGTTGTTTTTACAGTTAAACATCAAAAGACTGTTGTATAAAGAAAAATGAATTGGGCTAGACAAAATTAGTTGGCACATATTTCATACTGACTATCAAGGAATATCTTTGCGGACAAAACAATTGAAGCACAGAATTGACATACTTAACTAAATTGATAGTATTCAAAAAAATACTGATAGAACTTCACAGGTTGCGTACAAATTCTATGAAAAGCAAGGTTTTGAACTGTTTGAAATTAAAAACAACTGTTAGGCAGACGGATTTGATATGTATGATATGAAACACAAACAACACTAAAAAAAAACTGACAAATGAAGCCCGAACCGCTAACAAGGTATTGCCAAAAGCGGGGCTGAACAGCTTCGATTGGACGTTTGTACAAGGTTCAACATTCGTTCTTCGATTGAACTTTAGTGCTAAAAATCCCCGCCTTCGGCAATGCCCAAAAACGTTAGCTGTAATTAATTATCCAATCTACATGGTAAAATTATTTGAAGAAGAAAGTAAATTCATTGCTATGGAATATTACGGGTTAATATTAAATCGTACATTTTTAATATGTTTTACTGAAAATTCATTAATAGGATTTAAAATAGCAAACCTAATTACAATAGAAACTGAATATGATTTTTTAATATATCCATTTATAAAAGTGATACAATCTAATTCAGATTTTGATTCTATCAATACATATATTGAAAATAAATACAAAAAACATATTCCTATTGGTAATATGAATATTAATAAAAGTAAAGCCAGTTTTATTATTGAATATTCAAAAATTAAAAATGTAAAATTTAACGAGAATAAAAAATTTGGAATGGGATATATTCCTCATCAAGGAAGGATAATAATTTCCTATGAAAAAAATCGTGAATTTATTATTTTAGGAAATCAAAATAGTAAAAGTATTTTTCAAAAATTAAAAGCAAAAATTAACTACAGCTAACATAGATTTTGCAATAACAATCAGTTAATTTCGTTATAACAAAGCAATTTGCTTGAACGTACGAGTCTGAACTGCCGTTCAAATTCTTACCGTTCTTCGCAAATCCTAAAAACGTTAGCTACAATTTCAAAAAAATCTGTCTTTCAATGAAGAATTCAATAAAATTAAGAACTTTAGTTTCTTTAAGCTTTTTACTTTTTACTCTTCCATTTTTAAGGACTTGCTCAGATAAAGCTATTGAAAATTTCACTCTTGAAATGATTCCAGCAGAAATTGCATTAGACAGTACAAACACATTGAAAAATAATCCTAAAATACAAGCTGAATTATTAAAATCAAAAAAAGATAGAGAAAAGAAGATTATCGAAAGTAAAAAAGAAAGCACATTCAATTTTTATCAAATACTTAAAAATACTTTCGGAGAAATTAACTTAAAAGAATTTAAGCAGAAATCAATTTTAACTGATAAAACTTTTTATCCGATATTTGCTTTACTCTTAATTTTTATTAACTCAATTATTTTACTCATTTCTGCTTTTGTCAAAAAGTATAATTTAACTTATAGATTGGGAATAATTAATTTATTATTACTAATTTATTCAACTATCGGATTATATGTTTCGGAAATAGTTGAAAACATAAATCAATTTAAAATAGGATATTATTTATTAGCAATAAACTGTATTTTAATAATTTTTACTTCAAAAAAAGAAATTGAAAAATAAAGAAACTGTAGCTAACATTGTATTTGCATAAAACGGGCTGAAAGTAAACTTTCACCACCGTTTTTTCCAGCGCAAAATTGCTTTTATGAAAACTTTCAACTAATTTAGTTTCATAAAAGGAGCAATTTGCTTGAACGCACGAACTTGAGCTTTCGCTCAATTTCTCTCCCGTTCTTCGCAAATACTCGGCTCGTTAGCTGTAATATTTAAAATCTTTATGTCCATAATCATCAGTATTTTTAAAATAATTCTAATACTAAATACTATAATATTGTTTATATATTCTTTATTTAATTTTAAAATTTACAACTCATTTGATAAATCCGTAGATAAAAATGAAGATTTTATAAAAATGGCTTCTAATAAATTATTTTACATACCATTTACATTAATCATTATGTCTTTTTTATCATTAATGGTTTTAAACTTTGTAAACAATAAAAATCAAACTGAATCATTAAAAAAATATCTAAGTGAAAATAATATAAATATAATTCCTAATACTAAATATAGTATTAAAAAAGAAGATATTAATTTTATTAAAGATAAGGGAAGAGTATTAGTTGACTCAATTTATTCATATGAAAAAGTTACATTTAAAAGAGATATAAACGATACTACTCTTTATTGGATATACTTTATCAGAAAAGATGAACCAATTGCAAATATCAATGTTAAATAAATACTACAGCTAACAAAGGTAACTGTTGCACAACTCTAATTTACAGTAAAAAACAGAATATATGACCTCGTTTAAGCCTTTTTAAGCGAGGTTTATTTTTTAAAAACATTCTGATTTCTATGACAAAACCAAGTTATTTTTATAAATATTTTGATTTTTAATTAGTGCATAAATCCGATGAATAATTTTATTTCTAACAGCATTTAAAACAGACATTTTATTTTTCCCTTCTTCTACCTTTCGATGATAATAAATAGCCAAGTCATTGTCTAAACGAATAGCACTCATTGCAGCTAAATGCAATAGTTTCTTCAAATCTTTATCAGCCATTGATGAAACTTTCGGTTTTCGCCTTATGGAAGTTCCAGATTGAAAATCAAATGGAGCTATTCCAGCATAGCAAGCCATTTGTCTTGGCGTATTTATGGTTGTAAAACCATCCGTTTTAATCAACATATTAAAAGCTAAAACTTTTCCTACTCCAGGGATTGATTGTATTCTTTTATAATGGTTATAAAGCTGTTCATCATTACAAATTAATTGATAGATTCTATCTTCGATCTCATTAATTTGTTTCGTTAATACATCGATTAGCTTAGTGTTTAAACGTAAAACAGCTTTGTCAACAATTGATTTTAAAAATAATTCATCTTGTTTTTGAGCTAGTAATCCAGCTCTTATTTTAACGCGATGTTTTCTTTCAGCATTCAATAATTTAATTTTTTCAATCACTTGAGAATTAGGTTTCCACTCTTGAAGATCCATATGGTTTTTCAGTAAAAATACAGCAATACGTTCGCTGTCAATTTTATCATTTTTACCTCTAACTAATCCCATACTTTTTTTCAAATGCAAAGGATTGATTACATAAACAGTAAAAGAATAGTTGACTAAAACGCTGTAAAGAATAGCGTTAAATCGCCCTGTATTCTCCATTCCAATCAGAATTTCTTGTTTTTTATCAAACTGTTTGAAAAAATCTTTGATAGCTTTTTCAGTATTAGAAATGTTCTCAAAACGATTCACTCCATTTTCTTGAATGCAGATGTCTAAAGTTAATTTACTCACATCAATACCAATAACAATTTTTTCCATAAATTTGAATTTAATGAGAAGAGAAACTTATCAATAACTCGATTCCTTACTAATGGGTTTTTAACCCGAATTTCTATTTGAGAATTTGATAAGAAAGAGTTGAGTCTTAATCAGAATATGAGATTATATAGCTCTGAACTCGTTATAGTGTACTCAAACTCTTTTCTCTTCTTTTTATACTACAATTTAAGATTTTCAAATCTAAAGGAATTTGATAAGAAAGAGTTGAGTCTTAATCAGAATATGAGATTATATAGCTCTGAACTCGTTATAGTGTACTCAAACTCTTTTCTCTTCTTTTTATACTACAATTTAAGATTTTCAAATCTAAAGGAATTCTAAAATTAGGATAGCTTAAAACAGCTCTTTTAAATTTCAAATAAACTTGTTTTATGAAAGCGTAGTTCTTTCCTTGTTTTAAGGAAAGAACTTGAGCTAAAACACTTGATTTTTTCACTGTAAAGCGCAGGTATTTCTTCAAGTTGTAGGATAAACTTGACATCAAAACGTGTTTATTGGCTTGTGATATTCCTCTGCTGTTGATCCGTTTTAGGTTAAAAAAGTTAATCAACGTTCCTAAAACGGGTTCTACTGTAGCACTTCGTCGTTTTACTAACCTGCGGTGATATGCTTTGTTTTGGGTGAGTTTTTCGTGCATTTTATCGTACAAAGGTTTTTGAATGCTTTCTTGACCTTGAGTGCCATAATATTTTTGAGTGGATTTGTACAAAAAATGTAAATCTAATGCTTGATTTACACGGCGATAAAAGTTATCGGGTGGTACTAACCGCTCTAAGCTTAGTTCGTAAAATAATTGTGGGGTAAATTCTTTTCGTCCTTGCATACAACAAGATCCGAATTTTTTTTATTTTTGAGTTGTGCAACAAGCACATGGTGTTGGCGCAATGGTGGGGTTTAGTCTTGATTGAAATTTCGTCAAAATATTTCGAAACTGCTTTTCCGTTATCTGCAACCAGATTTGACAAGTTTCTGCAAATAAATTTTGAATAAATACCAAAACTTGGTATATTTGATTTTGAAATTTAAATCAAATGGTTATGGCAAAAAATACTTCGATTTTATTGGGCGATTATTTCGACAATTTTATCAATTCACAAATAAAAACTGGAAAATATTCTTCGGCAAGTGAAGTTGTAAGAGCTGCTTTAAGAATGTTTGAGCATGAAGAAACAAAGAAAACTGAATTAATTAAAGAATTAAAAAAAGGAGAAAAATCTGGTTTTTCTTCAGATTTTAATCGAGAATCATTCAAACAAAATTTACATCAAAAATATTCTGCTAAATAATGAATTACAAAATCAGTAAGCAAGCTGAAATTGATTTAGAAAATATTTGGCTCTATACTTTTGAAGAATGGTCTTTGGAACAAGCTGATTATTATCTTGATTTAATAATAGATGAAATTGAATATATTTCTGAAAACCCAAAAACAGGGAAAAATTACAATGATTTTAGAAAAGGATATTTTAGATCTAGAGTAAAATCACATTTCATTTTTTACAGAATTAATATAAAGGAAGAAATTGTGGAAATTATTAGAATTTTACATCAACAAATGGATATTGAATCTCATATTAATGAATAATTAACCGTAATTCTGGCTGCAGCTAACAAGGGTAACTGTTGCACAACTCCAATTTTTATTTCAGTTAGACAAAAAAAACAAAGAATTGAGCTACATTGGAAACGATGAATAAAAAACTGCTTATAATATCTACTCATTTTCTGTAGTAAAAACGATGTTTTTGGGTCAGAAATCTACTATCTAGTTTTTCAAATCTAAAAATCTCAAAAAATATTTCCCGTCATAACAATCAGTTAGGGATAGAAAGTAAAATAAATGTAAAATGCGTTTGGAAGTTCGGAAAAATGGGTTGTATATTTGCAATCCCAATACGAAAGACGAGTAGTATTGTAGTTGACATAAAGTAAAACAAGCGACAAAAATTTTTAAAAATAAATTTTGTTGAATTAGAAATAAGTTTTACCTTTGCAACCGCAAATCACGAGAGTGATTTTGCTGCGAAGTAAATTGACTTATTGAAATAAAAACTTTAAAATTTTTAAAATAAAATTTGGTAGTTAAGAAATAAGTTTTACCTTTGCAACCGCTTACAGAAACAGCGATGTTTTGTAAGTTATAAACTGAGAAGTTCATTTGAAATTATAATATATACAGAAGAAAAAATAAGCCGAATAATAACGAAGTCAATCCTTGAATAATGGAGCTTAAGGAAATTCGAAGTTGTAAAAACATAAGTCTTATAGACTAAACAAAATAATTTACAATGGAGAGTTTGATCCTGGCTCAGGATGAACGCTAGCGGGAGGCCTAACACATGCAAGCCGAGGGGTATAATTCTTTCGGGAATTAGAGACCGGCGCACGGGTGAGTAACGCGTATGCAACTTGCCCTACTGAAAAGGATAGCCCTTCGAAAGGAGGATTAATACTTTATAATAGATTTCATAGCATTATGGAATTTTGAAAGATTTATCGCAGTAGGATAGGCATGCGTAAGATTAGATAGTTGGTGAGGTAACGGCTCACCAAGTCGACGATCTTTAGGGGGCCTGAGAGGGTGAACCCCCACACTGGTACTGAGACACGGACCAGACTCCTACGGGAGGCAGCAGTGAGGAATATTGGACAATGGGTGGAAGCCTGATCCAGCCATCCCGCGTGTAGGAAGACGGCCTTATGGGTTGTAAACTACTTTTATCTGGGGATAAACCTATCTACGAGTAGATAGCTGAAGGTACCAGAAGAATAAGCACCGGCTAACTCCGTGCCAGCAGCCGCGGTAATACGGAGGGTGCAAGCGTTATCCGGATTTATTGGGTTTAAAGGGTCCGTAGGCGGATTAATCAGTCAGTGGTGAAATCTCATAGCTTAACTATGAAACTGCCATTGATACTGTTAGTCTTGAGTAATGTTGAAGTTGCTGGAATGTGTAGTGTAGCGGTGAAATGCTTAGATATTACGCAGAACACCAATTGCGAAGGCAGGTGACTAAACATTAACTGACGCTGATGGACGAAAGCGTGGGGAGCGAACAGGATTAGATACCCTGGTAGTCCACGCCGTAAACGATGGATACTTGCTGTTGGATTTTCGGATTCAGTGGCTAAGCGAAAGTTATAAGTATCCCACCTGGGGAGTACGTTCGCAAGAATGAAACTCAAAGGAATTGACGGGGGCCCGCACAAGCGGTGGAGCATGTGGTTTAATTCGATGATACGCGAGGAACCTTACCAAGGCTTAAATGCATAATGACAGGACTAGAAATAGTTTTTTCTTCGGACAGAATGCAAGGTGCTGCATGGCTGTCGTCAGCTCGTGCCGTGAGGTGTTAGGTTAAGTCCTGCAACGAGCGCAACCCCTATCATTAGTTGCCAGCGTTTAAAGACGGGGACTCTAATGAGACTGCCGGTGCAAACCGCGAGGAAGGTGGGGACGACGTCAAGTCATCACGGCCCTTACGTCTTGGGCTACACACGTGCTACAATGGTAAGTACAGAGGGCAGCTACCTAGCGATAGGATGCGAATCTCGAAAACTTATCTCAGTTCGGATTGGAGTCTGCAACTCGACTCTATGAAGCTGGAATCGCTAGTAATCGCATATCAGCCATGATGCGGTGAATACGTTCCCGGGCCTTGTACACACCGCCCGTCAAGCCATGGAAGCTGGGGGTACCTGAAGTCGGTGACCGTAACAGGAGCTGCCTAGGGTAAAACTGGTAACTAGGGCTAAGTCGTAACAAGGTAGCCGTACCGGAAGGTGCGGCTGGAACATCTCATATTTAGAGAACGACGAATTTTCTTCTATTAATTAGAAGATTGATTTTGATTCGGCTTTTTATTCTGTATAAACTATAAATATAGACCACTCTTTAAGAGTATTAAAGAGTCTCATAGCTCAGCTGGTTAGAGCGCTACACTGATAATGTAGAGGTCGGCAGTTCGAGTCTGCCTGAGACTACTAAAGACGAAGTTCGATTTACGAATTTCGAAATACGACAAAGAGGGGGATTAGCTCAGCTGGCTAGAGCGCTTGCCTTGCACGCAAGAGGTCATCGGTTCGACTCCGATATTCTCCACGAAGCGATAAACGAATTTCGTTTAAAGCAGAAGAGTTCATTGACATTATTGAAAAAAACATACAATCAAAACAGATTTAGAAATAAATCAAAGTTTATATAAGGTATACAATTAATCAAGAAAACGAGTAAGATTAACATAACCGCTCAATAATATGACGGTTAAATCGAGAAAAAAGTTACAAAGGGCGTACGGCGGATGCCTAGGCTTTGAGAGGCGATGAAGGACGTGATAAGCTGCGATAAGCTACGGGGAGCGGCACATACGCATTAATCCGTAGATTTCCGAATGGGACAACCCGGCATGTTGAAGACATGTCACTCACGTAAGTGAGAGCGAACGTTGGGAACTGAAACATCTAAGTACCAATAGGAAAAGAAATCAATTGAGATTCCGTAAGTAGTGGCGAGCGAACGCGGATTAGCCCTAAAGACTTTATAAGGATAACAGAATAACCTGGAAAGGTTAACCGTAGAGGGTGATAGTCCCGTAAGTGAAATTTTTATATAGTTGATAACGAGTAAGGCGGAACACGAGAAATTCTGTCCGAATATGGGAGGACCATCTTCCAAGGCTAAATACTCCTCAAAGACCGATAGTGAACTAGTACTGTGAAGGAAAGGTGAAAAGCATTTCGAATAGAAAGTTGAAATAGAACCTGAAACCGTACGCCTACAAGCGGTCGGAGCTCTTCGGAGTGACGGCGTGCCTTTTGCATAATGAGCCTACGAGTTAATGTTGCTGGCAAGGTTAAGCACTTCAGGTGCGGAGCCGTAGCGAAAGCGAGTCTGAATAGGGCGTTAGAGTCAGTAGTATTAGACGCGAAACCTTGTGATCTACCCATGGGCAGGTTGAAGCTTTGGTAACACAAAGTGGAGGACCGAACCGGTTGACGTTGAAAAGTCTTCGGATGACCTGTGGGTAGGGGTGAAAGGCCAATCAAACTGGGAAATAGCTCGTACTCCCCGAAATGCATTTAGGTGCAGCGTTTAGTTAAGTATATTAGAGGTAGAGCTACTGATTGGATGCGGGGGCTTCACCGCCTACCAATTCCTGACAAACTCCGAATGCTAATATATGTTTCTAGGCAGTGAGGGCATGGGTGCTAAGGTCCATGTCCGAGAGGGAAAGAACCCAGACCATCAGCTAAGGTCCCCAAATATATGCTAAGTTGAAAAAACGCGGTTGGATTGCATAGACAGCTAGGATGTTAGCTTGGAAGCAGCTATTCATTTAACGAGTGCGTAACAGCTCACTAGTCGAGCGATCCGGCATGGATAATAATCGGGCATAAGCATATTACCGAAGCTATGGATTAGTACATTAGTACTACTGGTAGGGGAGCATTCTAACGGCGCAGAAGTCATCTGGTAATGGATGGTGGAGCTTTTAGAAAAGAAAATGTAGGCATGAGTAACGATAAAATAAGTGAGAAACTTATTCGCCGTAAGACTAAGGTTTCCTCAGCTATGCTAATCAGCTGAGGGTTAGTCGGGACCTAACACGAACCCTAACGGGGTAGTGGATGGCAAACGGGTTAATATTCCCGTACCTGCACTCAATAAAAGTGACGAATGATTGTAGGAGGTGCGTACTGACGGAATAGTACGTTGAACCTACGTAAAGTAGGGATAGTACACGAAGACTTCGGTTAGAGTGATAATCCTCTGAAAATTGTTCCAAGAAATAGCGAGATGTGCAGCCCGTACCGTAAACCGACACAGGTGGTCGAGGAGAGTATCCTAAGGCGCTCGAGCGATTCATGGTTAAGGAATTAGGCAAAATAGACCTGTAACTTCGGGAGAAAGGTCGCTGACAGCAATGTCAGCCTCAGTAAAAAGGCCCAGGCGACTGTTTATCAAAAACACAGGACTCTGCAAAATAGAAATATGACGTATAGGGTCTGACACCTGCCCGGTGCTGGAAGGTTAAGGAAGGAGCTTAGAAGTAATTCGAAGGTTTTGACTGAAGCCCCAGTAAACGGCGGCCGTAACTATAACGGTCCTAAGGTAGCGAAATTCCTTGTCGGGTAAGTTCCGACCTGCACGAATGGTGTAACGATCTGGGCACTGTCTCAACCATGATCTCGGTGAAATTGTAGTATCGGTGAAGATGCCGGTTAATCGCAACGGGACGAAAAGACCCTGTGAACCTTTACTATAGCTTTGTATTGACTTCGGGTAAATAATGTGTAGGATAGGTGGGAGACTATGAAGCAGTATCGCTAGGTATTGTGGAGTCATTGTTGAAATACCACCCTTTATTTACTTGGAGCCTAACTTCCTTTTAGGAAGGACAGTGCATGGTGGGTAGTTTGACTGGGGTGGTCGCCTCCAAAAGAGTAACGGAGGCTTTCAAAGGTACCCTCAGCACGCTTGGTAACCGTGCGTAGAGTGTAATGGCATAAGGGTGCTTGACTGTGAGACCAACAAGTCGATCAGGTGCGAAAGCAGGACATAGTGATCCGGTGGTTCCGTATGGAAGGGCCATCGCTCAAAGGATAAAAGGTACTCCGGGGATAACAGGCTAGTCTCCCCCAAGAGCTCACATCGACGGGGAGGTTCGGCACCTCGATGTCGGCTCGTCACATCCTGGGGCTGGAGAAGGTCCCAAGGGTTGGGCTGTTCGCCCATTAAAGTGGCACGCGAGCTGGGTTCAGAACGTCGTGAGACAGTTCGGTCTCTATCTGTTGTGATCGTTAGAAGTTTGAGCGGACTTGACTCTAGTACGAGAGGACCGTGTTGAACAAACCTCTGGTGTATCAGTTGTGCCGCCAGGTGCACCGCTGAGTAGCTACGTTTGGAAGAGATAAGCACTGAAAGCATATAAGTGCGAAACTCGCCGCAAGATTAGACTTCTTTAAAGGGTCGTTGTAGACTACAACGTTGATAGGCTATAGATGTAAAGGCAGCGATGTCATAGTCGAGTAGTACTAATTACCCATAGACTTTTTCTTAAAAGTACAACGAATCAAAGATAGTTGGTAGCGATACCAATAACAATAAAAAGATTAAATACTAAGATTGATTTAATCGTCATAGAGAAGGTTAGTTAATCTTATTTGGATTAAACATGTAATACCAGATTGTAAAAGTTTGTAAAATGTATTATGTATAAAGTATTAAGTAATCACTTAATACAATAAAACATAAGACTTAATACAACATTTAATAATGTCAAGATATACTAGGAACTAATACCTAATTAAAAATATTAGGGTGACTATAGCTGCAGGGCTCACCTCTTCCCATTCCGAACAGAGAAGTTAAGCCTGCCTGCGCCGATGGTACTGCTATTGCGGGAGAGTAGGTCGTCGCCAGTTTTTATCAAAAGCCTCAAGAAATAATCTTGAGGCTTTTTTTGTGGTTATACGTCGCGCTTTAGGCAGAACGTTTTAAGCTTTACGCATCTCCAGACTATGTTCTATAAAACAAGAGGCTTCTAATTATTCAACGAGGAGCTTCTTCTTGATAAAAAGGAAGCTTCCTTTTTAAAATTAACTCAGAACTCGATAACACTCCTAGTTTGTTTAGATTTTTATTGGCAGTCTTAAATCTTATGTCTTATAACTTATTACTCAAAACTCAGAACTTAAAAACTCGCGTTAGGGATAGTAGTGGAAATCCTTTTGTTTGACGAAGGATTTTGTTTTTAGGTACCTATGATACTCCAAACAAAAGATTGCAACGGATAGCCCGACCGAGCGTAGGAAATTTTTACTATTTAATTATAATTTTGTTGGCGAGGGAACGCCCAGAAAGAAATTATTTAAGTTTAATTGTTGTTGTAAAGTTTAATACAATATTGCTGAAACTAAATTATATAAAAAATCCTGATAATATAAATTACCAGGATTTGTATAGCGTGTAAGAAAAATTTTTATTCTAAAATTTTAAGAACTTTTGTTGTTCTAGCGCGAGAAGCTTCGATTAAATCGGCTTGACCTAAATCTTCACCGTAAGAAGGAATCATTGTTTTGATTGCGTCATTCCAATCGTTTTTCATTAAATCAGGGAAACATTGTTTCATTAAGTTTAGCATTGCACTTACTGAAGTAGATGCTCCTGGAGATGCGCCTAATAAGGCTGACATTGATCCGTCTTGAGAGGTTACGATTTCAGTACCAAATTTTAAAGTACCTTTTCCGTCTTGTTGCTCGATTACTTGAACACGTTGACCTGCAGTTTGCTCAAACCAATCATCTAATTTCGCTTCAGGTAAATATTCTTGTAAAGATTCAACCTTTTTAGCTTTTGATAACATCACTTGTTCGATCAAGTATTTTGTTAAGTCGATGTTGTTTAAACCACAATTCATCAAGAAACCTACGTTACCTAAATTTACAGATTTAAATAAATCTAAGTTAGATCCGTATTTTAAGAATTTAGTTGAGAATGTGGCAAATGGACCAAATAACAAAGATTGTTTACCATCAATAACGCGTGTATCTAAGTGAGGAACAGACATTGGTGGTGCACCAATTTTTGCTTTTCCGTATACTTTTGCATGATGTTGTTTGATGACTTCTTCGTTTTGACAAATCAACCATTGTCCACCAACAGGGAAACCGCCAAATTTTTTCGATTCTGGAATTCCAGATTTTTGCAACAATAAAATTGCTCCTCCACCAGCACCTATAAATACAAAGTCTGCATTTACAGCTTTATTATTCCCCGATTTTAAATCTTTTACTTTTACTGCCCATTTACCGTTGCTAAGACGAGTTAAGTCTTTTACTTCATGTTCAGTTTCAAGTGTGATTTCGTTTTTGTTTTTTAAACCTTGGAAAATTTGACGAGTTAACTCACCAAAATTAACATCAGTTCCTAAATTCATGTGCGTTGCCGCAACTTTTTCAGATTCATTTCTACCATTTACAATCAACGGAGCCCATTCTTTGATTTTTGCAAAATCTTCAGAATATTCCATGTCTTTGAATAAAGGGTGTTGAGATAGTTTTTCGTAACGTTTTCTCAAGAAATTCACATCATCTTCTCCCCAAACAAAAGACATGTGTGGAGTTGGACGTAAGAATTTTTCTGGAGAAGAAACATAATTATTTTCAACTAAGTAAGACCAAAATTCTTTCGAAGTTTCAAATTGTTTTGCAATGTTAATTGCTTTGTCAATGTTTACATTACCATTTTTGTCAATTGGTGTATAATTCAATTCACAAAAAGCAGAATGACCTGTACCAGCATTATTGAAAGCGTCAGAACTTTCAAATCCAATTTTATCTAATTTTTCGAAAACAGAAATCTTAATAGCCGGATTTATTTTTTTAAGAAGTATGCTTAATGTAGCACTCATTATTCCAGCACCAATTAATACTACCTCTTGAGGTTGTTTTTCCATTTTTCAAAAATATATTTACGTTGCAAAGGTATTAATAAATAGCCTTTTTCACGAAATAATATGCAGTAAAAACAATGATTTATTACATAAATTATTTTGTATATGATAATTTGTTGCTTAATATTTTATAGAAATAACTTTTCTATCATTAATTGAGTTACGTTATAAGTGTCTTTAATTAATAAATAACATCAAATATTTTAGCTTAATAGTGCTAAATTTTATTGTTCTAAGTGGAATAGATTTTATTTTTTTTCTTTTTTCTTTGTTTTCCTCTTTTTATAATTACTCAGATTTAACCAATAAAAAAGAAATTAGTCAGATATGATGTTGATAAGAGTCGAATAAAAGAGAGGTTGGAAAGGTTTTGGGTTGACGTTAGTAACCAGTTATTTATAATACATTGATGTTAATTGGAAAAAAGCAGCGCAGAAGTTGAATAAAACCTGCGGTGCTTTTTTTCAATTTCTCAGCAGGTTTTCCTAAAAAGACGTGCCGGTTTTCGTAAAGTTGTTGTGATGAATAAAAAAAACCTTGCTTAAGTATAAAGACTTAAACAAGGTTTGTGTATTATTTTATGAGTTGATGATTACATCATTCCTGGCATTCCACCACCCATTGGTGGCATAGCAGGCTCATCTTTTTTAATTTCTGTCACAACAGCTTCAGTAGTAATTAACATACCAGCAACAGAAGCAGCGTTTTCTAATGCAACACGAGCAACTTTAGTTGGATCAATCACTCCAGCTTCGATCATGTTTACATATTCATCTGTTTTTGCATTGTATCCGAAATCACCTGTTCCTTCTTTTACTTTAGCAACAACTACAGAACCTTCACCACCAGCATTGTGAACAATTTGGCGTAATGGTTCTTCGATAGCGCGCGTTACAATTTTAACACCTGTAGCTTCGTCAGCATTAGTTGTTTCGATTGATAAGTTAGCTAAAGCTCTAACAAAAGCAACACCACCACCAGCAACGATACCTTCTTCTACAGCAGCACGAGTTGCATGTAAAGCATCGTCTACACGGTCTTTGATTTCTTTCATTTCAACTTCAGAAGCAGCACCAACGTATAATACAGCAACACCTCCAGCTAATTTAGCTAAGCGTTCTTGTAATTTTTCGCGGTCATAATCAGAAGTTGTTGTTTCGATTTGAGCTTTGATTTGGTTTACACGAGTTTTAATTTGTTCTGCATCACCAGCACCGTTAACAACTGTTGTGTTGTCTTTGTCGATAACTACTCTTTCAGCAGTTCCTAACATTTCTAAAGTAGCCGTTTCTAACGTGATTCCTTGCTCTTCAGAAATAACTGTACCACCTGTTAAGATTGCGATATCTTGTAACATTGCTTTACGACGATCACCAAAACCTGGCGCTTTAACAGCAGCAATTTTTAATGAACCTCTTAAGCGGTTAACCACTAAAGTAGCTAAAGCTTGGCCTTCTACTTCTTCAGAAATGATTAAAAATGGACGACCTGATTGAGCAACTGGCTCTAATAGAGGTAAGATTTCTTGTAGGTTAGAGATTTTTTTCTCACATAATAAAATGTAAGGATTCTCTAATTCAGCAATCATTTTATCTGCGTTTGTAACGAAGTAAGGCGATTGGTATCCACGGTCAAATTGCATACCTTCTACAACGTCAACATACGTTTCAGTTCCTTTTGCTTCTTCAACAGTGATAACACCTTCTTTTCCTACTTTAGAGAAAGCTTCTGCGATTAATGATCCGATTGTATCATCGTTATTTGCAGAGATAGAAGCAACTTGTTTGATTTTTTCTGAAGAATCACCAACTTCTTGTGATTGTTCTCTTAAGTTTGCAACGATTCCAGTAACAGCTTTGTCGATACCACGTTTCAAGTCCATTGGATTTGCACCAGCAGCAACGTTTTTCAACCCTTCGCGAACGATAGCTTGCGCTAAAACTGTAGCAGTAGTTGTACCGTCACCAGCAACGTCGTTAGTTTTAGAAGCTACTTCTTTTACCATTTGAGCACCTAAGTTTTCGATTGGATCTTCCAATTCGATTTCTTTCGCAACAGAAACTCCATCTTTTGTTACGTGTGGAGCACCGAAAGATTTTTCTAAAACTACGTTACGACCTTTTGGTCCTAAAGTTACTTTAACTGCATTTGCTAATGCATCAACACCTCTTTTTAAAGCGTCTCTTGATTCAATATCGAATTTAATATCTTTTGCCATTTTTTATAAGTTTTGTTGTCTTAAGTCTTAAGTCTTAAGTCGAATATGATTAAAAATTAAAAATAAGTTACTTTGTACTTAATACATTTTACTAATTACAACTAAATTTAGATGATAGCCAAAATATCAGCTTCACGCATAATTAAGTAGTCTTTACCTTCTAATTTTAATTCAGTTCCTGAATATTTTCCGTAAAGAACTTTGTCTCCAACTGCAACAGTCATTGGTTCATCTTTTTTACCATTACCAACTGCTACAACGATTCCTTCTTGTGGTTTTTCTTTTGCTGAATCTGGGATAATAATTCCTGATGCTGTTTTAGTTTCTGCAGGAGCAGGCTCAATAACCACTCGATCTGCTAATGGTTTAATGTTTAATTGTGACATATTTGTATTTTTATTTTAATAATTGATGGTTTTAATTCAACGAAAAACGTGCCAATAGATAATTTCTGCCATTATGGATAGGTTAATTTCATTCCTTAAAACAAAAATGCCAAGCTGTCAGACAACTTGGCATTTTAAGCAATTTTATATGCGATTATTTTTTAATAATAATTTTCTTTGAGAATTGCTCACTTCCAGTTTCGATAGAAACAATGTACACACCGTTTGGTAGATTAGTTAAATCTAATTGCTGAGTTTTAGCTGATTTTAAGTTATTTGTATAAACTGTTTTTCCAGTTAAATCTGCAACGGTAACTTTCGCTGATACAATTGATTTTGCAAAGTTAACATTAACATTACCATTTGATGGATTTGGAGAAATTGTAGCAAGGTCTTTTGTGTTAAGATCTAATGTTGCTAATTTGTCCGAAACTTCGAAATTCGCTGTATTTACAGCTAAGAATACATTATCAATTGCTTTGATCATAATGCGAGCTTCTTTTGTTAACTGGATATCCGAAGGAACTGTAAATTCGTATGTACCATTATTTGGTGTTGTTTCTGCTAAGACATAATCAAAGTTTTTACCACCATCTACAGATAATAAAATTTTCACATTTTGTGTGTCAATTCCATTTGCATCAGTTCCTGCTACATCCCAAGTAATAGTTGCTGGTAAATTATGTGTCCAATGATCTGTTTCAGATTGAGAAGTTACTTTAAATGGTCCAACATTTTTCACGTTTAAAGTAATATTTTCACGTGCTGTTTGTCCGCCTTTAGGATTATTATCTCTAACTAAAATAGAGAATCTTAACGAACGAGATACACTTGGAATTACTTCCCAAGTCATTGGTGTTGGATTTGTTTCAAAAGTTAACTTTCCTTCAACGATGGATTTTAAATTAGGGAAATATCTATAACTTTCTGTTGTAGGATTAAGTGATCTAAAAGTAGGTCCTGCTGTATTAGTTGATACTGGCGGTTGTGTTGCGATTTGAGTATCTATTTGTTCCCAGTTATACGTGATGGCATCTCCGTCTTGATCTGTAGCTTTAGCGTCTAATACAAATGCAGTAGAATGTGGTATACCGTACGATAGTTTATCGATTTGAATTACAGGTTCATTATTTCCTGAATCTGTGTTTACCGAACAACTTCCTGCTGCTGAAGTGATAAAAGTGTAGATGTTATTTACACTAACTGTTGAGAAATATGGATCACTATTGTTTTGTATATTAGGAGGACAAATACCTGCATAAGCCATAATTGTGCTTCCACTTCCAGGTTCTACAGCTGTTGCTCCAGAACGATTTCCACCACACGAATTATTGAAAGTATGAGGAGCACCAAATTGATGTCCCATTTCATGTGCTACATAATCAATATAAAAAGGATCGTTGATAGGAGAATTTAAACCAGTAACTCCACCAGCTTTATAAGAACCGCAAGGGCTTTTTAGATAGGCTACTCCGCCACCTCCAGTTGAAAAGACATGACCTACATCGTAATTCTCTACACCAATTTCTCTATCGATAACAGTTTGGTTTTGCCCCAACATAGTTGATCCGTTATTGTTTGTGTATTCATCAGTAGTAATAAAAACAATTTTATCATTGTTTTCTACCAATTCCATTGTTACACCAAATTCTCTTTCATAAACACCATTTACTCTGGTCATTGCTACATTCATAGCAGACATTACAGCAGCTCTTTTTTCTTCTTCTGTTCCTCCTGCTAATCCAGCTCTATTAAAATGATATCTCGAGTATTCTATTGTCGTAGCAAGCGCTAAGCGGTATTTTCTTAATTTACCATCGTTTGCAATTTTATTTACAGGTAGATCATTTGTTATTTGATTGATCAAATTCTGTTGATATACATTATCTGTATGACAGACGAAGTTTGTGTTATCATCAACATTTTTTCTGCTGTAAGAAATATAAGTAGATAAATCTTCTGTGTATGCATCGATATAAGAAATTTCATTTCCTTTGTTTATCATTGCACTCAAACCATGATAAGGCGAATAACTAAATCGGATAGTAGATTTTCCGTCAACAGATTTTCCAACATACGATTTAATCATGTTATATTTTTCTTGTAGCTTAGGAGCCATGATTGATGATTCTTCTACAAGATATTTCGTCAATTCACCCGATTCATTCGGAATGTAAACTAAATTTGGTTGATTACTTCCCTTATTTGCTACAGAATTTAAATCGTTTACTAAACTGCTAACATCTAATTTAAATAATTTAAATTCTTTTGGAACAGTAGATCTTTCTACTAAATTGGTTGGTTGATAATTCTTATTCTTCAATTCTTGCCAGTGATTAACTTGTGCAAAAACAGAAGTTCCTCCCATAAGTAGAGATAAGATAATAAATTTTGATTTCATAAATTTTTAATATTCAAGTGTTAAATAATTAATTTCTTTTGGAATTTCTATAAATAATAAGTTGACAGATTTGTCAGCTTCATCTTTAATTTTCTCTAATTTTAAAATTTTTTTTTTAGAAACATTTTTTAACTCTAAGATTTCATAACGTTCAATATCTGCTTTACAAATAACGGCTACGTTTTTAGAAGTAAAGTCTATAATTTCTAAAGGCGAATTTCTTTCTCCAGGAACAATTAATGATTTTTGAAACGTGTCAAAATCTTTCATGTTTGTAAAAACGTTAATTTCATTTTTACAGCCATTTCTGTCAAAAGCAATTCTAAAAACATTTAATTCATCTTTAGAAATTGTTTTTAAAACCTTTTGTTGTCCGCAACCAATAAAAAAAATAGATATTAATATTATAAGAAAGTAATAGTGCTTCATATTGAATGTTTAAAACTAAATTAAGAATAATAATTTAATTTGAAGTAAAAAAAAAGCGAATCAGTTATCTGATTCGCTTTTTGATCTATGTTTTTTCTAAAAAAAATTACTTCACTGGTTGAGCTGGTAATTGATTTTGACTTGCTCCGTCTTGTGTTGGTTGCGTTGGTAAATTATTAGCTGGTGCCGTTACATTTGGCTTAATAGGTTTTATTGCATTTGGATTTTCGTGTGTAATTCCTGCTCCAATTATTAAAACAATAACAGCGATAAATAATCCCCAAGTTGTATTGTCTAAGAATTTATTTGTTCTTTGAACTCCAAACATTTGGCTTCCTCCTCCGCCACCAAAAGTAGAAGATAATCCACCTCCTTTAGGGTTTTGAGATAATACAATTAATACTAATAATATACATAAAATCATGATCATAATCATGAAAAACTGAAATAGTCCCATTTTATTATTTAGAGTTTTTTAAATTTTCAATTTCTTTAATTCGATTTGCAAATAAACTATTTTTTTCTGGATATTTCAAAATTAATATCTTATAAGCTTTAATTGCCTTATCATATTTTTTTTGCTCAATGTAAATTTGAGCCAAGGTTTCGGTCATCAAATCCGAATATTCTTCTGTGTTTTGAACAAAATTTGATGGGGTATTAGCTGGCGTAATATCTGTTTTTTTCATCGGAACGATTTTTGGATTTTTTTCCAAAAAGTCGTCAATCAACTTATATTTTATTTCTCGTTCAGCAATTTCTTGTTCTTCTTCAATCTCTTTTTGAGTTTTTGATTGAGAAGGAACTTTTTTTAACCAATCGGTAAAAGAAAACGTTGATTCTGAGTTATTATTTTCTCCAATTTGAACTTTCTGATCATTTACCTCTGGTTTCGATTCTTCGATAACTTCGATTGTTTCAGCTAAAATTTCTACCTCATTTTTGACAGAATTATTTTCAATTAGTTCTATTTCAGAAGTATGTTGTACAGCATTTGCAATATCATTTATTGAAGTTTTATCTTCTTTAGAAGTCGAAATTTCTACCACTTCGTTTGTGATTTCAGCGACTTCGTTTAGTTCATCTTCCGAAATAATATCAACCACATGATCTGTTCTCAATTCAGATTCTTCGGTATCATTTTCGATCATTTCATCAACAATATCTTCATTGACATCGTCGGAATTATCTTTAGAAATGATTTCAGTATTATTGACAAATTGCTCTCTGTTTTCTTCTATATTCTCATCAGTTACTTCGGTTGTATCGTTGTTTTGTTCAACAATTTTAGCTGTAGATTCATCTGAACTAACTTCAGAATTGATTTTATTTTCAACTAATTCTTCTACTTTTTCGTCTTCAATAATCAAAGGGATTGTTTCTGTTTCTTTTTTTATTGGTTCAGAATTGATGTAATGATATAAATCGACACGATTACTACTTTGAATTGATGTTTTGTTTAAATAATCTTCAAAAGATGGATGATTTTCTTTTTTTAAACCATAAAGTAACAAAGCACGTAAAGTATAAAAATAAGGATATTTTTCCACTTCTTTTTTTAGAAGAGGAATGTCCGATTTCTCAACTTCGTACGGATGTGCTACTAAATATTCAATTCTAGTCATTGCTCAAATATAAGGTTATTTTTTTACCAATCCATCGCAATCGACGCAAAAACTTGGTCGCGAATATCATCAATAATTAAAGGAACAATTGACGATTCTACTGCACTTAGCATTGCGTTTCCGTCATATAATTGGAAAGCAGAAAATGTTCTGTCGTAGCTTTTTGATTCGTCTTTATTGTTGATGTATCGTACTTTTACATAAATCGTCAAACGGTTTTTCGCTGCAATATCATTCGATTGAATTGCTTCTGGAACAACGTCATATCCCGTAATTTCACCTTCGATAATTAAATCAGAATTTTCGTTCGAATTTAATTTTAATTTCGTTCTACTTCTGAAAATATCTTGAATAGCAATTGTTAAATCTTGACTTAACGTGGGGTTTTGTTGCGGTGCATAATTCGGAAAAGTAGCGACGTAAATTGTGTTCCAATCTGGTTGAATTGCAGCTCCTGAAAGCGAATATTTTATACAACCTGTTAAACTAAAAATAGCAAAAATGCTAAGAATAACTTGTTTTAATTTGTTCATATTACAAATGATATTGTTTGATTTTACGGTACAATGTACGCTCAGAAATTCCTAATTCGTCAGCAGCCATTTTGCGTTTGCCTTTGTGTTTTTCTAATGCCAATTTGATCATTTCTTTTTCATTATCTTGTAAAGAAAGCGATTCTGGCTCCTCAATTGGACTTACATCATACACGTCGTTCGAATAATCGTATTGTGGTTGTTGATATGCAGGTGCTTTTGAAGCTGAATTTGTTGGAACTAAATTATAGTGATTTGGAACAAAATCTTCTTCCGTATCGCTTTGATCTTGGTAAACACGTTGAATCAATTCTTGTGTGTTGCCATTAAAATCATCGACATCTTTGTGTTTAATCAAATCTAAAGTTAATGCACGCAAATCGTTCAAATCTTTTTTCATATCCAATAAAACCTTGAACAATAATTCACGTTCCATAAAATCAGAAGAACTTCCGTCTTTTGATTTACTTGTAACCGTTAACATATTTGAATTATTAGGTAATAATTCGATGATTTTCTCTAACGAAATCACGCGTTCTTTTTCTATGACCGAAACCTGTTCAGCAAAATTTCGTAATTGACGAACATTTCCTGGCCATGGATAATTTGCTATATAATTTTGAGCTTCTGGCGATAGCTCGATGTGTGGCATTCTATATTTATTCGCAAAATCTGAAGCAAATTTTCGGAACAATAAATTGATATCTTCTTTGCGTTCGCGTAAAGCAGGAATATCAATTTGAACAGTATTTAATCGATAATATAAATCTTCTCGAAATTTTCCTTTTTCAACTGCTTCTTTTAGTTTTACATTGGTTGCTGCAACAACACGAACATTGGTTTTCTGCAATTCAGAAGAACCAACTTTCATAAATTCACCAGACTCTAAAATACGTAACAAACGTACTTGCGTTGCTAAAGGTAATTCACCAACTTCATCTAAGAAAATTGTTCCACCATCAGCAACTTCAAAGTACCCTTTTCTCGTTTGAGTAGCTCCAGTAAACGCTCCTTTTTCATGCCCAAATAATTCAGAATCGATTGTTCCTTCTGGAATTGCACCACAGTTTACAGCAATATAATTGTTGTGTTTTCGAGCAGACTGATTGTGAATAATTTTTGGAATAAACTCTTTACCAACACCACTTTCTCCGATTACAAGAACAGAAATGTCGGTAGGTGCAACCTGAACGGCCTTTTCTAAAGCGCGATTCAAGGCTACATTATTTCCAATGATTCCAAAACGTTGTTTGATTGTTTGTAAAGAATCCATGTTTTATTTTTTTAGGTTTTTGAAAAATGATCTATCAAATTTCAATTATTGTCTTATTAAAACCGTCATTTCGGGTAAAAATCTATTCTCGATACAATTTTTAATCATTTCATTAATAAAAATCACTCGAATTGACGAATTTTATTGTTGTATATAGACAGATTGATTGTTAAAAAGAATTAATTATCCTTCAATCATTTCACCAATTAAGGTTGCAGTTGTACAGCTATTTGCTTTTACGTTGACAAAATCTCCAACTTTAGTTCCTTCGACTTTAGGGAATACTAAAACTGCATTTTGGGTATTGCGTCCGTACCAGAAATTTTCGTCACGTTTAGAATTTCCTTCAATTAATACTTCATGTACTTTTCCTACATAAGCATTCATACGTTCAGCAGAATGTTTTTGTTGCATTTCGATGATTTCTTGTAATCGACGTTTTTTATCTTCTGGTAGAACATCATCTGGCATTTTTTTGTGTGCAGGTGTTCCTGGACGTTCAGAATAAGCGAACATATAACCGAAATCATATTTCACATATTCCATTAACGATAAAGTATCTTGATGTTCTTCCTCTGTTTCTCCACAGAAACCTGCAATCATATCATGAGATAAAGCACAATCTGGAACGATGCGTCGAATTTTATCAATTAATTCGAAATACTCTTCACGCGTGTGTTGACGATTCATACGTTCTAAAACAGTTGTAGAACCTGATTGAACAGGTAAGTGAATGTATTTACAAATATTCTTATGTTTCGCCATCATTTCTAATACGCCTTCTTCCATATCTTGTGGATTAGAAGTAGAAAAACGTAAACGAATGTTAGGAAATTGCGTTGCAACCATGTCTAATAATTGTGCAAAATCTACTGCTGTTGCTTTCTGAATGTCTGTTGCATTTTTGAAATCTTTTTTTGGACCTCCACCATACCATAAATATGAATCGACGTTTTGACCTAAAAGTGTGATTTCTTTGTATCCATTTTCTGCTAATTCTTTACACTCATTTAAGATAGAATGTGGATCACGAGATCGTTCACGACCACGAGTAAAAGGAACAACACAGAATGTACACATGTTATCGCAACCACGAGTAATCGTAACGAAAGCAGTTACGCCGTTTCCTCCTAAACGAACAGGAGAAATTTCTGCATACGTTTCTTCTTTTGATAATTGTACATTTACTGCATCACGACCATCTTCTACATCATTCAATAAATTTGGTAAATCACGGTATGCATCTGGTCCAACAACGATATCAACTAAATGTTCTTCTTCAAGAAATTTATGTTTTAATCGTTCTGCCATACAACCTAAAACACCAATTTTAAGACTTGGATTTTGTTTTTTGATGGCGTTCAAAGTTGCCAAACGTTTACGAACAGTTTGTTCTGCTTTCTCTCGAATAGAACATGTATTTAATAAGATTAAATCTGCTTCGTCAACTTTTTGTGTTGTTTGGTAACCTTCGTTATTTAGAATAGAGGCAACGATTTCACTATCTGAGAAATTCATTTGACATCCGTAACTTTCTAAGAATAATTTCTTTGTAGCATTACGTGTAGGAGCAGTCATCAAAGCTTCTCCTTGTCTTGCTTCATCTATATGTTTTTCTTCTGTATGCATTCTAAAATGGATATTTTATCGTGCAAAAATAATAAAACTATGTGACATATTGGCAGTAAATTTTTCTTTTGCATTTTATTAACATTTTGTAGATTTGAGAAAACGAAATACTTAAAAAAAAAATATGGATAAGAGAGTACAAGATCGAATAGAAGAAAAGCTTCAGAATGGTTTTCAGCTAAAAGCTGGTCAAGTTGTTGAAAAAGCGGGAGATATTTTTAAAGGAATTGCAGGTTATGCGATTTTAGCGGTGTTAATTTATTTTATCACTTTGTGGATTTTGAATATGTTGGTAGGACTTGTTTTTCCTATTTCTATGGATGAAGAGGAGATTCAAGCAATTGCAAGTAGTGGTGATCCGGAAGCTGTAATGGAAATGTACCAAGAAATTTTTTCGAGCACTTCTGCAATGGTGTCTATTTTCTTGACGAATATTTTATCAGCTGTTTTGTATCCAGTATTATATAGTATTTATACAATGGCTTATAAATATGATTATAAAAAGAATCCAGAATTGAGTGATATTTTTATTCATTACAAAGATGGAAAGTTCTTGAATCTTTTTCTTGTTACATTAGTCGTTCAAATTGTAGGTAGTATTGGGTTAACGTTATGTTTAGTTCCAGGTTTTATTGTTTATACGATGTGGATGTTAGCAGTTCCATTAATTATTTTTGCATCAGCTGATGTAAAAGAAGCCTTAAATTATAGTATGAAGTTAGCTTTCAAAAACTTTGGAAGTTTCTTTGTTGTCTTATTATTAGGAATAGCAATTATAATTCTTGGCTTTATTTTATGTTGTGTAGGACTTATTCCAGCAATTCCATTTGTGTACGTGATGATGTATATACTGTATAGGGAAGTGGTTGGTTTTGACGATCAACAATCAGAAATAGAACAAATCGGAACAGATATTTATAAGGACAATCCTTATATGAAATAGATAAAATTATGGAGCAGTTGAAAATCATTTTTGGCTGCTTCATTTTTTTGTTATTAATTTTGCAGAAATTTTTTAAGAAAACAATATGTCTAAAAATCTCGTTATTGTTGAGTCCCCAGCAAAAGCTAAAACCATTCAAGGTTTTTTAGGTGATGATTTTATCGTGGAGTCAAGTTTTGGTCACGTAGTCGATTTACCAAAGAAAGGAATGGGAATCGAAATCGAGAATCATTATAAGCCAATCTACGAAGTAACACCTGATAAAAAGGATGTTGTAAGTAAACTAAAAAAATTGTCTTCTAAAGCCGAAACAATTTGGTTAGCATCCGATGAGGACCGTGAAGGAGAGGCTATTTCTTGGCACTTATATCACGTTCTTGGGTTAGAAAAAAAGGATACAAAACGTATTGTTTTTAATGAGATTACGAAAAAAGCTATCCAACGTGCAGTAGATAATCCACGTGAAATTGATGAGAATTTGGTAGATGCACAACAAGCTCGTCGTGTTTTGGATCGATTAGTTGGTTTTGAGATGTCACCAATTTTATGGAAAAAAATCAAACCAGGTTTATCAGCAGGACGTGTTCAATCGGTTTCTGTTCGATTGATTGTGGAGCGCGAAAAAGAAATTCAAAACTTTGTTCCAGTTTCATCATACAAATTCATCGCAATTTTCGAAACAAATGAAGGAAGAACATTAAAAGCAGTTTTAACAAAAGAATTTTCAACGTTAAAAGAAGCTGAAGATTTCTTAGCAACATGTGTTGGAGCAGATTTTAAAGTAAATGATTTACAGAAAAAACCTGCAAAACGTACGCCTTCAGCACCATTCACAACATCTACATTGCAACAAGAAGCTTCTCGTAAATTAGGTTTTTCTGTTTCGAGAACAATGCGTGTAGCGCAACAGTTGTATGAATCTGGGCATATTACCTATATGAGAACGGATAGTGTGAATTTATCTGATGATGCATTAACTGCAGTTAAAGCAGAGATAGAATCTGCTTACGGGAACAAATATGTTGAGATCAGAAAGTATAAAAATAAAAACTCTTCCGCACAAGAAGCGCACGAGGCAATTCGTCCTACGCATTTCGAAAATCATTCGATAAATGCAGACGATTCGATGCGTAAACTATACGAATTAATTTGGAAACGTACAGTTGCTTCTCAAATGGCAAATGCCGAATTAGAGCGAACAATCATTGATATTGATAACAACAAAAACAACTTTATTTTTCAAGCAAAAGGAGAAGTGATTGTTTTTGATGGTTTCTTAAAAGTCTATCAAGAATCGCATGATGACGAAGATACGGATGATGACAAAGTATTGTTGCCAAGCGTAAAAGTAAATGAGCAATTGAAAGCGGATGAAATTAACGGTACGGAACGATTTTCTCGTCCTGCTGCTCGTTATACAGAAGCATCTTTGGTAAAAAAATTAGAAGAATTAGGAATCGGTCG